>DAIUKO010000268.1:6164-10960 GCA_036848175.1 Vicinamibacterales bacterium | reverse complement strand
CGACTTGTATCCGTGATCGATGCCGTCATCGGCGCCGCGAAGCGGCGCGCGTCGACCCGCTCCCTCCGTTCGTCCTCCGTTCACTCCGTTGCTCCGTTTGTGAACTCCGTTACCTCCGTCCTACTCCGTTGCCCGCTACTTGCCCTGCGCGCTCATGATCGCGGTGAACAGCCGCTGCTTGGTCGCATCGGAGGCGATGAACAGGTCGTCCGGCATCTTCGAGACGTAGCGCAGCATGTCGGCGTAGATGACGTCGGCTTGATAGAGATTCAAGCCGAGGCCGGCGAGGTACTGCAGGCGGAGGTTGCTGTCGTGGTTGATCTGGGCATCCTTGAGCCACGCCTGCAGCTCCGGCTTGCGGCCCGCATAGGTCGAGAACAGATCGACCGCGGAGTGCATGCCGATTTCACGCAGCGACTGCGCCATTGGCGCGTACTCGGGACGCTGCAGCTTGGCCTGCACTTTGTCGACGTCGATCTTCGTCGGGCTCACCTGACCGAGCAGCACGAGGTCGTAGCCCTTGCCCTCGTTGGTGTTGGCCCAGATGATCCCGTTGGGGAACGCTTCGAGAAAGGTCGCGATCTCGCTCTTCACCGCGTCGGTGTTGCTCTCGTAGAGCTGCACGAACAGCGTCACCGCGCCGCCTGGATTCAGATGCTGCTTCGCCATCTCGAAGAACTCGCGCGTGTACAGCATCGCCGCGCCCTTCACCCACGGATCGAGCGGATCCGACGTGATCGCGTCGAACTTCTCGTCCGTCGTCTCGACGAAATGCCGCGCATCGTCGATGCGCACGTGGACCTTGGGATTGCGGACGACGTCGAAATTGTGCTGCGCGAAGTACGTCGATACGACCCGCGGGACGAGCGGCTCGATCTCGGCGATGGTCTCGTGCTCCACCGCGGGATCGATCGAGACCGCGCCGGCGGTGACGCCGGCGCCGCAGCCGATGACCAGGACCTTCTTCGGATTCTCCGGAATCAGCGTGGTCAGGTGCCCGAGCATCCGCTGCAGCCGCATGTCCTGCGGCTCGCTCGACGCCTGCACCTTGCCGGCGTTGTGGTAGTTGCGGACGCCGTTCGACAGCTCCGACACGGCAACCGAGGCGTTGATGCCTTCGCCGACATAAATAATGTCCGCCTGTCCGACACGCGTCGCCGCGTAGCGCCCGTAGGCGACGAGCAGGCCCGGCAACGGCGGGATGCTGCGGGCCAGCAGTCCGGCGGCAACCATCGCGACCGCGAGCAGCGCCGTGCCGGCGACATTCCAGGACGCCGTCGTCGAACGGGGCGCGGCCGCGGGATTTCCTTGCTCGGCGTATCCGGCGATCTCCACCGGCTCTTTGCCGTACGACGGCTCGAGCATCAGCAGCGCCGCGACGGCGGAAATGACGACCAGCACCTGCTGGGCGTGCTGACTCCCGATCCATGGGATCAGGACGAAGCTCGCCGCCATCGACCCGACGATCGCGCCGACCGTGTTCGCCGCGTAGACGCCGCCGGCAAGCCGCGCGGCGTCCTCATCGCTGGCAGTGAGCGACGCCAGCGCGAGCGGAAAACTCGCACCCCACAGAATCGCGCCCGGCAGCACGACCCACAGACAGCGGACGAGATCGAGCTGGAACGTGAACCACGGCGTCGTCGCGATCGACGGATTGATCGGCCAGTACGGCAGCGACACGTTCAACTGATATGCCGCCCATGCAAACGTGCCGCAGAGAAACAGCTGACACCAGCCGAGCGCGCGCCGCGGGTTCACGGCACCGCGAAGCAGCGCTGACGCGAGCGTGCTGCCGATGCCGAGACCGACGAGGAAGACGGCGAGGATCAGCGCGAAGGTGTACACCGTCCCGCCGAAGAGCAGCGAAAGGATTCGCGTCCAGATGACTTCAGCGCCGAGAGCGGTCAACCCTGACAACGCGATCGTGACGTAGACGGCCCAGTCGCCTTTTCGTTTCGGCGAGGTCCGGCTCGGGTTAAGGGTCCGGCTGAAACCGGACACCGCCGATGATCGAGAAGGATCCGATGACGGCGCAGCCGCGCGGTCCGATTCGGGCGGCGGCGGCGCGAATCCGATGCGGCCGGCCAACGGCTCGTACTCCGCCACCGCCGAGAACGCGAAGGCGAGAGAGCCCACGATCACGTTGAGCGCGACGGCGGTGAACGTCGCCGTCGTGACGTCGTACACGCGCAGGAGATAAAAACCGGCGGCGAGGCTGCCGATGACGCCGCCGGCGATGTTGCCGCCGTAGAAGAACCCAAGCCAGGCGATGCCTTCCGGCGTCGCTCTGACCCACCGCGAGATCGCCGGCAGCGTCGCGCCCATCAGCATCGTCGGCGGCAGCAGACAGATCCCGGCGATCACGCCGCGAAAGACGATGCCGGCGACGCCGGACCCGGCGCCCAGCATGTAGAGGCCGCCGATGAGCGGCATGCCGAACAGAATCAGAATCGCCAGCGCGGCAATCCCCAGTTCGAGAAAGGCGTAGACGCGCAGCGGATGCTGGCGCGCCGAAATCACGCGCGGCAGCAGCAGGCTGCCGAGACACATGCCGCCCATGAACATGCCGAGCAGGATGCCGAGCGAGATCGACGACGACCCGATGACGAGCTGCAGCAGCTGGAACCAGACGATTTCATAGATCAACGCGGCGCAGCCGCTGCCGACGAAGAGGACGATGAGCGCAGGAAGAAACCGGCGTGAGTTCATGTTGCGATCGGATGGTAGCAAGGATAGTCGGTCTGACTGATGATTTTTCCGTGGCTGAATCGCATGATCGAGACCAGTTCCGCGCGCAGCCTGGTGCCGCGGTCGAACGGCCCGAGCGTCTTCTTCATCGTGCCCTGCCACGACAGCTCGAGCACGACGATGTCGCCGTCGGCGATCGCGCTGCGGATGTCGTAGACCTGATCGATCACCGCCTCGCGCCCTTTGCGCCACGCCGCGGCAACGCCGGCCAGCGTGTTGGTGCGTCCGTTCGGCGCGAACAGATTCGGCATCTCGCGCCACTCGAGTGCATCGGCGTACATCTCTCGAATCTCGTCGAACGTGCTCGCAGGATTCGCGACCAGCGACACGTAGCGCCGCGCGAGATCGATGTTGGTCACCGCCGACGAGAATACTCTAGGAGCGTGTCAAACCACGAAGCGACAGCACGAACACGAGAACATGGAAACGCGAAAAACGGAAACCACGAAAAAGATAACCTTGGTCGTTGTTTCGTGGTTTCGAGGTTTCGTGGTTTCGAGGTTTCGTGGTTTCGAGGTTTCGTGTTTTCGTGGTTTCGTGGATTGTTTCGTGGTTCGTCGTTCAGCGCGTACGCCAGTCGCCGCGGAGAAATGCGGTGGCCGTGGCGACGAACGCCGGCGTGTGCGGCCCGAAGATCGGGCCGTGAGGACCGTTCGGCACGATCCAGAGAAACGATCGGGGGATGGCGGCGCTCAGCTCGAAGGCGATCGACACCGGATACAGGAAGTCGCGATCGCCGAACACGATCAACGTGTCCGCGGTGATCGTCGACAGAAGCGGCGGCGTGAAATTCACATCGTCGAAATTCGCGGCGAAGCCGCGCGTCTGCTCGACGAGCATCCGGATCTGATCCTCGCCGTGCACGTGGCGGCGGCGCATCGCCTGCCGCTCGTTCTCGGAGAGCATCTCTTCCGAGAACTTCGCCTGGATGGCGCGCGCCTGCGCGGGGAAGTACGGCGGCGCGCTGACGACGACCATCGACTCGATCCGCGCGGGCTGCAGCGTCGCCATGTGCAGGAGCGTAATGCCGCCGCCGCTCAAGCCGATCGCCTTCACCTTCTCGACGCCGATCCGATCGAGCAGCGCGAGGATGTCGAGCGCCGCCTGCCGGAACGTGAACGCGCCCGACGGATTCGTCGACGCGCCGTGGCCGCGCAGGTCGGGCACGATGACGCGGAATCCGCTCGGGTCGGTGGGAAAGACGTACGTCCAGTCGGCGCCCGCGCCCATGCCGCCGTGGAGGAGCAGCAGCGGATCGCCGTCACCGCGCACGTCGTAGGCGATCTGACAGCCGTTGATGTCGGCAATCATGAATGAAAAAAGGGCGGCGATCTGTTCGATCGCCGCCCACAACGTGCATGTCTCGAAGGCGCCGCGTTACTTGACGTGCCGGCTGACCAGCTTGGTCATCTCGAACATGTTGACCTGCGCCTTGCCGCCGAACACCGCCTTGAGCGTGTCGTCGGATTTGATCATCCGCTTGTTCTTCTGATCCTGGAGCTTGTTCTTCTTGATGTAGGCCCACAACTTCTTGGTCAGCTCGGTTCGCGGAAGCGGCTTCGAGCCGACGACCTCGGACAGCGCGGCGTCCGGCGTGACGGGCTTCATAAATGCCGCATTCGGTTTCCGCTTGCTCGTCGCTTTCTTCGCCATGTCGTCTCCTTGATCAGGGACGCCCGGATGGGCGCCGCGCCCGTGTCTCAGTGGGCTCTATTATGAACAGTTTTTCCTCTCTGTACCAGAGGCATTTTGGATGAGGCGCCATTTGGCGCGCGTGTAGGCGATGCGGAACCCGTGGCGCTCGGCGTTCCGCTGCGACCCGCTGCCCGGCAGCGCGCACATCATCGCGAGATCGCAGCCGTGCTCGACCGCGTACGACAGACGGCTCGCGAGCAGCGCCAGCTGCGCGCCGCGGCCCCGGCCCTGGGGAATCGTGCTTGCGCCGGCGAGCAGCGCCACCCCGTTGCTCAGGCTGAGCGCGCCCGTGGCGATCGCCCGCCCCTCGTGTTCGGCGAGAAACAGGCGCGTATCTGGACGATTGGCGTGGA
>DAIUKO010000268.1:0-6064 GCA_036848175.1 Vicinamibacterales bacterium | reverse complement strand
CGCACGTCATTGCGGATTGCGGATTGCGGATTGCGGATCTATTGACGATTGAATCCACAACAATCCTCAATAAATCCGCAATCCGCAATCCTCAATCCGCAATCGAGTCATTGGCCCGGTGACCGTCCCGAGGTCGCGGCGTTCTTCACCCACTCGGCGAGCACCTTCCATTCCGGATTGCTCTGCGACTCCCAGTGCTTGCCGCCGGGGTGGAACTCCGTGCCGCCCGCCTCGTGCGCCAGCGGCATGGTCAGCAGCCGGCTTTTCAGCGGCACGCCGGGCAGCACCATGCGGCTCGCCGCCTCGAAGTTCTTCCGGGTTTCTTCCTCCGTGTACGCCGTGCGTCCCTTCGGCAGCTCGGCCAGCCGGAATGCGGTGCTGCGTCCGTGGCACGTCGAGCAGCGGGCATGGCCCGGCCGTTTCTCGAGCAGCAGCGGCTGCACCTTGGTTTTGAAGTAGTCGTAGTCGAGGGTGGAGGACGTCTGCGGAAGCATCGTTAAAAAGAGGATCAGCCACATGGCCGGGTAGTTTAAAGTGTGGTGCCATGATCACCAAATGTTCTGTGGCCCTGGCCCTTGCCATCCTCACTACCCTGACCCTGCAGGCCTCGACCGTCCGCATCGTCCAGACCAACGCCGCCGGCGACAGCGTGATGCTGATTGATCCGGCCACGAATAAGGTGGTCGGCGAGATCAAGGACATCGAGGTCAATCACGGCGCCGCGGCCGCGCCGGACGGCAGCCGCCTGTACATCACCAACGAGGCCGAGTCCACCGTCGACGTCGCGGACCTCAAGACGCTCAAGGTCATCAAGCACATCCCGCTGACCAATCACCCGAACAACATCGCGGTCAGCAAAGATGGCAAACGCGTCTACGCCGCCATCGTCGCCGGCGCCGGCGCGGTCGACGTCATCGACACGACGACGCTGACGCGCGTGAAGAGCATCCGCACCGAAGGCGGCATTCACAACGTCTACGTGACGCCGGACGGCAAACATGTCGTCGCCGGGTCGATCCCGGGGCGCAAGGTGACGGTGATCGATCAGAAGACGGAAGAGATCCTGTGGACGGTGCCGACGCGCGAAGGCGTGCGTCCGATGACGTTCGACACCAATCCGGACGGCTCCACCAAGCGCATCTTCCTGCAGCTCTCAGGCTTCAACGGCTTCACGACGATCGACTTCGCGACGCACAAGCTCGGCGAAGAGATCAAACTGCCGGAAGTCTCGAAAGAAGAGAAGGTGACCGAAGGGCTGCAGGGCGCGCCGGCGCACGGCCTCGCCGTCACCAGCGACGGCAAGACGCTCTGCGTGCTGAGCAAGATGAACTCTCGGATCTACACCTTCTCACTGCCCGATCTGAAAATGACGGGGGAAGCGAAGGTCGGCCATCATCCAGACTGGGTGACGCTCACACCCGACGGCAAGCGCGCCTACGTCGCGAACGCCGGCTCGAATTCCGTGTCGGTGATCGATCTGACGACGCACAAGGAGCTCACGCAGATCCCGGTCGGACAAGTCCCGAAGCGCAACATCACGGCAGTCCTGCCATAGCCGTTCACTTCAGCGGGTGCGAGGTCCCGTCGGGAAGCTTGACTCCGGTGACCGTCGCACCCGCCGGGATTTCGTAGAGCAGCGCCAGTGTCGCCTTCGGCGTCGTCTCCACGATGACGCTCGTCGTGCTGTTGCGCGTGACGGCGATGATGCCGTCGATCGGGAGAATCTGCGTCATCTCGTGGCCCATCGGCAGCTTGTCGATCGGAAACAGCAGGTTGGCGCCGCCTCCGGCCGCAACCGCGACGTAGTCGGCTCCATCAGAGACGACGAGACGAAAGCTGTCGAGCTCGGCGGCGACATCGCTCTCGCCGACGGTTAGCTCGACGACGTAGAAACGATTTCCGGGCGAGAGCTCCATCCGCCCGCTCATCCGCAGCGCCGGATTCGAGTACCCGACCGGGCTGGCGATCGTCTTGCCGGTGACCGTCGCATCGATCGGCGGATGCTGCTGGGCCGCTGCGATCGACGCGACCATCACGGCCATTGGCGATAGGAAACGGATTCGTTCCAAAACCTTCGCGCTACGGCTGCCGATCGTCGAGCGTCGACGATCGGATCGCGGGCGCGCCATTCCACCAGTATTGCCGATCGAGCTTCTTCGGCGACGGCCAGATCCGGTCGAGCGTGTCGGCTTCGTACAGCTCGCCGTTCTTCATCACGTATTTGATCGTCAGCGTGTTGTGGATGTCGGTCAGCGGGTTCTTGTCGAGCACGAGCAGATCCGCCAGCTTGCCCTTTTCGATCGACCCCAGATCCTTCTGCAGGCCGAGCGCCTCCGCGCCGAACATCGTCGCGACCCGCAGCGTCTCGTGCGGCGTCAGGCCGCCCGACTGCAGGTTCCAGATTTCCCAGTGCGCGCCGAGCCCCTGGAACTGGCCGTGGCTGCCGAGGCCGACGCGCCCGCCCGCGTGCACGACGTCGGCGACGCCCTTCGCGATCCCCTGATGCCCGTATTCCTCCGCCAGGAACCACTGCGGGCGGCGGCGGACCATCGTGTCGTAGAGCTCGTGCGGGATGAAGCGGCGCATCTTCGGATCGTCGTGCAGCTTCGCGGTCGTCTCGAAGTAGTAGTTCTCGGAGAACGGCGCACCGTAGGCGACGAGCGTCGTCGGCGTGTAGAACGTGTGCGTCCTGGCGACGAACTGCGTGATGTCCTTGTAGAGCGGCTGGATCGGCAGACTGTGCTCGGACCCGGTGTAGCCGTCGATCATCTGCGACAGATCGAGCTTCATGTCGAGCGCGCCTTCGGTGGTCGGCATCAGTCGATGTTCTTTCGCCGCCAGAATGATCCACTGCCGGACGATGCGATCGCCGGCGACGTACTGCTTGATCGTGTCGGTCTTGTACGCCTCCTTGTAGCGCTTGATGAAGGCGGCGGTCGCGTCCTTGTCGTCGAGACCCGATGAACTGAAGACGCCGGGCCCGGTCGCGAGGACGCGCGGGCCGATGATGTCGCCGGTTTCGACGAGATCCGAGTACGCGAACACGTCGTTGGTGGAGGTCTGCGGATCGCGCGTGGTCGTGACGCCGTAGGCGAGGTTGGCGAGGTACTGCCAGACCTGCGTCTGATGCACGCCGTGCGGCGGCCACATGTGCGAGTGAACATCGACGAATCCCGGAATGATCGTCTTGCCGATGGCGTCGACGATGCGGGCGCCGGCCGGCCGCGCGACCTTGCCGGTGGCGCCGACCTCGACGATGTGGTTGTCGGTGATGACGACGTCGCCCTTCTCGATCACGTCGTCGTTCGCCGCGCCCTTCATCGTCACGATGCGCGCGCCGGTGAGCACGATCGATCCGCTCGGCCGCGCGCGCGGCGCTTCGACCACCGGCGCGATCGCTTCAGGCGCGTCGGCGGCGAGCGCCTGACGGTAGATCGTCGATCCGAGCGCCCACACGACCGCCTTGCCGTCAGCGGTCCAGGACAGATAGTCGCCGCCTTCGCGCGACAGGCGCTTCACCGGCACGACCGAATCGTCCTTGCCCTTGATGCTGATCTTGATCGGTTCCTTGCCGGTGCGCGGCAGGCCGACGATCACGTGCTTGTTCTGCAGGCTGACGAACGCCTGCCGTCCGTCCGGCGAGACGCGGATTTCCGAGGCGGCCGGCGGATTGATGCCGGCGCCGGCGCCGCTGATCTCGACGAGCTGACGGCGATCGAATCCGTCGATCCGGATCGAGCTCAGGCCGCGGCGGCCGGTGAGGTAGATGTGGACGCTGTCGTTGGCGAAGTGCGGCGACGAGCCGCCCTGCGTCGACGCGATCAGTGTCGACTCGCCGCCGCCGGCGGGAATCCACCGCAGATCCCGGTCAGCCGTCTCGCGAATGCCGCCGATCTCCGCGACGGCGGCGTCGTCCGGGTGGATGTCACTGTGTTCCGCCTGGATGTAGCGCAGATCGGCGTACAGCTGATCGGCCCTCGTGCCGGTGACGTAGACGATCTTCGCGCCGTCCGGCGTGTAGACCGGCTCGGAGTAGTACGCGGCGTAGCGTGAGAGCTGTTCGGGCTGGCTGCCTCCAGTCGCGCTGATCCGGAACAGCTGACCGCCTTCGCTCGACCACGTGACGAAGGCGACATATCGTCCATCGGGCGACCAGGTCGGCATGAACTCGCCTTGTGAAAGGTTCGTCAGCCGCTGCGGGCGTCCGTTCGGCAGATCCATGATCCACAGGTGGTTCAACGCGCTGAAGACGACGCGCCTGCCGTCGGGTGAGAGCGCCGGCCAGCGGATCAATTTCGCGCGCACGACGGGCCCATCGTCGATGCGGTTTTCGAACAACAGACGCGGCGCGATGTCGGCTTCGACCTTTGCCGTGAACGGAATCATCCGCGAGCGTCCGCTGGCGACGTCCACTCGATGGATGTGACCGTCGATGGGCACGACCAGCGACTTGCCGTCGGGCAGGAACGCGTATCCGGGCATCGTGTCGCGCGTGGCGCGCGATTCCTGATCGTCGCGCGTCACTGGATAGATCAACCAGCGCTCGTCGCCAGTTTCGAGATCGCGAATGCGCAGGCCGGTGCCGGTCTCGAATCGCGTGGCGAAGACGAGCGACTTGCCATCGGGCGAGAGAAGCGGACGCATCGCGCTCCCCTGCGCGTTGGTGATGGTCGCGGTGTCGCCGGTTTCACGATCGAAGCGGACGATCTGCCAGAGTGGAAAGCGCGCGTTGTAGGTGAAGCTGCCCATCCGCTCCGCGTAGTAGATGAACTTGCCGTCGGGCGACGCCACCGCGCCCATGCGGTTCGGCGCCGGCCGTGGCGGACCACCGCCCTCGCCCGGCGGCTGCTGCGGCGGCGGCGCCGATCCGATGCGGATGCCGGTGCCGCCGTCCTTGTCGTACAGGAAGACGCCGAAGGTCGGATCGGGTGCGCGCGATTTCGATGCCAGCAGGTACTGGCCGTCCGCGGTCCACGACGGCGACAGCATGTCCTGGGGGCGATCCTGCGTCGGTCGATCCTTGGTCACCGCGCGCGGATTCGAACCGTCGGCGTTCATGGTCCACAGGCTCTCGACGCCGCTGCGGTCGCTCAGGAACGCGATCGTCTTCCCGTCGGGTGAAAACCTCGGCTGGCTGTCGAACGACATGCCGCCGGCGATTCGCATCGCCGTCCCGCCGTCGATCGGCAGCGTGTAGAGATCGCCGAGGAGATCGAATGCGATCGTCTTGCCGTCGGGCGAGACGTCGAGCGACATCCACGTGCCTTCGTCGGTCGTGAACTCGATCGTCTCGGCCTTCTCGAGAATCAGCGTCGCGGGCGCAGCGGCCTTGTCGCTGGTGGATTCCTGCCGGTCCTGCGTGTGAACGGCCCACGACGCCGCAATGAGGAGCGTCGCGACGGCGACCGAACGAATCGCGATCGATTTCATGGTGTCCTCCGATGGTCCGCGACGACGTCGCGCGAAGGCTTTTGGCCGACCGATGGCTTCGGCTGCGATTATCGCAGAAGACGCTGGCGGGAAAGATGCGGGGCGCTTTCGAGCTCGACGCGGATGGCCTGCGCTTGTTCGACGGCGTCATCAAGCATCAGGAACACTGTCTCCAGCTCCGAATCATGCGCGATTATACTCACCGGCCATGCCGACCTGCGCTGAGGTACTTGCCGCCACGCTTCGTGATGCCGGCGTCGAACGGATGTTCGGCCTGCCGGGCGGAGAGATTCTGGATTTCATCGAGGCGGCGCGGAAGGCCGGTATCGAGTTCGTGCTCGTCCGGCACGAAGCGGTCGCGGCCTTCATGGCCGATGCGTCGGGACAGATCGCGCGCAAGCCGGCGGTCTGCGTCTCGACGCTCGGCCCCGGCGCGATGAACCTGACGCTCGGCGTCGCCAATGCGTTCCTCGATCGATCGCCGCTCATCGCGATCACCGCGACGATGTCGACGAGCGCGGCGCCGTACGCGACGCACCAGCAGCTCGATCTCAACGCGGTGTTCCGCCCGTTCACGAAGGCGACGTCGACGCTCGACGCTCGGAACACCGCGGCGCACGCGCGCCGCGCGTGG
>DAIUKO010000267.1:0-11097 GCA_036848175.1 Vicinamibacterales bacterium | reverse complement strand
GCTACTTCCCGGAGCTGCTCGGCGTCTGCGATCGGATTGCGGTGATGTCGCGCGGACGGCTCGGTCCGGCGCGGCCGGTGTCCGAGTGGACCGAACACGCGCTGCTGATGGAGGCGTCGGGCGCGCGCGCCGCGTCATGACGGGCCGGCGTTTCGTTCCGGGAACGAGCGTCGCCGGTGTGCTCGTCGGACTCGCCGTCGTCGCGCTGATCTTCGGCGCGCTCGTCGGCCCGGCGTTCTTTCGGCCGGCGAACGTCGAGCTGATGGCGCGGCAGACGGTGATCGTCGCCGTCGCCGCGCTCGGCATGACGATGATCATCGTGTCGGGCGGAATCGACCTGTCGGTGGGGTCGATCGTGTCCTTGAGCACGGTGGTCGTCGCGCTGCTGCTGAAGACGCACGGACCGGCGCTGACGGCGATCGGTGCGATGGCGGCCGGCGCCATGTGCGGCGTGATGAATGGTCTGCTGATCACGCAGTTGCGCGTCGTTCCGTTCATCGTCACGCTCGGGACGATGCTGCTCGTCCGGGGCGCGGCCAAGGGGCTCGCCGACGAGCGGCGGATCGAAGCGCCGATGACGTGGTTGAACGATCTGCTGCGGACGGCGCGCGACGGCCGCGGACTGCTGCTGCCGACCGGCATCTGGATCACCGCGGCACTGGCGATCGTCGTCGCGCTGATGCTGCGCTACACGAAATTCGGCCGGCACCTCTTCGCCATCGGATCGAACGAACGGACCGCGCGATTGTGTGGGGTGAGAATCGACCTCTGCAAGGTGGCGGTCTACACGCTGGGCGGGGCGCTGGCCGGAGTGGCCGGGGTGATGGAGTTTTCGCAGCTGTCGGTCGGCGATCCGACGGTTGCGGTCGGTCTCGAGCTCGACGTGATCGCGGCGGTCATCATCGGCGGCGGCAGCCTGCTCGGCGGCAAAGGGAGCGTCCTCGGCACGCTGACCGGCGCGGCGATCATGGTTGTCATTCAGGTAGGCTGTTCGCAGCAGGGGCTGCCGAACTGGGTGCAGCAGATCGTGACTGGCACGATCATCGTGGGGGCGGTGGCGTTGGATCGATGGCGGCAGACGACCACCTAGTGGGCACAAAGGACACAAAGGGGACAAAGGACACAAAGGGAAGCAGCGGGATGACGATTCTTGATCTCGAGGTCCTCGACCTTCGCTTCCCGACCTCCCGCACCCACGCGGGTTCGGACGCGGTGCACGTCGATCCCGATTACTCCGCCGCCTACGTCGTGCTGCGAACCGACGCAGGCCTCGAGGGTCACGGGCTGACATTCACGATCGGCCGCGGCAACGAAGTCGTCGCCGCCGCCATCGAGGCCTTCCGTCATCTCGTCGTCGGCCAGCGTCTCGCGAATATCACCGCGGACTTCGCCGCGTTCTGGCACCGCCTCGCCGGCGATTCACAGCTGCGGTGGCTGGGGCCGGAGAAAGGCGTCATCCATCTCGCGCTCGCCGCGATCGTGAACGCGCTGTGGGACCTCGCCGCGAAGGCCGCGCGCAAGCCGGTGTGGAAGCTGCTCGCCGACATGACGCCGGCGGAGCTGGTGTCGTGCATCGACTTCCGCTACATCACCGACGCCATCACGCGCGATGAGGCGATGGCGATCCTCGAGCGGCAGGCGGCGACGAAAGCGGCGCGGCAGGCGGAGCTGTTGCGCTCGGGCTATCCGGCGTACACGACGTCGGTCGGCTGGATGGGATATTCGGACGCGTTGATTCGCGGGCTGTGCCGCGAGGCGCTCGACGATGGGTTCGCACACTTCAAGGTCAAGGTCGGCGGGACACCTGAGGACGACCGGCGGCGGGTCGGTCTGGTCAGGAACCAGATTGGCCGCGAGCGCAAGCTGATGATCGATGCGAACCAGCAGTGGGACGTCGAGCAAGCCATCGATCGAGTGCGCGAGCTGTCGGATTTCGATCTCTGGTGGATCGAGGAGCCGACGAGCCCGGACGACGTGCTTGGCCACGCGACGATTGCGAAGGCGGTGCGTGAGCTCGGCATCGGCGTCGCGACCGGCGAGCACTGCGCGAACCGCGTCGTCTTCAAGCAGCTGCTGCAGGCGAAGGCGATCGATTTCTGTCAGATTGACAGCTGCCGCCTCGGCGGCGTCAACGAAAACCTGGCCGTGATTCTGATGGCGGCGAAGTTCGGCATCCCGGTCTGCCCGCATGCCGGCGGCGTCGGCCTCTGCGAATACGTGCAGCATCTCTCGATGTTCGACTACATTGCCGTGACCGGCTCGATGGAGAACCGCGTGATCGAGTTCGTCGATCATCTCCACGAGCATTTCGAGGATCCGGTGGTCATCCGCCGCGGCCGCTACATGCCGCCGATGAAGCCCGGCTACAGCATCGAGATCAAGCCAGAGTCGCGGGCGATGCATCGTTTCCCGGGCGGCGCGGCCTGGGCGACGCCGATGAGCGCGACTCATGAGTGAGTTCCCCCGCGTCGCCTCGTTGAAGACGGCCGCCGCCTTCCGCGCGCATCTCGATCGCGCCGCGATCCGCCTGGCATTCGACGACGCGCTCGACCCGCCGCAGCGGTCGCCGCTCGCCGAGCCGATCGAGGTCGGAGGCGTCCGCGTCGGCAATCGCTTCTGCATCCTGCCGATGGAAGGCTGGGACGGTACGCCCGACGGCGAGCCAAGCGATCTCACGCGGCGCCGCTGGCGCCACTTCGGCATCAGCGGCGCGAAGCTGGTCTGGGGCGGGGAAGCCGTCGCCGTTCGTCATGATGGCCGCGCGAATCCGAATCAGCTGTTGATCACGCCGGCGACCGAGCGGTCGATCGCGTCGCTGCGCGAGACGCTGATCGCCTCGCACCGCGAGCGGTTCGGATCGAACGCCGACGGCGATCTCTACATCGGCCTGCAGCTGACGCACTCGGGCCGCTACGCACGGCCGAACGTCTACGATCGTCCCGAGCCGCTCGCGGCAACGACACACCCGCTCCTCGACAAACGAGTCCCAGGCGGCGTTCGTGTACTAGGCGATGACGAGCTCGATCGACTCGTCGACGAATTCATCGCCGCCGCGCGGCTCGCGCGCGATGCGGGCTTTCAGTTCGTCGACGTCAAGGCGTGCCACGGCTACCTCGGTCACGAGCTGCTCGGCGCCCGCAGCCGCCCGGGACGCTACGGTGGATCGCTGGAGAATCGCACGCGCTTCATGCGGACGATCGTCGAGGGGATCAAGGCGAACGTACCGGGCCTCGCGATCGTCGTTCGTTTGTCGGCGTTCGATACCGTTCCGTACCGGAAAGGCGACGACGGCGTCGGCGAGCCGGACGGGGCGGACCCACGTATCGGCGCCGGCTTCTGCGTCGTCGACGATGACGATCGGATCGAGGACGCGCTCGACGAATGTCGCGCCGTGCTCGCGATGCTCGAAGCGCTTGGCATCCGGTGGGTGTGCATCAGCGGCGGCAGCCCGTACTACAACCCGCACGTGCAGCGGCCGGCGATGTTTCCGCCGCTCGACGGCTACGAACCGCCCGAGGATCCGCTTCGCGGCGTCGCGAGACAGATCGAGGTCACTGCGCGGTTGAAGAAGGCGTTCCCGCGGCTCGTGTTCGTCGGATCGGCGTACAGCTACCTGCAGGAGTGGCTGCCGTACGTCGCACAGCACAACGTTCGACACGGACTCGTGGATCTCGTCGGCCTCGGCCGCATCGTCTTGTCATATCCCGATCTGCCGGCGGATCTGCTCGCGGGCGCGCCGCTGAAACGGAGCCTGTTCTGCAGGACGTTCAGCGACTGCACGACCGGTCCGCGACTCGGTATGGTCTCGGGATGCTATCCCCTCGACAAGTTCTACACGGCGAGGCCGGAAGCCGTTCGCGTCAAACATGCGCGCGAAGACGCGAGAGTGAAACGCGCGGAGACGCCGAGGTCTGCCTGAAGGCGGACTCCGTACGTCGGTCGCGTCCGGCTTCAGCCGGACCCGAAGTGGCACGAGCCGAGGCGCAACATCGGTAGCGCAGCCTTTCACGGCTGCCCTGAGGGAGGATTCGATGAGCAAGCGTTCTGTGTTGTGGCTGCTGGCGGTATTCGTCGCCACGTCATCCGCGCATGCGCAAAAACAGAAGGGCGGCTACATCGTGCAGCACGACGCCGAGATTGCGAAGAACGAGCCGGGCACGCACAACGGCGGCGGCCAGACCGTCGGCTATTCGTTCTTCGACAAGACGCCGGGGATGAAATTCGTGTTCCGCAAACGCGCGTTGAAACCCGGATCCGGAATCGGCTACCACGAGCAGAAGGAAGACGAGGTCTACTACGTTCTCAGCGGCCGCGGCGTGATGACGCTCGACGACAAGCCGATCGACATCGGTCCGGGTACCGCGGTGCTCACGCGACCGGGCAGTTCGCACGGCCTGAAGCAGGTCGGCAACGAGGATCTCGTCATTCTCATCGCCTACGAGCTGAAGTGATCGCGCGCGCGTGAGGCCGCGGGCGCCGCGAGCGCTGCTTCGCCGACACCATTCTGATCAGCATCCTCCGGCGACCCGTCCGTTTGAACGGCGTCTCGGATCCTTTGATGGCCTCAGCGATCAGAATCTTGACCTCCGGTTGGTCGAGCGTCGCCGCGTTTTCGAGACGAATGTGGCGGATCTGGTTGCCGCTCCCCTGAAGGATCTTCTGCGGATCGTCGAGCTCCGCGCCGAACAGGAAGCATAGACTGACGTGCCGCGGATAGATGACGATCGAGAAGATCGCCTCGGACGGCCGCTCGGTCGGACCGAAGCCGACGACGAGTGCGTAGTAGTTGTCGTAGACGAACTCGATTGCGCCGGGCAGGCGCTTGCGCATCGCGGCGAGCGCCGCCTTCGCGACCGCGCGAACCTCCGGCGAGAACTGGGCGAGAAAACCGGCGAACTGCTGCGCGGGCGAGCGCACTGGCCCGTTCATGGCGCGCAGTCTAGTCCAAAGCCAACCCGCGCGTGTTAATCTGCCGCCATGTTGCGCGTCGCGCTCGCGATGGCCATCGGATATCTCGTCGTTTCTCAGACGGCGGGCGACGGGCCGGATCTCGCCGTTTACGCGCGCATCAAAGACGAGGGCAACACACGCTCTCGAGTCATGGAGTATGCGGCCGAGCTCGTCGACGGCATCGGTCCGCGTTTGACCGGCTCGCCCAATCTGAAGCGCGCGACCGCCTGGTCGGTCGATCGTCTGACGCAGATGGGCCTGTCGAACGTGCGCGCCGAGAGTTGGGGGGAGTTCGGGTTCGGCTGGCAGCAGCGTGGAATCTCGATGCGCATGATCGAGCCCGACGTCGCGACGTTCATCGTCGCCGCCGCGCCATGGTCGCCGGCGACGCCCGGCCCGGTCACCGGCGACGTCATCGCCGTCCGTGGGTTCACCGACGAGCGAGAATTCGCCGTGCCGCGAGGCAAGCTGCGCGGAAAGATCGTTCTGTTGGGACAGGCGCCGGGGATGCCCGATGTGACGCCGATCGACCAGCCGTTGTTCGAGCGGCGCGACGACGAGCGGCTGGCCGCCGAGGCCCGCAATCCCGGTCCGCCCGCCGGCGAATTCGTCAACGACGAACGGATGTTCGCGCAGGTCGCCCTGCGCGAGCGCAGCGGGCGTTTCTTTGCCGACGAAGGGGCGCTCGCGGTGATCGCGCCGAGCGGCAACCATCGGCGAGGCGGAATCAGCGGCGGCACGATGTGGGTCGATCACAACGCCGCGTTCGTCGGGATGTTCGCCTACCGGAAAGAGCACGCGATGCGCGTGCCGCTCGTGATCGTGACCAACGAGCACTACGGCCGGATGAAGCGGCTGCTCGATCGCAATGTCCCGGTGACGGTCGAGCTGAACGTCGATGTCGAGTTCACCGGTGATCGTGAGGAAGCGTTCAACGTCTTCGGCGACATTGCCGGCGTCGATCCGCAGCGCAAGGACGAATTGGTGATGGTCGGCGCGCATCTGGACAGCTGGGCGGCCGGAACCGGCGCGACCGACGACGGTGCGGGCGTGGTCATCGTCATGGAAGCGATGCGAATCCTCCGCGCGCTCGAGGTGAGGCCGAAACGGACGATTCGCATCGCGCTGTGGACGGGCGAGGAGCAGGGCGTGCTCGGCTCGATGGAGTACGCCAGACGCCATGTCGCGGAGGTGCCGCGTTCGGCCACGCCGGCGCAGATGAACATGCCGGCCTTCATGCGTCTGCGGACCGGACGACCGGTCCTGAAACCCGATCACGCCCGGATCTCCGCTGTCTACAACGTCGACGCCGGCGGCGGACGGATTCGCGCGATGGCGCTCGGTCCCAACCCGGCGCTGCCGCCGATCTTCAAGCCGTGGGTCGCGCCGCTCGCGGATATCGGCGTCACCGACACGTTCTTCCGCGAGACGTGCGGCGGCGACTGCCATCCCTTCGCCGACGTCGGCATTCCGGCGATCTCGTTTACACAGGATCCGCTCGACTATGTGACGCGCACTCTTCACACCAACATGGACACGTTCGAACACTTGATCCCGGAGGATCTGCGGCAGGCCGCGATCGTCGTCGCCGTGATGGTCTACAACACCGCGATGCGCGACGCGATGCTGCCGCGAACGCCGTGAACTGCGACGTCCTGCTCACCAACGCCGTCATCCTGACGATGGACGAGCGGTTCACGATGCACCGCTCGGGCGCCGTGGCGATTCGAGGCGACAGCATCATCGCGGTCGGACCGGTCGCGCTTTCCTACGAAGGCGCGGAGACGATCGACTGCCAGCATCGCGTCGTCATGCCCGGGCTGATCAACGCGCACACGCACGTCCCGATGTCGCTGCTGCGCGGACTCGCCGACGATTTGCGCCTCGACGTCTGGCTGATGGGCTACATGATGCCGGTCGAACGCGAATTCGTGAGCCCGGATTTCGTCAGGCTCGGGACGCGCCTCGGCTGCGCGGAGATGATCCGCTCGGGCGTAACCTGCTTCGCCGACATGTATTACTTCGAGGAGGCGGTCGCCGAAGCCACGGCCGAGGCCGGCATGCGGGCGCTGTGTGCGCAGACGGTGCTGCGTTTCCCGACACCCGATGCGAAGAGCTACGAAGAATCGCTGGCGCTGGCGCGGGCGTTCATCGAGAAGTGGCGCGGGCACGCGCTGATCGTGCCGGGACCGGCGCCGCACGCGCCCTACACCTGCACGCCGGACATTCTGCGCGCCTGCGCCGAGCTCGCCATCGAGTTCGACGTCCCGCTGCACACGCATCTCGCCGAAACCGTTCAGGAGGTCGAAGACTCGCGGCGCGTTCACGGCATGCCCGTCGTGCCGTGGGTGAAGAAGCAGGGCCTGCTCGACGCCAAAGTTCTCGCCGCGCACTGCGTGCACGTCGACGAGGGCGAGATGCGTCAGTTGAAGAACCTCAACGCCGGCGTCGCGCACAATCCGACGAGCAACCTGAAGCTCGGCGCCGGCATCGCGCCGGTGACGCGAATGCGGGAGCTCGGACTGCACGTCGGCATCGGCACGGACGGCCCGGCATCGAACAACGACCTCGACATGTTCGAAGAGCTGCGGCTGGCGGCGCTGCTCGCGAAGGGCACCACCAGCGATCCGACCGCGTTGCCGGCGCGCGAGGCGCTGACCATGGCGACGCGGCTCGGCGCCTGCGCGATGCACATGGATCACCTCACCGGATCGCTCGAGCCGGGCAAGCGCGCCGATCTCATCATCATCGACGTCGACACGCTTCACAACGTGCCGTCCTTCGATCGCGATCCCAACGCGCTCTACGCGCGGATCGTCTACGCCTCGAAGTCGACCGACGTCGTCGACGTGATGTGCAACGGGCGATGGCTGATGCGCGATCGGCAGCTGCTCACGCTCGACGAGACCGAGCTGCGAGGGGCGGCGCAGCACGAAGCGAGACGCGTCGACGCCTTCCTCAGCGGCCGCGAGCTGAGCGTGCTGCAGAAACTCGTCGCCGTCGGCGGCGCGGTGGAGCAGGAGAGCTTCGAGGTCCAGGTCAAAGCGCGCGTGCCGTCAGACGCACAGGTGCTGTCGGTCGTCCGAAGCAAGAAGGTGACGCTCGTCCGATCGAGCCACTATCATCAGTACGACACCTACTGGTCGTTCGAGGATCCGGAGCAGGGGTGGCTGCGATACCGCGAAGACGAGTTCCTGGACGAGGCCGGCAACGTCACCAACGCGCGCTCGCGCCTGACCCTCACCGGCCGGACGCGCGAGGAGGAATTCGGCGCCGTGCTGCTCTTTCGATCGCGCTACTACGCGCCGGCGACGCACTCGACCCGGTTCTACCGCGAGTACTTCCGGCCGTCGGCCGAGCACGTGATCGAGAAGGATCGTCGCCGCTGGCTCCTCGTCTACCGCGGCGTCGAGTTCTACGTCCATCTCGATCGGCTGTTGAAGCCGGCCAGCGACGGCTATTTCATCGAGCTCAAATCACGAACCTGGTCGCGGCGCGACGCCGAGGACAAGGCCGGCGTCATCACCGAACTGCTCGCGCTCTTCGGCACCAGTCCCGACGACACGATCAGCGACGGCTACGTGGATCTCGTCGCCGGCGGCAGCCGCCGCTGAGCCGATCGCACGCTCACCGAGGCAGGCCGGCGATCTCCGTTCGGATCTTGTAAAGCGTTTTCCCGGCCGTCACGTACAGCGTCTTCATGTCGGGTCCGCCGAATGCATTGTTGGTGATGAAGTCCTCCGGGATCGGAATGAACTTCAGCAGCTTCCCCTGCGGCGAGATGACGTAGACGCCAGTCTTCGTGTCGAGCGTTTCCGAGGTGCCCCGGAGCTGACTCATCCCTGCGGACGCGTACAGATTGCCCTGCGTGTCGATGCTCATGCCGTCGGCGCTGCGGCCAGGATAGAAGTTGTAGTGCACGCGCATGTTGCTGACCGTGCCATCGGCGTGCAGATCGAACCGACGGATCATACGCGCGCCGCCCTCGGCGCCGTTCGCTTCGATCACGTACAGCTTGGAATCGTCGGGCGCGATCTGAATCCCGTTCGGCCGCTGAATGTCCGGCGTCGTCAGAATGCGCGTCAGTTTGCCAGGCGCGTCGATCCGGTAGACGGCGCCGCCGGTCAGATCGGTGAAGTAGAGGCGGCCCTTGCCGTCGATCGAGACGTCGTTGGGGCCGACCAACGGTTTGCCTTGATAGTTGTCGGCGAGCACTTCGATCTTGCCGGTGCGCATGTCCGTGCGGGTCACCTGCGGCTTGAACGTCTGCTTGACGCCGGTGCGCTGCGATTCCGCGCCCTCGCAGGCAATCAGCCGGCCTTGCGGATCGATCAGCAGTCCGTTCGCGTTGTTGCTGTGCTCGCGGTAGACCGACAGCACGCCGGCCGGCGTCAGCTTCATGATCCGCTGCCACACCATCTCGGTGAAGTAGACGTTGCCGTCGCGATCCACGGTGGGACCTTCCGTGAACGACAGCGCGGTCGCCACCTCGGGCTGCTGCGACGCAAGCCGCGGAGCCGCGATGCCGACGAGCGCGATGACCGTTGCCAGAACTTCGAAGCGTCGACGCATCAAGGCCGCCTCCAATCTTCGAGCGTTGAGAACGTTTCAGGTGACGTGAGCCGGCGAAGACGCGCTTCGCGTCGAGTGCGTTGCCGAGGACCGGCACCGCTCCAGGCGGAAGTTTCGTCTCGGACCCGGGCCGCACGAGCGCGTGGACGCGACAGCCTCGTTCGAGAAGCGCCGCGATGAGCGGCCGGCCCACGTAGCCTGTCCCGCCGGTAATAAAGACGGAATTCACGTTTCGAAGCCGTGCATCCTAGCTTAGAATCACCCCGTCTTTACCTACTCTTTATTTCGTGACGCCGGCCCACGCAAGACGCGAAAGGAGCTTCATCATGCGCGTTCGAATCGGGTCAGTCGCAATTCTCTTCGCCGCCGGGTTGCTGGCGGCCGCGGCCGCTCCCCTTCAGGAGAAGGGCGGGCAGGAGGAATTCGGTCCGTACGAGCTCGTCGAGAACTGGCCGCAGCCGCTGCCCGATGGGCCTGACGGCGTCAAGCATGCAGGCTGGACGTGGGGATCGGTCGGCGCCGTCTACGCCGAAACGCCCGATCGCATCTGGATCGCCCAGCGCGGCGAACTGCCGCTGCCGGCCAACGCGAAACCGTGGACGCCGTATGCGCTGCTTCAGCCGCCGCGCACGGCGACCGGAAACACGGACGGTCTGAGCGCGACCTGCGAGCCGACCGAGAAGCGTGGATGGGAACGGCGCTGGCACCACTCGGTGTTCGTCGTCGATCGCAACGGCAAGCTGATTCAGGACTGGCCGCATCTCGAAAAGATGTTCGCCGCCGATCCGTGCGGGCGCGGGCCGCACAAGATCAAGATGAATCCCTACGATCGCGACAAGCACGTCTGGATCATCGACGATCAGCTCCACGTGATCTGGAAGTTCACCTACGACGGCAAGCTGGTGATGACCCTCGGCACGACCGGCAAACGCGGACGCGACGCCGGCAAGCTGTTCGACCGGCCGACCGACATCGCGTGGCTGCCCGACGGCACGTTCTTCATCAGCGACGGCTACGGCGGCAAGCGCGTCGCCAAGTTCGACAAGGATGGAAAGTTCCTGATGGACTGGGGCTCGGCGCCGAAAGATCCGAGCAAGCCCGGTCCCAACGAGTGGAACACGGTCCACAGCATTCAGATCAGCAAGGATCGCAAGCTCTACGTCGTCGATCGCGGCCATCGCCGCATCCAGGTGTTCGACGAGAACGGCAAATTCCTCGACATGTGGACGACCGGCGTGCGCTCGCAGCCCTACGCGCACCTGATCACGACCGATCAGTTCCTGTGGGAGTCTGACGGCGGCACCAACCGGATCGTCAAATACGATCTGAACGGAAAGTATCTGTACGGGTGGGGCATTTCCGGCCAGCAGCCAGGTCAGTTCAACGGACCGCACTCGATTACGACCGATCAGGAAGGCAATCTCTATCTCGCGGAAGTGTTCAACGGCCGCGTGCAGAAGTTCAGACCAAAGCCGAACGCGGACAAATCCAAGCTCGTGGGCCAGGAGCTCCGATTTCCAACCAGTTAGCGATCGAGGTGTCAGACGCGTCCGACGCGTCTGACGCCTTCCTCTC
>DAIUKO010000266.1:7279-11131 GCA_036848175.1 Vicinamibacterales bacterium | reverse complement strand
CCACGGCAGCTCGAGCCGCCGCCCGCGCTCGAGATCCTGGAGCATCGACGACTTCATGTGCGGCGGCAGCCCTCGATACGAGCGATCGACGTCGTCGATCACCTGGTCCGGCACGGCGATGCCCTTCGCCCGCGCGACCGCCATTGTCTCGCGCACCGCCGTCTTCAGCATCGCGTAGAGATTGGCGTCGGCGACGATGGGGCCGATGGCGCAGCGGGTGACGGCGGTCATGCCGCTGAATACGGAGAGACGGACGAACTTCGTCCAGATGTCGATGCGGATGTTGTCGCTGAGCGTGACCTCGAATCCGGCCGGCTTGCATGCGTCGAACAGCCGCTGCAGCCGCGGCGAGCGCGTGCCGTCCAGCTCGCCGAAGATGAGGTGGTCCAGGGCGGAGTGACGAATCACGCCGGGTTCCGAGATCACCGCGGCGACGTAGACGGTGCCGCCCGCGGTGTGTTCGCGGCCGACCACGCGCGACACGATGTCCACACCGTCGACGCCGTTCTGAAGCGGGATCACGGCGGTGTCCGGTCCGACGAGCGGCGGCAGCAGCGCCGTCGCCGCTTCGGCGTCATACAGCTTCACGGTGAACAGCACGATGTCCACGGGTCCGATCGCGCGGGGATCGTCGGTCGCAGTGACGCGCGGCAGATGGAAGTCGCCTCTGAAGCTGTGGACGGTGAGCCCGCGCGAGCGGAGTGCCTCGAGATGGGCGCCGCGCGCCAGAAACCGGACGTCGGCGCCCGCGGCTGCCAGCCGCCCGCCGAAATAGCCGCCAACCCCGCCCGCGCCGACCACCGCAATCCGCATCGGCCGCGATTTTAACCGGCCCGGGCGTTTCAACTTTCTCGAACGCGCTTCCGTCTAAGACGCTACATAGGTAAGAATGCTACATATGTCCCGACTCCCGCTACGTCCGACCCTCGTCGCCGTGCTGCAGGCCCTCACCGCCGGCGCGCGCCATGGGTTCGACGTCATCAACGCCACCGGCCTGCCCAGCGGCACGGTCTATCCGGCGCTCGCGCGTCTCGAGCACGACGGCCTGGTCGAATCTCGCTGGGAGGACCACAAACTGGCCCAGAAAGAAAAACGTCCGCCGCGGCGCTACTACGAGGTGACGATCGCCGGCGACAAGATGCTCGCGACCGCGGTCGCGGCGCTGAAAGAACGCGAGCGGTCGGCGCGCGCGCGGCTGCGCGCGTTCAAGCCCGTCAAGGTGTCGCGATGAACACGATGAAAAAAGTCGCGGGTGCCATCGTGGCCGTGGCCAGCGTGTTCGTGCCGCGCTGGCGGCGCGACGACTGGCGCCGCGAGTGGCAGGCCGAGCTGTGGTACGCGCCGCGCGACGCGGTTCGCCTCAGCGCCGGCGCGGTGCCGCACGCCTTGCAGTTGCTACAGCAGCATTGGAGCCTGGACATGGTGATGCAGGACATCCGCTACGGCTGCCGCATGCTTCGCCGCAATCCCGCGTTCGCGTTCGTCGCGTCGCTGACCCTTGCGCTCGGCATCGGCGCCACCACCGCGATCTTCAGCATCGTCAACGCGGTGCTCTGGCGCGAACTGCCGTATCGCGATGCGGCGCGCCTCGTGCAGCTGTGGGAGACGAATCCGGATCGCAACTGGACCGACGCCGAATGTTCGCCGGCAAACGTCGCCGATTGGCGCCGCGAGAACCAGTCGTTCGCGGACATGGCGGCGTACTCCGGACGCGCGCGCGACGCGTGGGTCAGAAACTTCGCGTTGACCGGCGTGGGCGAGCCCGAACGTCTGAGCGGGATGACGGTGACGGCAAACTTCTTCTCGGTCCTCGGCGTGCAGCCCGTCATCGGACGCGGCTTTCTTCCCGAGGAAGAATGGGACGGCAAGGACGACGCGATGGTGATCAGCGCCGGATTGTGGCGCCGCCGCTTTGCCGGCGATCCCGGAATCGTCGGCCGAACGCTGTCGCTCGACGGCCGCGTGCGCACCGTCGTCGGCGTGCTGCCGCCCGACTTTCGTTTCAACAACGCCTCGCTCGACGTCTGGGTGCCGATGGGATGGACGCCGAACAACGTCGCGACCACCAGGCGGCCGCACTACCTGCGCGTCATCGCGCGGCTGAAGCCGGGCGTCTCGCTCGCGCAGGCGCAGGACGAGATGCATCGCATCGCGAAGGATCTCGAGCATCGCTACCCGGACACGAACACGCACATGGGTGTCGGCGTCGGTCCCTTGCAGGAGTGGATCGTCGGGCCGTCGCGCACGGCGCTCCAGCTGTTTCTCGCCGCGGTCGCGTTCGTCCTGCTCGTCGCCTGCGCGAACGTCGCGAATCTGATGCTGGCGCGCGGGGCCGTTCGCGCGCGCGAGCTCGCCATCCGGTCGGCGCTCGGCGCGAGCTCGACGCGGCTCGTCCGTCAGATGCTGACCGAAAGCGTGCTGCTGGCCGCCGTCGGCGGCGGCGTCGGGCTGGTCCTCGCCTATGCGGCCGTCCAAGGCGTCATCGCCTACGGACCGGATTCGTTGCCACGCCTCCACGAGATCCGGCTCGATCGCGCGGCGCTCGCGTTCACGATGCTGGTGACGATCGCGACTGGCATCCTCTTCGGCGTGGTGCCGGCGCGGCAGAGCCGCGTCCGCGAGGTCACGTCGTCGCTGCGCGGCAGCGCCCGTCAAGGCGGCGCGGTGGAGGGGTCGCGCACGCGCCACGCCCTGGTAGCGGCCGAGCTCGCCTTGTCGCTGGCGCTGCTGGTCAGTGCGACGCTGCTCGTGCGCAGCTTCGTAAAGCTCAATCGCGTGGACCTCGGGTTCAACCCGTCACAGGCGGTCGGCGTGCAGGTCGTGCTGCCGCGACTGGCCTATGCCAAGCAGGACGACCAGCGCGCGTTTCTCGATCGTCTGCTGGAACGGGTGCGCGCGGTGCCGGGTGTGACGGTCGCGGGCGCGGCGCAGCGCAGCGTGCTCGAAGGATCTCTCTGGAGCTCGGACTTCACCGTGGAGCATCGCGCCCCGGACGACTTCGGCATTCAGGTGAAGCATAACGAGCTGTCGCCCGCCTACGTCGCCGCGATGGGCGGTCGCATCATCCGCGGCCGCGATTTCTCGGACCAGGATCGGCCGGGCGCGCCGCTCACCGTCCTCGTCAACGATACGCTCGTCAGGAAGTACTTCAGACCGAACGAGGATCCGATCGGTCAGCGCTTGAACTTCGATCGTCCCGGCGGGACCGGTCCGTGGCGCACGATCGTCGGCGTCGTCCGTGACTTTCGCGAAGAAATCGTCGATCAGGATCCGAATCCGACCATCTACGAGCCGCTCGCGGTCAACACGGATCTGATGTTCACGCTCGTGATGCGCACCGCGATCGATCCGCAGGCGCTGGCGCCGACGATCCGCGGCATCATCCAGGACCTCGATGCCAATCTGCCGGTGACGGCCGTTCAACCGCTCACGTCACGCGTCGACGAAGCGCTCGCTCCGCAGCGGTTCGTGACGATGCTGATGGCGCTCTTCGCGATGACGGGGGTCGCGCTCGCGACAGTCGGGTTGTACGGCGTCTTGTCGTACCTGGCGGCGCAGCGCACGCACGAGATCGGCGTCCGCATCGCTCTCGGCGCGACCGGCGCCGACGTCGTTCGCCTGGTGACGCGTCAAGCCCTCGCGCTGACGGCGGTCGGAATGAGTGCAGGCGTCGTGCTGGCGCTACTGACCGGACGCTTGATGTCCGGCCTGCTGTTCGGTGTCGACGCCCGCGACCCGCTGACGTACGTCGTGGTCCTGGCGCTGCTGTCGCTCGTCGCGATATGCGCAGTCCTTGCGCCCGTGCGCCGCGCGCTTCGCGTCAGTCCGCTGGTGGTCCTGCGCGCCGAATAG
>DAIUKO010000266.1:0-7179 GCA_036848175.1 Vicinamibacterales bacterium | reverse complement strand
GGTCTGACCGTGGTCTGACCTGCAGTTCGGGCGCAAGGGGCGGATAGCGCGGTCTCGGCCTTGGCGCGATACTCGCCGCATGAACTCGATGGCAGCCATTCAACCGACCGAGAAACTCAACGATACAGCGCGATGGAACGCCGTCGCCTCGCATAACCGCGACGCCGATGGACTGTTCGTCTACGCGGTCCACTCGACCGGCGTCTACTGCCGGCCGTCCTGTCCGAGCCGGCGGCCGCGGCGAGACCGCGTCTCGTTCTACGAGACGACGGCGGATGCTCGGCAGGCCGGCTTTCGCGCATGCCGGCGCTGCCATCCGGACGCGACCGACACCGCCGACCCGTGGGTGGACAAGATCCGCCGCGCCTGCGTCTATCTGGCGAACGTCGACGGCCATCCGTCGCTCGCGACGCTGGCGGCGCGGCTGGGCGGCAGTCCCTATCACCTGCAGCGAAACTTCAAGCGCATCGTCGGCGTGACGCCGCGCGAGTACGCCGACGCGATCCGCCTGCGCAAGGTCAAGCGGCGCCTGCGCGAGGGCGAGGACGTCACCGGCGCGATGTTCGATGCCGGCTACGGATCGAGCAGCCGGTTCTACGAGCGGGCGGCGCCGAAGCTCGGCATGTCGCCGTCAACATATCGACGTGGAGGTGCAGGCATGAACATCCAATACGCGATTGTCGATTCGCCGCTCGGGCGCCTGCTCGTCGCCTCGACGTCGCGCGGTGTGTGCGCGGTCGCGATGGGATCCTCGGACGCCGAGCTCGAGCGCGCCCTCGCACGCGAATATCCGGCAGCGACGATCGCCATTGACAAGGGCGCGCTGTCGGCATGGACGACGGCGGTGCTGGCGCACATCTCCGGCCGTCAGCCGCGGCTCGATCTGCCGCTCGACGTCCAGGCGACCGCATTTCAATGGCAGGTCTGGCAGGCGCTGGCCGCAATCCCCTACGGCGAAACGCGGACCTACGGTCAGGTTGCGGCGGCCATCGGCCGTCCGCGCGCGGTTCGCGCGGTCGCGCGGGCCTGCGCGACCAATCCCGTCGCGCTCGCGATTCCGTGCCACCGCGTCGTCTCGGCAGACGGATCGACCGGCGGGTATCGATGGGGCGCGGGCCGGAAGAAGACGCTTCTTCAGCGGGAGCAGCGGTGACTGTCGCTGGGCGGGACTTGGGATTCGGGATTCGGGATTCGATCGAAATCCCGGACTCCCTGGACTGGGCTTCGATCGCATCCTCGCTCGATGCGCAGGGGTTCGCGACACTCCCACCCATCCTCGATCGTGATGAATGCGAGTCGTTGGCCGCCCTGTATCAGGACGACGCCTTGTTTCGCAGCCGCATCGACATGGCGCGGTTCCGGTTCGGCGTCGGCGAATACAAGTACTTTGCGTCGCCGCTGCCGCCGATTGTGCAGATGCTGAGGGAAGCGCTCTACACGCGGCTGGCGCCGATAGCGAATCGGTGGGTCAGACTCGCGGTCAGACCGCAAGTCGAGGTGTATCCGCCGACGCTCGACGGATTCCTGCGCAAGTGCCGCGCGGCGGGACAGACGCGGCCGACGCCGTTGCTGCTCTCCTATTCCGCCGGCGGCTACAACTGCCTGCATCAAGACATCTACGGGGATCTCGCGTTTCCGCTGCAGGTCGTGTTCGTGCTGAGCCGGGTCGGTGTCGATTACACCGGCGGCGAGTTTCTGCTCGTCGAACAACGCCCGCGCGCCCAGTCGCGCGGACATGCGATTGCCGTCGCGCAGGGTGCCGCGGTCGTCTTCGCGACCCGCGAGCGTCCCGTCGCCGGCGTCCGCGGCTCGTACCGCGTGGTCATGCGCCACGGCGTGAGCACGCTGACGTCGGGCAAACGGATCTCGCTCGGCATCATCTTTCACGACGCGCGCTAGGGCGGCCCTTTCAGGGCCGCCGCGCTACAATGTGCGCCACATGAAAGGTGTGCTCGCAGGAATCCTGCTGATTCCTCTCGTGGTTTCCGCGCAGCCGCGCCCCCGCAAAATCTTCATTTCCGTCGACATGGAGGGGATCACCGGCGTGGTCCAGCCGGCGCAGCTCGGCCCCGACGGATTTGAGTACCAGCGCGCGCGTGAATGGATGACCGGTGAAGTCAACGCCGCGATTGCGGCGATCCGCGAGAGCGGGCCGGCCGAGATCGTGGTCTGCGATTCTCATGGCAACGGCCAGAGCGTCCTCATCGACAAGCTGCCCGACGATGTGCGGCTGGTACGCGGCTTTCCGCGTCCGCTGGAGATGATGCAGGGGATCGACGACACCTTTGTCGCGGCCGTCTTCATCGGCTATCACGGCAGCGAGTGGAACGCGGGCGCGGTCCGCAGCCACACGATTTCGAGCGCCCGCCTGCTCGGCGTGAAACTGAACGGGATGGAAGTGTCGGAAGGCATCTACAACGCCGCGCTCGCCGGACAATTCGGCGTGCCGGTCGCGTTCGTCTCCGGCGATCGTCTCGCCGTCACGCAACTGCAGAAGGTCGTGCCGGCCGCCGAGGGCGCCATCGTCAAGGAGCCGTACGGGTATCACTCGGCGATGAGCGTCACGCCGGCGCGCGGGCAACAGATGATTCGCGAAGGCTTGCGGCGCGCGATGGCGAAGCTCGGATCGCTTCAGCCGTACCGCGTGACCGCGCCGATCGATCTCGAGGTCGGCTTCAAGCTGACCATCGACGCCGAGCGCGCGTCGTTCGTGCCAGGCCTGTCGCGCCCCGACGCGCACAGCGTCAGAGGCTCTTTTCACGATATGGTGGCGATCACAAAGCTGCTCCAGGTACTGACGAGTCTCGACGCGCCCTAGACAGAAGCGCCTGCGGCCACACCGCGCCGCGGACTGCGAATCCGCGGCGCGCTGACAGCGTTAGTACGCGGCGGGGGTGAGGCCCGGCCGCCAGTGGAAAAAAGATGACGAGATACTTAGTCGCGCTCTCTGCCGCGTTCGCGCTGCTGACCACCGCAAGCGCGCAAGCGCCGCGCACCGTCGTCGTTCGCGCGGCGCGGATGGTCGATCCGGTCGGCGGCCGCATCGTCTCGAATCCGGTCGTCGTCGTCACGGGCGATCGCATTCAGTCGGTGGGGACCGCTCCGCCCGCCGGTGCGACGACGATCGATCTGGGCGACCTCACGCTGTTGCCCGGTCTCATCGACGCGCATACGCACAACCTGTTGCAGCCCGAAGACGAGATCACGCCGCCGATCCTGACCAAGTCGCAGGCCTATCGCGCCATCGAAGGCGTCTCGGCCGCGAAGAAGAATCTCGAGGCCGGCTTCACGACGATGCGCGATCTCGACTCCGAGGGCGCGGGATTCGCCGACGTCGCGCTGCGTGATGCGATCAACAAAGGCGTCGTGCCAGGACCACGCCTCTTCGTCGCGACGTACGCGCTGACGATCACCGCCGGCCACATGAACAACGCCGGCTTCAACCCCGACATCACGCTGCCGGAGCCGGCGACGCTGACCGATTCGCGCGACGCGATGATTGCCGAGATCCGCCGCGAGGTGAAGTACGGCGCCGACTGGATCAAGCTGTACGCGACCGGGACGCTGCGTCACGTGAACCGCGAAACCCTCGAACCGCTCCCGCAGGTGTCGCTCGACGACGTGAAGGCGGTCGTCGCCGAAGCGACGCGTTGGCGAAAAGACGTCGCCGCGCACGCGTACGGCGGCGTGGGGGCGCGCAACGCCGTCGACGGCGGCGTGCGATCGATCGAGCACGGCTGGATTCTGGACGACGAGACGCTGAAGCTGATGATCCAGAAGGGCACGTTCTGGTGCCCGACGCTGTCCGTATTCCGGCCTGAAGCGGACATCGACAAGCCGACGGACTTCTCGCGCCGCGTCGTCGAGAGTCACAAGCGCACGTTCCAGAACGCGATGAAGCTCGGCGTGAAGATCGTGTTCGGCACCGACGTCGGCGGGTTTCCGCACGGCACCAACAACCGCGAGTTCAGTTACATGGTCGAGTACGGCATGACGCCGCTCGAAGCGATTCGATCGGCGACCACCCGCGCCGCCGAGCTGCTGCGCATGGAGAAAGACCTCGGATCGATCGCGGCCGGACGCTACGCGGACATGATCGCGGTCGAGGGCGATCCGCTGCAGAACATCGAAGCGATCAAGAAGGTTCGATTCGTCATGAAGGCCGGTGTGGTCTACGTCGAGCCGGAACGTGTCGGAGCCAGATCACGGTCCAACGAGCGATGATCGCCGCGCGACCAAACGACCAACGACCAAAGACCAATGACTAATGACTAAATACGGCCGCTCGCCCTGGCTCGACGAGTTCCCGAAATCCCGCGTCCCTTCGTATCCGCGCCATCGCGGCGCGACCCCGACTGAAGTCGTCATCATCGGCGGGGGCTTGACGGGATGCGCGACGGCGTACGCGTTCGCGGCGGCGGGCGTCAAGGTCGTACTGCTCGAGGCCGCGCAGATCGGCCGCGGGACCACGGCGTTTTCCTCAGGATGGATTGCCGAGACTCCAGGTGTCCCGTTCGACGACCTCGAAAAGGCGATCGGCCTGCGCAATGCGCGGCACGCGTGGCAGTCGTGGCACCGCGCGGCGCTCGACTTCGCGGCGCTGCTGCGCCGCCTGGACTTCAAGAGTCATCTCGAAGAGCGCGGATCGGTCACCGTTGCGCTGACGCCCGAGCAGAGGGTGCGGCTCAAGCGCGATCAGAAGTCGCGGCGCGAGGCCGGCCTCGACGCGCCCCTGCTGAAGGCGCAGGCCATCAAGTCCGAGTTCGGTCTCGACGCGATCGCGGCGCTGCGCAGCAAGGAGGGGGCGACCATCGATCCGTATCGCACCTGCGTCGGTCTCGCCGCGGCTGCGGCCGAGCGCGGCGCGCAGATCTTCGAGCGCTCACCGGTGCGAAGAATCACGTTCAACCGGAAGATCGCCGATGTCTTCACCGCCGGCGGATCGATGCGCGTCAAACGCGTCGTCGTCTCGACCGGCGTCCCGACGCACACGCTGTTCAAGTCGCTGCGCCGTCACTTCTGGTTTCATACGTCGTATTCCGCGTTGACCGAGCCGGTGCCGGCGAAGATCCGCCAGCGGCTTGGACGCCGCGCCTCGATCGTCTGCGATTCCGCGGCGCCGCCGCACATCGTCCGATGGGTGAACGATGAGCGCCTCCTCGTCACCGGCGCGGATACCGAGGTGATGCCGCCGCGGCAGATTGACAAGATCCTCGTGCAGAAAACCGGTCAGGTGATGTACGAGCTCTCGACGTTGTATCCGGATATCTCCGGCATCCAGCCGGCGTACGGCTGGCCGGCCGAGTACGCGCGCACGGCCGAAGGACTGCCGTACATCGGGTCGCATCGCAATTTCCCTCATCATCTCTTTGCATTTGGTGACAGCAGTCACAGCGTCACCGGTTCGTACCTCGCGAGTCGCATTCTGCTACGGCAGCACTTCGACGAAATGGATCGCGCGGACGAAGCATTCGGATTTCACCGCTGACGCCAGCCAAATCCCCACGCGGCGCCGCGATATACTCGCGAAATGCCGAAAATTTCTCTCCTGGCGCTGCTTGCGTTCGCCGTGGCCGCACCCGCCATCGCGCAGTCGCAGGCCGCCAACGGATCGATCGAAGGAACGATCACCGACACGTCGGGCGGCGTGCTGCCCGGCGTCGCCGTCACGATTACGAACACGGACACGGGCGCCGAACGCACGGTCATCACCAACGAGCGGGGACTGTTTCGCGCGCCGCTTCTGCCGCTCGGCACCTATCGCGTCGTCGCCGAGTTGCAGGGCTTCAAGAAGTTCGAGCAGACCGGCATCCAGCTCTCGGTGGGGCAGACGCAGGTCGTCAACGCGTCGCTCGCGGTTGGCACCGTGAGCGAAACGATCACGGTCATCTCCGCCGACTCGCCGGCGCTCGATCTGGCGCGCATCGACATCGGCCACACGATGACCGATCAGGAAGTGCACAACCTGCCGCTGGTCGCGCGCAATCCCTACAACTTCGCGCTCGTGCAGCCGGGTGTGACCGGCATCGAGAACGTCGAGTTCGGCGTGCCGCGGCTCGCGGCCAACGGCGCGGCGATGCGCATCAACTATCAGATCGACGGCAACACCAACACGGAAAAAGACCGCGCGGGCCTGCGGCTGCTGCCGATGTCCGAAGTGATGATTCAGGAAGTGAAGGTCGTCACGACCGGCTTCGCCCCCGAGTTCGGCCAGACGATGGGGATGGTGTACAACGCGGTGACGCCGTCGGGGACGAACACGTTCAAGGGCGAAGCGACTTATCTGTTCCGCCGCAAGCCATTCAGCGCGTTTCCGTTCTTCTTCGGCTGCGGCAGCACCACGCCGGCAGCCAATTGCCCGGACATCCCGTCGAGCGCCGTCCGTCCCGAGACGAGGGTCGACACCGGCACCGCGGACGTCGGCGGACCGATTGTGAAGAACAAGTTGTTCTTCTACGCCGGTTGGGAACAGACGCGCCGCGATCTGTCGTCGACGAGCTTGATCACGGTCGATCCGGCGATCGTCGCGCAGGTCGGCGTCAAGCCACAGCCGGCGGCGGCGCCCAACGTGCAGACGGCGAAGTTTGCGATCGGCAAGGCTGACTATCAGTTGAGCGCGGCCAATCGCCTGACCGCGCGATGGATCCGGTTTCACAACGACGCCCCGTACAACGGGGGCGCCGGCACGAACACGCTCGAGACGCAGACCGACTTCCTCGATGCGATGGACTCCACGGCCGGCCAGCTCGTGTCGACGTTCGGGGCGAATCGGTTGAACGAATTCCGCTTCCAGTACGCGCATCGCCATCAGGGCTCGATCGCCAATGCCGACTCGGGAACCGGTGCGGCCATTCGCATCGCCACGCCCGCGATCGGCTTCGGCGGTCCATGGGCGGCAACCGGACAAGGCAACGCCGGCTTCGATTTCAAGCAGAACATCACGCAGGCGATCGACAACTTCACCTATATCCGCGCGGCCCACAGCTACAAGTTCGGCTTCGACTGGCAGCACGTCTACGACGAGCGGACCAACGCGCCGCAGTTCGTTTACAACTTCGCGACGATCGCGGCGTATCAGGCGGCGAGGAGTGGACTGGCGCCGCTCGGCTACACGACGATGTCGCAGATCACCGGCAACCTGTCGTTCAACATGTCGACCGACATCTTCAGCACGTTCGT
>DAIUKO010000265.1:0-11193 GCA_036848175.1 Vicinamibacterales bacterium | reverse complement strand
CCCGACCTGCTGATTACAAATCAGCTGCTCTACCGACTGAGCTACGCCAGCCAGACAAAAGGCAAACTTTAGCACGTCCCGTGCCACACGTGCAAGCAATCGAGGCGTGATCTACAGTTGAGCCTTGCGCGCTTCCCGCAACCGGCTATTGTACACGGTTTAGCCGCGGGCTAATTTTCTTTGCCGAAGTGCCTCGTACAGCGCAATCCCCGTCGCCACCGACACGTTCAGGCTCTGGATGTGTCCTCGCATGGGGATCGACACGAGCCAGTCGCACCGTTCGCGGACGAGCCGCCGCAACCCGGTCCCCTCAGCCCCGACGACGACAGCGGTCGGCAGCGTGAAGTCCACTTGATCGTAGGGTTTAGCGGCATCGCCCGCTAGACCGACCGTCCAGATGCCCGCGGCCTTCAGCGACTCCAGCGCCCGCGAAATATTGACGACCTCGGCAATCCTCACGTGCGCGACGGCCCCGGCTGAGGCCTTGGCGGCCGCGCCGTCCAGGCGCGCCGCGTGGCGCGACTGCCGAACCAGGCCGTCGGCACCTGCCGCATCGACCGTCCGGAGAATCGCCCCGACGTTGTGCGGGTCCTCGATCTGATCGAGGACGACGAGCAGCGGCGCGCCCACCGCGCCGGCGATGAGATCCTCGACGCTCAGCGCGACCCGGTCGTGCACGTCGGCCACGACGCCTTGATGCACGCCGCCATGCGAAAAGCGATCGAGCTCGTGCGTGTTGGCGCGGCGCACCGGAATTCCCTGCTGCTCGGCGAGCCGGACGATCTCCGCGAGCCGCTCATCGCCGCGCGGCGACACCCGCACCGCCGTCACCCGCTTCGCGCGCAGCGCCTCGACGACCGGATTAATGCCGTAGATGCGCAAGGGTGTCTACGAACGCCGCGGCTCGTTCACGATTGCCGAGAATCTTCGGGAGGCCCGAGTCGGGCGCCAGCTCCGCCCCGCGGTCGATCGCCGGGACCGCGAGATCGAGCTCGGGACCTTCGGCGCGTCCGGTCAAAGCGAGGCGAATGGGATGAAAGAGCGCTCTTCCCTTTTGACTCGTCCGGGCCTTCACGCGGTTCGCCGCCGCGCGAAATTGGTCGCGGTCGAGCCGCGGCGCCGCCGCGAGCTCTTCGGCGAGGGCGGTTACGACTGCGCGCGCGCCGTCGCTCTGCATTTCTTCCAGGATGCCCTCATCGTCGAGCGCCGCCGCTGGATCGTAGTCGAACAGCAGCGCGAGCCGCGCCGGCACCTGGTTCAGCCGGTCGACCGACGCGCTCGCCATCACCATCGCAAACGCGAGAAATTCGAGGCCGCGCGCGTCGGGCGTCATCGTGATCCCGGCCTGGTTGAAATACGGCACCGACAGCTCGGCGAGACGGATCGGATCCGCGAGCTTCAGATAGTGACGGTTCACCCAGGCGAGCTTCTCTTCGTCGAATACGCCGGCGTGGTGCGCGACGTGCTCGAGCTCGAAACGCTTCGCCAGTTCATCCTTCGCCAGCAGTTCCTCGTCGTTTCCCGGTGACCAGCCGATGAGCGCGAGGTAGTTGACGAGCGCCTCCGGCAGGTAGCCCTTCGATCGGAACTCGGCCACCGACGTCGCGCCGTGGCGCTTCGACAGCGGACTGTGATCCGGACCGAGCACGAGCGCGAGATGGGCGAAGGCCGGCGGTGTGAAGTCGAGCGCCTCGTAGAGCAGAATCTGACGCGGCGTGTTCGAGATGTGATCCTCGCCGCGAATCACGTGCGTCACCTCCATCAGCGCATCGTCGATGACGACGGCGAAGTTGTAGGCGGGATGGCCGTCGGCGCGGACGATCACCGGATCGCCGATGACCTCGGTGCTGACGCCGATCGGCCCGCGCACCAGGTCGTTGAAGACCACCTCCCGGTCCTGCGGAACGCGGAATCGAATCGCGGGCCGCTCGCCGGCCGCGATGCGCGCCTCCACCACCTCGCGCGCCAGCCGGCGGCACGTGCCGGGATACAACGCCGGGCGTCCGGCGGCGACCGCCGCCTGGCGATCCGCCTCGAGCTGCGCGGCCGAGCAGAAACAGTAGTACGCCTCGCCGCCGTCCAACAGCCTCCTGGCGTACGACTCGTACAACGGCGCGCGCTCCGACTGACGATATGGACCGTGCGAACCGCCGGCGTCGGGGCCCTCGTCCCAGTCGAGGCCGAGCCACCGGAGATCGCGCACGATCGCCGAGTCCGATTCGAGCGTCGAGCGCTCCACGTCGGTGTCTTCGATGCGGAGGATGAACGTCCCGCCTTTGCCGCGCGCGAGCAGCCAGTTGAACAAGGCGGTGCGCGCGTTGCCGACGTGCAGCTGCCCGGTCGGGCTCGGAGCGAATCTCACTCTCATTGTTGACGTGGCCACGCCTCGTCCTGGGCTCGGTCCGCTGACTCGCGGCGGTTGTGCTCAGTCATCGGCTTCGAACGAGCGCGATGGCGTGGGCGGCGATCGCTTCGCCGCGGCCGATCGCGTCGACGCCTTCGTTGGTCTTGCCTTTGATGCTGACGCGCGCGGCGTCGATCTTCAGGACGCTGGCGAGGACGCGCCGCATCGCGTCGACGTGATCGCGGATTCTCGGTTTCTCGAGCACGACGGTGACGTCGACGTTTCCAACCTCGAAGCCCTGATCGGCGACGATCTGCACGGCACGCGCGAGAAGGTCGACGCTCGACGCGTCCTTCCATCGCGGATCGCCGTCCGGGAAATGGCGGCCGATGTCGCCCTGACCGACGGCGCCGAGAATCGCGTCGGTGACGGCGTGGCACACGACGTCCGCGTCGGAGTGGCCGAGCGCGCCGACATCCGACGGGACCGTGACGCCGCCGAGAATCAACGGCCGGCCGGCGACGAGGCGATGGAGATCGTAGCCGGTGCCCGCTCGCCCCGTCCGCGCCGGTAACGCCCGGCGGTCGGCAGCCGAGGCAATCGCTTCCGCGATCGGAAGGTCTTCGGGGATCGTGATCTTGATGTTTGACGCCTCTCCTTCGACGAGCTGCACTGGATGTCCGGCGCGTTCCGCGAGCGCGGCTTCGTCGGTCGCATCATCTGCGAGCGCGAGCGCGTCGGCGAGCACCGAGCGGCGGAACGCCTGCGGCGTCTGCGCGAGAAAGATCGTCTCGCGCGGCAGCGTCGTGTCAACCATGAGCTCACCCTTCGACGCGCTCAGGGTGAGCGGTGTGTTCTCTCGCTCGTCCCGAACCTGTCGTCCCTCGACGGTGCTCGGGACGACTCCGAGCCTGTCGACGGGTCGAAGGACGAGCCGGGCTTGCTTGACGGTATCTCGCGCTTGAATCGCCGCGAGCGCCGCGCCAGTCTGCGCCGCAGCCGCGATCGTGCGCGCGATGAGATCGGCGCTGGCAAACGGCCGTGCCGCGTCGTGAATCACGATGATGTCGCTCTCGGCGGCGGCCGCGCGAAACGCGTTCGCCACCGAATCCTGACGCCGCGCGCCGCCGGCGACGATGCGCACGGGCTTGTCGGAGCGACGCGCCGCGATCGCATCCGCGCGCAGGTACGGAGGCGGACTCTCGACCAGCTCCTGGGGCAGCGCCACGACGACCTCGTCCACGGATGGATGCTGCAGAAATACGCTGACGCTGCGCTCGAGAATCGCGCGTCCTCCGACTGCGACCAGCTGTTTCGGTTCCGTCGCGCCGAGCCGGTGTCCGCGTCCGCCAGCCGCAATGATCGCTGTCACGCGCATGAGCAAACGTCGATTATATCGGGCTGCCCGCGGTCTTCACCTTCATACGCCGGTCGGCTGCCGCGCTTCGACGGCCGACGCGACGATGTCACGCGTACGGGCGGCGAGCGCCCTGGCGTCCCGGACGGTCGGCCTCTGCAGCGACGGCGGCTGTATCGGATCGTGGACGATCAGCTTCACGTCGGCCGGTTCCGTCCGAAGGCGTCCTTTCGGCATCACCAGGCGCGTGCCGATGATGGCCAGCGGCACGACCGGCAGTCCGGCCTCGATGGCGAGTAAAAAACTGCCCGCCTTGAAGTGGCCGACGCGGCCATCGAGGCTGCGGCCGCCTTCCGCGTAGATGATGAGCGAGAGTCCTTCCGAAACGAGCGCGCGCCAGCGCCGCAGAATCCCCTTGCGATCCGGATGCCTGCGGTCGACGAACAAGTGGCCGCCGCGCTTCAGGTGCCAGCCGAGGACTGGGAATCGCGCCAGCGATTCTTTCGCGATGATCCGAAGCTGATACGGCAGCGACGCGAACACGATGGGAGTGTCGTAAATGCTTTGATGATTCGACACGAACACGTACGTCGTGTCCGGCGCGATCCGATCGAGCCCTTCAACCGTGACGCGAACACCGGTCGTCTTCAGGATCAGCCACGACCACGCGCGGGCGCAGCGGTGCGCGAAATACCCTCGCGAGTCGAACAGGCTCGACACGATCGAAGCGGCGCCGAGGACGATGGTGTAGACGCTGATCGCCGGAATGAGAAAGAAAACCGTCCGCCACCAGTGATACGGAGGGATGCGCAACGCCGCTCATTTTAATGTCGATCGCGGACGCGGATCCGCAGACCCGGCTCGCTCGGATCGGCCCGCACGCCTTCGACGCGGTGCTGGCGCGAGCGCTTTTTGTCTACGCTTGCTGGGCTGGCACCGCCGAACGAACGCGGGCGCGTCCGTTCTCTTCTTTCTCGATCGCCGCCGGTGCGCCGGCCGACGCCGACATGCCTGCTTCGATGTAGCGGCCGAAGATCATCTTGCCTGCCGTCGTCTGCAGCACGCTGGTGACGACGATGTCGATGGTCTTGCTGATCATCTTGCGCGCGTTGTCGACGACCACCATCGTGCCGTCGTCGAGGTAGGCAACGCCCTGGTTGTACTCCTTGCCTTCCTTCAGGATGAACACCTTCATGATCTCGCCCGGCAGCACCACCGGCTTCAGCGAGTTGGCGAGCTCGTTGACGTTCAGCACCTCGACGCCGCGCAGCTGCGCGACCTTGTTCAGGTTGAAGTCGTTGGTGACGATCTTGGCCTGCATCGAGCGGGCGAGCTCGATCAGCTTCAGGTCCACTTCGCGAATGTCGGGAAAATCGAGATCCGAGACGATGACTTCGACGCCGGACATCTTCTGGATCTTCTGGAGGATGTCGAGGCCGCGCCGGCCGCGGTTGCGCTTGAGTGAGTCGGCCGAATCGGCGACGAGCTGCAGCTCTTTCAGCACGAACTGCGGAATCACGAGGGTGCCGTCGACGAAGCCGGTCTCGCAGACGTCGGCGACGCGGCCGTCGATGATCACGCTGGTGTCGAGAATCTTGTAGCGGCGCTGCGGTCCGGTCGCGCGGAACAGCGTGACGAGACGTGCCGGCTCGAGCCACTCGCCATGTTTGCCGCCGAGCACGAGTCCGAGATACGGCAGCACGATCAGCGTGAAGCTGTGGAGGAACTCGACGCGCCGATCGCCGTTGTCCGCCCAGAACAGGCCGGTGACGATCATGTGTGCGATCGCCAGCCCGATCGCGCACCCGATCAGCGCGCCGAGTACGCGCGTAATCGCGGTTTCACGCAGGCGGCTCTCGAAGAACACGACGAGCGCCGCCAGCAGCAGGGCCACGACGATGTTCGCGGGAAGACCGACCGGGAACGGCTGAAGAAGAGCGGCGGCGTAGGCAACAGCGACGACAAACAGGGCACGTGCGAGGGCAAACCAGGCCATCGTCCGACTCCGTGTATGAAATGCCCGCCGCCCTCAGGAAAGCGATGAAAAGCCGCGGCGGCGAGTCCCGGGAAAGATATCACCAATTGTCACTGATTGTACGGGTATGTATGTTTCTTTTGGCAAGCGGGCGGCTACGCGAGCAACGCATCGAGAGCTTCGCCTACTGTTCGCACGCCGACCAGCTCGCACTCGCCCCCGGCCTCACGATCAATGTTGGCCTCGGGCATGACGCAGCGGCGAAATCCCATCTGCGCCGCCTCTCGCACACGCAGCGACGCCTGCGATATGCCCCGCACCTCGCCGGCGAGGCCTACTTCGCCGAACATCGCGGTGGCCGCAGGAATGACGCGATTCCGAACACTCGACGCGATCGCCGCAAGAACGCCGAGGTCCGATGCCGGCTCATCCACCGTCATCCCGCCCGCGACGTTGACGAAGACATCGTCGCCGATCAGGTTCAGGCCGGCCCGCTTCTCGAGCACCGCCAGCAGCAACGAAAGGCGCTGCTGATCGATGCCACTCGCCATGCGGCGTGCGTTGCCATACGTGCTGGAGCTGACGAGCGCCTGCACCTCGACGAGAATCGGCCGCGATCCCTCGACGGAGCAGAGCACCGCGGACCCGGCGGCGTTCAACGGCCGCTCTGCCAGAAACATCCTGGACGGATTCGGCACCGGACGCAGGCCGGCGGACGTCATCTCGAACACGCCGAGCTCGCTGACGGCGCCGAACCGGTTCTTCACAGCGCGGACGACGCGATGTGAATGGTGACGTTCGCCTTCGAAGTACAGAACCGTATCGACGACGTGCTCGAGCGCTTTCGGCCCGGCCAGGCTGCCGTCCTTCGTCACGTGCCCGACCAGGAACGTCGGGACGTTCTGCCCTTTCGCCGTGAACAAGAGCTGCGTGGCCGCTTCGCGCACCTGGCCGATGCTGCCGGGCGCGGACTGGAACTTCATCGAGAAGATCGTCTGCACGGAATCGACGATCACCAGCGCCGGCTTGATGCGGGCGATCTCTTCGAGGATCCGTTCGAGGCAGGTCTCCGCGAGGAGGTACAAGGGCGCGCGGCCGACACCGAGCCGCTCACCGCGCGATTTGATCTGATGTTCCGATTCTTCGCCGGAGCTGTAGAGGACGGGGCCGATCGTCCGCGCGACGATCGCCGCCGCCTGCAGCAGCAGCGTGGACTTGCCGATCCCCGGCTCGCCGCCAAGCAGCACGAGCGAGCCCGGCACGATGCCGCCGCCGAGCACGCGATCGAACTCGTCGAGGCCCGTCGTCAGGCGCGCGTGCTGCTCGATCTCGATGTCCGCATACAGGCGCGCCGAGCCGGTCAGCCCGGCGGCATACCGATGCGCGGCAGCGGCGGCCGCCGACGGCTCCTGCGCGCGCTCCTCGACAAACGAGTTCCACGCGCCGCAGTCGCCGCAGCGTCCGAGCCACTTCGGCGATTGCGATCCGCACTCCTGACAGACGTACACGGTTTTCGGCGGCTTGCTCATTCGTAGAGTCTCTCGATCCGGCTGCCGATGCGACAGAGGATCTCGTAGGGAATAGTACCAATCTGTGCGGCCATCTCGCGCACGTCGATGCGGTCGCGGCCCTGCGAGCCGATGATGACGACCTCGTCGCCCGGCGAGACGTCGAGGCCGGATACATCTGCAATCAGCATGTCCATGTTGACTGCACCGACAATCGGCGCACGGCGGCCGCGAATCAGCACCGCACCGCGACCGGCCAGACGCAGATCCAATCCGTCCGCGTAGCCTGCCGGGATGATAGCGATGCTGGTCGATCGATCAGGCTTGAACCTGATGCCGTAGCCGACGCCTTCGCCCACACGGACGCCCTTGACCGCCACGACGCGGCTGCCGAGCGTCATGATCGGTTCGAGCGGCAGCGTCGTCGCAAGCGGCGGCGGGACGAGGCCATACAACAGGAGTCCCGGCCGGACGCGGTCGTACCACACGCGCGAATCGCGCAGCAGCGCCGCGCTGTTGGCGGCGTGAACGTACGGCGGCCGCGCGGGCCGGGTCGAGCCGCCAGGCGCGCGCGGCGTCGATCCGTCAGTGCGGAGCGCCGCGTGCTGCGGCCCGCGGATGTCGTCGATCTCCGTCAGCGCACGCTCGAACCGCGCGCGCTGCTGGTCGAAGAGCGGACTCTCGGGATCGTCGGCAGTGGCAAAGTGCGTGTAGACCGCCGCCAGCTCGAGGTTCGGGCTCGCGATCAACTCCGGGAGCGTCCGCCGAAGATTGTCGAACCGGAAGCCGAGCCGGTTCATACCGGTGTCGATCTTCAAGTGGTAGCGCAGCGTCTGCTTGTACTTCTGCGCCGCCGCCTGCACGGCGCGCGCCGCGCCGGGCGTGGAGATCGTCGGCGTCAGCGTGCAGTCGAAGAGTCCGTCGAGATCGCTGACGCTCAGCGCGCCGAAGACGAGAATCTCCGCGCGAACGCCCGCATCGCGCAGCGTCGCCCCCTCTTCGATGTCCGCGCAGGCGAGCAGATCCGCGCCGGCGTCCTCGAGCGCACGCGCGACCTGAGCGGCGCCGTGCCCGTAGGCGTTCGCCTTCACGACGGCGATCACACCGGGCGGGTTCGACGCCGCGTTCCGGGAAGGCTCGTCGCTGAGGCGCTCGACAATCCGGCGATAGTTGGATTGAAGGATGTTGAGATCGACACGCGCGACGGTCGGCCGAATCATTCAACGGCGATCATACAGGCGGCGCTTCGCGCCGTGGGTCGGCTGTCACGCGCCGATCGCGAGGTTCTCGAACCGCGTGTACTCGCGGATGAAGGCGAGCTTGACGACGCCGGTCGGACCGTTGCGCTGTTTGCCGATGATCAGCTCGGCGATGCCCTGAGCGTCGCTCGCCGGCTGGCTCTTGTCTGCGTATTGATCCTCGCGGTAGATGAAGATGACGACATCGGCATCCTGTTCGAGGGCACCCGATTCGCGCAGGTCGGACAACTGCGGACGATGATCCGATCGCGATTCCGGCGCACGACTGAGCTGTGACAGGACGACGATCGGCACGTTCAGCTCCTTTGCCAGCCCCTTCAGCGAGCGTGAGATCGAGGCCACCTCGAGGGTGCGGTTCTCGAACCGGCCGCGTCCCTGCATCAACTGGATGTAGTCGACGATGACCAGGTGCAGGCCGTGCTCCGAGGCGAGGCGCCGGCACTTGGCGCGCATCTCGAGCACGCCGATCGACGGCGTGTCGTCGATGAAGATCTTCGACTCCGACAGCGTGCCGATCGCCTGCGAGAGCTTGCCCCAGTCGCGCTCGCCGAGAAACCCGCCGCGCAGCCGGTGCGCGTCGATGCGCGCCTCCGCCGTCAGCATGCGCAGGAACAGCTGCTCCTTCGACATCTCGAGGCTGAACACGCCGACGGTCATGTCGGTCTTCGTGCCGACGTGCTGCGCGACGTTGAGGACGAGGCTCGTCTTCCCCATCGACGGGCGCGCCGCGACGATCACCAGGTCCGACGACTGCAGGCCGGAGGTCATCTCGTCGAGATCGGTGAAGCCGGTGGGGACGCCGGTGATCAGCTCCTTGCGAGCGTGGAGCTTCTCGATCGTATCGAGACTCGACTGCGCCAGATCGCGCAGCGAGACGAAGCCGTCGCGGATCTTGTCGTCGGCGATGGCGAAGATGGCGTGCTCCGCCTGATCGAGGATGACGTCGGCCTCCTCGCCTGCGTCGTAGGCGCTCGACAGAATCTTGTTGGCCGAGTAGATCAGGTTGCGGAGGGTGGCCTTCTCCTTGATGATCCGCGCGTAGTGCTCGACGTTGGTCGATCGCGGCACGCCGTCGACGAGCGCCGCGATGTAGGCCGGGCCGCCGACTTCGTCGAGATCGCCCGATCGTCCCAGCTCTTCCTTCAGCGTGACGAGATCGATCGCCTCGCCGCGCTCGGAGAGCTTGACCATCTTGTCGAAGATCCGCCGGTGCGCGTCGCGAAAGAAATCGTGCGCGTCGATCACCTCGGCGGCGAGGTTGAACGCGTCGTTGTGCAGCAGAATCGCCCCGAGCACCGATCGTTCGGCTTCGAGATTGTGTGGGAGCGTGCGTTCGCTGACGGCGACATCCGGCATCGGTTTGTGATCTGCGGGGGAGATTGAGTGTAGCTGAAAAGAAAAAGGCCGGAGCACAATTCTCCGGCCTCTTCAGACTTCGAACGTCGGACTTTCAGGCTTTTGCTTTCTCCGGCTCGCCTTCGGCAATCACCCGAACTTTGATCTTCGTCGTCACCTCGCGATGCAGCTTGACGGGAATCTCGTACTCGCCGAGCTTCTTGATCGGTTCCTGCAGCTGGATCTTGCGGCGATCGATCTCGAGCCCTTTCGATTCGAGCGCCGCGGCGACGTCGCTGGTCGTCACCGATCCATACAGCGCCTCGGTCTCGCCCACCTTGCGCGAGATCTCGATCTCGACCTTGGCGAGCCGCTCGGCGAGGGAGCCGGCGACTTTCTGCTCTTCCGCTTCCTTCGCGTCGAACTTCACCCGCTCGCGCTCGATCTGCTTCTTGTTGCCGTCGGTGGCGATGAGCGCCAGCTTTCGCGGCAGCAGGTAGTTGCGCGCGTAACCGTCGGCGACCTTCACCACCTCGCCGCGGCGCCCGAGATTGTCGACGTGCTCTCTCAATATCACTTCCATGACGTCCCTCAGTCAGTCACGTAGGGAATGAGCGCGATCTGCCGCGCGCGCTTGATCGCGGTCTGCAGCTTCCGCTGGTGCATCGCGCAGGTGCCGGAGATGCGGCGCGGCAGAATCTTGCCGCGCTCCGGCACGAACGGACCGATGAGCTTCACGTCCTTGTAGTTGATGTCGTCGATCTTGTCCGCGCAGAACTTGCAGACCTTGCGGCGGCGGAACAGCGTACGGCGCTGCCCCTGCCCTTTCTCGCCGCCCTTCTTGTCGCCGCTTTTGCCGCGGCCGCCGCCGCCACCGTGCGAGCGTCCCTGTCCGAATGGCATCGCTTATACCTCCACTCCGTCGAAGCGATCGTCTTCGACGTCGTCCAGTTCCTGCGACCGTCCCTCGCCGGGCTGCCGCGTCGGCGGCAGGCCGCGCTTGACGCGCCGGCGCTCCGACTCGGTCTGGCGCTTGGTGCGCGTGCGCTCGACCACCTTCTTCTCCTCGTCGACGCGGACGACCATGTGGCGAATCACCTGGTCCATCACGCGAAGCCGGCGGTCCAGTTCCTTCATCAGCTCGCCCGTGCCATTGATCACGTCGAGGACGTAGACGCCCTCCTTCTGGTGACCGATTTCGTAGGCGAGCCTCTTGCGCCCCCAGTTCTCGGTTTTCTCGATCTGCCCGTGCATCCGCGACACGACCGCGTCGACCTGCTGGTGCAGTTCGGTGACCTGCTGTTCAGTCGTCTCGGGGGGAAGGATGTAGACGAGCTCGTACTGTCGATCTGCCATGGTTGCTCCTTCAGGACCTCGTCATTGCGGATTGAGGATTGCGGATTGCGGATTTATTG
>DAIUKO010000264.1:0-11204 GCA_036848175.1 Vicinamibacterales bacterium | reverse complement strand
GGCCCGGCGAGAAGTCACCGCTGCGGTTTCGTCGACGTGCTGATCGGACTCGAGCTCGCGTCGTGGAACGGATCGAGGTTCCAGTCGAGGAACGTCCACACGCGGTTCCACGAATCACGCTGCTCGCGCGTGTTGTCCGGCTGCCAGGTTTTCGGATCCACACGCCGGTCGAACGTGTGGCCGCCGGGCGGGTTGTCGTAGATCATCGTCTCGGCCAGCTGCGGCTTGCGCGCGCGCAGCGCGTCGACGAGCTGCATGTCCTCTTCGATGTTGACGTCCTGATCGTTCTTCGTGACGCCGACGTAGAGCGGAATCTGCAGTTTGTCGACCTGGTACAGCGGCGACCTATCCTTATATATATCCTGCCGCTCGTGCGGGAGTCCGCCGTACCGGTTCTGTGGGTCGATCGCCTGGCGCTGGCGTTCAGCCCCCTTCCAGGCAAAGCGTTGAAAGAGATTCGTGACCGGCACCATCGCGACCGCGGCCCTGAACGTCGTCGGATTCCGGAAGACGGACAGCAGCGCGATCATGCCGCCGTGGCTCCAGCCGATGATGCCGACGCGTGACGGATCGACCTGCGGATACTTCGTCTTCAGCACCTCGAACGCCGTCACCACGTCGTCGACTTCGTTCCCGCCGTAGTCGATGGCGTCGTAGTACGCCTTGCCGTAGCCGATGCTGCCGCGGTACTCCGGTGCGATGACGACATAGCCTTTCGCGGTCGCTTCGCGGATGTATGGAATGTAGTGCTCGTAGAGATGACCGCGGATGTTCTCGTGGACCCAGATGAGCGCGGAATGCCCTTTGGTCCCGCGCAGCTTCAACGGCTGGAAGACGAACGCCGGGACGTCGAGGTCGCCTACGCTGCTGCGGTAGGTGATCTTCTCCATCTGCATCACGCCTTCGCTGGCCTTCCGCCACGTCTTGTCGGTCTCGGCCTGCTGCTGGACTTGCCGATCGAAGTCCGGCGTACGCTGAAAGAAGTCGTCGGCAGTGCTGCCGCGGCCCGTCTGGGTCGTCGAGGCCGGCGTCTGACTGTGAAGGAGGCGCGACGGTGCGACTAACGCAAGCGCGGCCGTAAGCGCGAGGACCGCTGGACGCATTCGCTCATCCTACACCGTCCCTGCCGGGTTCGCGGCGCGCCGGTGCGCGCGCGTCAGCCAGTCGCAAAGCAGTTGCGCCGCTTCCGACGGCGTGCGCCCGTAGAACGGCATCAGCGCCGTCGGCATGCCGGGAAGGCGAACAATGTAGGCGCGCCACCGATCCTGTTCGACGGCGGTGACTTCGATCACATAATCGCGTCCGGCGATGGATTCAGCGTAACGATGAACGGCGTTTGTCACGGTCGCGGCGAACAAGCGTTGTCGGGATGGAAAGTCGCACGCATTTTACGCAGGCGTTACCGGCGATCAAGCGAAGCGATGCGCGAAAGCGCGTGCACATGGGCGGCGCCGGCGAAATCTCGAACGCGATCGCCCGAAAAAAAATTTCGCCGATCGATCGCTCAACAGGAAATGCACCAGGCGTCCACAGGTTTTCCACAGAGCTTGACGCGCTTTCGGTGCGCGCGTACGCTGGAACCTCATGATTAAAACGGCGGACTCGCGATGGGCGCGCACGACGGTCGTGGCGTTCATGGCGGCGTCCGCGTTGCTGGCCGCCCGAGCGGATGCCGACGACGCGACGCTGCTTCGCGTCTTCCTGAAGGATGGCAGCTCGCTCGTCAGCTACGGCGAGCCGGCCCGCGTCGAAGATCGCGTCGTATTCTCGATGCCGACCGCGGCCACGCCCAATCCGCCGCTGCATCTGGTCAATCTGTCCGCCGAGCGCGTCGATTGGGACCGGACGAATCGATACGCGTCGACCGCGCGCGCCACCCATTACATCGAGACGCGGGCCGAGCTCGATTACGCGGCCCTGTCGAATACGATCGCCGACGCGTTGAACGACGTCACGCGCACACCGGACCCGACGCAGCGACTGGCGATCGTCGAGAGAGCCCGCCGCATACTCGCGGCATGGCCCGAGAATCACTACAACTATCGCCTCGCCGAAGTCCGGCAGATGCTGGGGATGCTCGACGAGGCCATCGCCGATCTTCGCGCCACGACCGGCGCCAGGCGCTTCGACCTGTCACTGTCGGCGTCGATCGATCCGCTGACGATTCCCGAGCCGCTGCTGCCGCCCCCGTCGCCGAAGGACGCGATCGAAGCGGTGCTGACGGCCGCGCGAGTCGTGGACTCTTCGGTGGAGCGCACATCGCTTCTCGCCACCGCGCTGGCCAGCATCGAGCGGGACAAGGGTGAGCTTCCATCCGAATGGCTGGCGACGACGCGGGCGGCAACGGTCGCGGCGATCGGCATCGAGGCGCAGCGCGACCGGTCGTACAACGAGTTCAGCGTATCGACGATCGCCGCCGCGGATCGTCGTGCGAGGTCGGCGGACGTCCGAGGCCTCGAACGCCTCCTCGAGCGCATTCAGGTTCGCGATGCCCTGCTCGGTTATCATCGGCCGGAAACGGTCAACGCCCTGATTGCCGCCGTCGAAGAGAAGCTGGATGCCGCGCGGCGGCTGCAGCTGGCCCGCGATCGATGGGTCATGCGGCAGCCCGCCTATCAGCAGTACGACGTCGCCATCCGCCAGCCGATCGATCTGTTCGCACAGCTGAAACCGTCGCTCGAGAACATCAAATCGCTCTCCGGCTCGTCACCCGGCAGCCTGACCGGCATCCAGCGCGCGGCGGCGCAGATTCTCAAGCTGGCGTCGGCGATCGTGCCGCCGGAGGAATTCGTGGCGGCCCACGCGCTGCTCGTGAGCGCCGTCCAACTCGCCAACCAGGCCGCGCAGGTGCGACGCGAGGCGACGCTCGCGGGCGACATGGCGCGTGCGTGGGACGCTTCGTCGGCCGCGGCGGGCGCGTTGATGCTCGGCGCCCGTGCGCGGACGGACATTCAGACGCTGCTGAGACCTCCTCAATTGAAGTGATTACAGCTCGCCGGACGCGGCTCGTACGTACTCGAGATCTGTACACGTTCCGCGGTGCGATCGCCGCAATAGCTGCGACTTCGAGTACTCAGCCCGTTGTGATCGTCCCGAACCGTGCGGCCGCGCGCCAGCTCGATCGGCTGAAGGCGGCGATCGTCACGCGCGACGAGCTCTACGATCGGCTGCAGGCGCGGCTGGCCGATCCGCCGCGGCGCCTCAGCGCGCTCGAACGCGAGGTCATCGCCCAGCGCGCCGCGCGAGACGCGGCCGGCATCGTGTTGACGAGCGACCTGACATTCCGGCTGCGCCCCAGCCTCGTCGCTGAAATGCTGCGCTTCTACGACCAGCTCCGACGTCAATTGCAGCAGGTGCAGCGGTTCGAAGAACTGATGATCGAGGCGCTCGGCGGCGACGCGGATCCGGACATCGCCGACAAAGGATCGTCGCGGTTACGGCAACAGACGCGCTTCCTGGCGGCGGCATTTCGAGAGTACGAACGGCGTGTCGCCGAATCCGGCGCCTGGGACGAGCATCTCCTGCGCAACGGTTTGATCCTCGAGCATGCGGCGGATCCGATCCGCCATGTCATGGTCACCGTCGCGGATTGGATTGCCGATACCGACGGACTCTACGCCGCCGATTTCGATCTGCTCGCGCGAATCCCCGGTCTCGAGTCGCTCGACATCATCGCGACCGAGGCTGTTCTCGGATCGGGGTTTCACGAGCGGGTGCATGGTTGGTTGCCCGGGATCGAGGAGACTGACCCGAAGGGATTCGGGATTCGGGAATCGGGATTTGATCACCGGGATTCGGGACTTGCCCGGCCGGTCCTGATCACGCCATCAAATCCCGAATCCCAAATCCCGAATCCCGACTGCGACGCGCTGTGGTGGACCCGGCGCGACCGTGAAGAGGAGCTGGTCGCAATCGCGCGGCGGATCAAGGCCGATCGGCGGAACGGCGAGATGGCGCCTTTGGATCGGACGGCGATCGTCTTCAAGCACCCGCTGCCGTATCTCTATCTCGCGGCTGAGACGCTGCCGGCCGCCGGCATTCCGTATCGAACGTTCGACGCGCTGCCCTTGGCCGCCGAGCCGATCGCCGCCTCGATCGATCTGACGCTCGAAGCGGTGAGCGCGAACTTCGGGCGGGAACCGCTCGTCGCGCTGCTGCGATCGCCGCACTTCGTCTTCAAGGACGAGGATCGGGAGATCACGCGCGAGTCGATCGCGTCGCTCGATCGAACGCTGAGCGAGCGTCGCTACCTCGGCGGTGCGACACGTCTCGAAGAGCTGGCCGCTGAGAGACCGGCGCTGCCGGCCTTGAGAGCAGCGCTCGCCGCCGCGCGAGAGCTCGCGCCGCTCGCCCAATCGGCGCCGGCATCGCAGCAGGCGGCGCGGCTCCTCGCGTTCTGGGACGGTCATCTCCGTCCACTCGATGACCTGGATTCGGGATCTCTTCGCGAGCCACGCGGGCGCGCGGCGATTCGCCAGACGTTATCGGCGATGGCGACGGTTCACGCGACCTATGACGATCCGGACTGGACGATCGACGACCTGTCGCTCGCGGTACGCCGCGCGATCGAGGATCAGACCTTCGACCAGGAATCGGCCGCCTGCGGCGTGCATCTCCTCGACGATCGCGCGGCGCGATACGGTGAGTTCGACGACATCTCGATTGTCGGTGTCGTCGAAACCGACTGGCCGGAACGGCCGCGCCGCAACATCTTCTACCCGCCGGCGCTCTTGAAATCCCTCGGATGGCCGTCGGAAAAGGATCGGCGTGCGGCGGCGGACGCGCACGTTCTCGACCTGCTGGCCGGCGCGCGCCGGCGCACACTCGTCTCCACCTTCACGCTCGACGAGGATGCAATCGTGTCGCGATCGGCGCAGCTCGACGAGATTCCACGGGCGCGACTCTCGACGATCGCGCAACCCCTGGACGCTGCGGCGCGGGTGTTCGCCGACGAGGCGTTGTCGCTCGAGCCGATCGCGCTGTCGGCGCTCGATGCCGGCGTGCGGACATGGGCGGAGCTGCGGGTGAGCCGGTCGCCGCACGACGAGCCGCAGTTCCACGGCCTGGTCTCGACGCCAACTGCGTCCCGGCGTCCCTTGTCGGTCAGCGCCGTCGAAACCTATCTGGACTGCCCGTTCAAGTTCTTCGCTCAGCACATGCTGCGGCTCGACGAAGAACCGGACGACGAGGAGGTGATGGACCCGCGGCATCAGGGTCAGTTCGTCCACGACGTCTTCGAACGATTCTTCACGGCGTGGCAAAAAGCGGGTCATCGCGCGATCACGTCCGACAATCTCGAGACTGCGCGCGCCTTGTTCGTCGAGATCGTTGACGCAGCACTCGAGGCTCTGCCCGAGGCGGAAGCGGGACTCGAACGCACGCGGCTGCTCGGCTCGGCGGCGGCCGCGGGTCTGGGAGAGGCAGTCTTCCGCATGGAAGCGGAGCGTCCCGTCGCCGTCGCGGAGCGGTTGCTGGAGCATCGGCTGGAGGGCGTGTTTACGATCGCGACGGCCGATGGTCCACGGACGATGGCCTTGAAGGGCAAAGCGGATCGACTCGATCTCCTCGAAGACGGCACGTTCCGGTTGATCGACTACAAGCTTGGCTGGCCTCCTGACCGCGGTCGCGCGCTGCAGCTGCCGATCTACGGCATCTGCGCCGAGCAGTCGCTCGCGACGTATCGGGGCGGCAACTGGACACTGGGCGAAGCGATGTATCTCGCGTTCAAGGGTCCTCGGCGCGTCGTGCCCTTGTACTCGAAGCTGGATCAGCGCACCAAGGTGCTGGCCGAAGCGCAGCAGCGGCTGGCCGATGCGGTCGACGCGATCGCGCGTGGAGAATTTCCACCGACGCCAGACGACGTCTGGCGATGCGAGACGTGCACCTTCGCCGCCGTGTGTCGGAAGGATTATGTCGGCGAGGTTTGAACCGCGGCTGCCGTTCGAGGACGAGGAAGTCGGCGTCGCGGAGGTCCGCGTAAAGGCGGACGCCACTGAAGCGGATGACGATCCCGGTAGCGTCCAGCCTCACCCGGACCATTCCGACCTTGCCGATGGAGATGCACGCCGCGCGGCCGTCGATCCGTCGCAGAACATCGTCCTCGAGGCCTCGGCGGGGACCGGCAAGACGCGGGTACTCGTCGAGCGGTACGTGAACCTGCTCCGCGCCGGCGTCGAGCCCGATCACATTCTCGCGATCACCTTCACGCGCAAAGCGGCCGCCGAGATGCGGCAGCGGATCATCGATCGGCTGAAAGAAGCCAGCCGCCTCTCGGAGTTCGATGCGGCGCGCTGGCGGGAACTGCGCGAGCGGCTCGGCGACATCGCGATCTCCACCATCGACGCGTTCTGTCTGTCACTCCTGCGCGAGTTTCCACTCGAGGCCGACGTCGATCCGGGATTCGATCTCGCCGCCGACACGGATCTCCCGCGTTTGATTTCCGAGTCGCTGGATCACGCGCTGCGCATCTGCCGCGGTGTCGCGCGGGAAGACGACGATGTCGCGCTCGTGTTCGCGCAACTCGGCGAACGGCGCCTCCGTGCCGGGATCGCGGCGCTGCTGGATCGACGCCTGGTCGCGCCGCACGCGCTGCGGCGGTTCCTGCAGCGCGGTCCGCGCGACATGACCGGCGCGAAGGCGTGCGCGCTCGCCACCGCGCGCCTGCGCGACATTTTCAGCGGCGTGCGCGACGGCGTCGACCTCTTTCTCGACGACGGTCCGATCCGCCATCCACAGTTCGCGATGCTCGCCGACGATCTTCGCGCCCTGGCGGGCGCGCGTGAACGGTCCGCTCCCGGTTCGACATCCGCCGACCGCGCCGCGCCGTTCGAGAGCCGCGACGAACAGGCGGCATTCCGGAATCTCATCGATCGCCTGCGCGCCTACTTCCTGACGCAGGAAGGCAAGCCGCGCGGCGAGAAATTCGCCGGGACGCCGTTCAAAGCGACCGACTGCGGTACCGAGGATGCCTGGCGTCGTCATCGTGCGACCGCCAGCCACCTGGCGCCGCTCGTCGCAGAGGCCATCCGCGGCTTCCGGCGCGACCTCAACGTGGTGCTCTCGCGCGGTGTCTGGCGAATCTTCGCCGTCGCACTCAGTCAATATCAGCGGATGCTCGATGCGCACGCGCTCATCGATTTCTCCGGCGTCCTCGAGCGCGCCGTGAAGCTGCTCCGGGATCTCGACGAGTTCGCCGAGAGTCGCTTGCGCCTCGAAGCGCGCTACCGCCACGTCCTCGTCGACGAGTTCCAGGACACGAGCCGCGCGCAGTGGGAGCTCGTCCAGCAGCTGGTGCGAAGTTGGGGCGAAGGGTTCGGCGCGGCGGACGATGCGATTCCTCCGTCGATCTTCATCGTCGGCGACCGGAAGCAGTCGATCTACGGGTTCCGGGATGCCGACGTCGCGCTCGTCGACGAGGCCGCTGAGTTCGTCGGCGGTTTGCGGCCCGACGCTCACCCGCGGCACGCGATCTCCGTCAGCTTCCGATCGGCGCCGGCAATTCTCGCGTTCATCAACGACGTCTTCAGCGAAATTGCTCGCGACGGGAGCGGCGATGCGCGGAAGGACGGATTCCGGTTTGGGGAGCAGGATCGTTTTCCGATCGCGGAGACGGTCCGGCTTCAGCCGGACCACCCGCTTGGGATCATCGCCGCCGAGACCGTGCTGGCGACCGCGGACCGCGTCGCTGACGAAATCGTGCGGCTGCTGTCCGGAACGACGGTCCGCGATCGGACGACGGGCGTTCGGCGCGAGGCGAAGTCGGCGGACGTGGCGATCCTGTTTCGCTCACGCGACAGCCACCGTGACTTCGAGGCCGCGCTGGATCGCCGCGGCGTGCCGACCTACGTCTACAAAGGCCTCGGATTCTTCGACGCCGACGAAATCCAGGACGCAGTCGCGCTGCTGCGCTATCTCGCCGATCCACTCTCCGACCTGCGGGCGGCGGCGCTGCTGCGATCGCGCCTTGTGCGTGTCTCGGACGAGGCGGTTGCGCGCTTGTCGCCGAATCTGGCGGCGGCGCTTCTCGGTCCGGACGCGGAGGTCCTCGCTCCACTTGGCGACGAGGATCGTCGCGTGCTTCAGTTGCTGCGCGCCGCCGTGCCGCGATGGCTGTCGTGGGTCGACCGGCTGACGCCTTCGGAGCTGCTCGATGCGATTCTGCGGGAGACCGCGTACGCGTACGAGCTGCGCGGATCGCGGCAGCGGCAAGCGCGCGAGAATCTGAAGAAGCTGCGCGCGATGATCCGCCGCGCGCAAAACCGCGGCTACGCGACGCTCGCACGCATTGCCGAGCATCTCGAGCGCCTCGCGGTCGGCGACGAATCGAACGCCGCCATCGACGCGATCGATGCCGTCAGCCTGATGACGGTCCACGCAGCGAAGGGACTCGAGTTCCCGATCGTGTTCGTCGTCAACATGGCCCGCGGCACGGCCGGTGGCCGGGCGCCAATCCGTGTCGCAAGCGACGCGACCGGCGAGCCGTCGGTTTCGATTGCCGACTATCAGTCGGAGGCAGACGAAGACGCGCAGGCGCGCGAACGGGAGGAGTCGAAGCGGCTGCTCTATGTGGCGCTCACGCGTGCACGCGATTACCTGTATCTCTCCGCGATTGTCCAGGACGGCCAGTGCCGCATGACGCGCGGCAGCCTCGGCGAAGTCCTGCCGGCATCGGTGAAGGCCTTGTTCGGCGCCGCGGCGGGTAATGTCGCCGAAGTGCGCTGGTTGGGGCACACCCTACTCGTGCCCGGTCCCGTCGCGTCTCCACGTCGTCTCACGCAGATGGCGCCTACCGCTGAGGTCGCTGACGATTTTGAACCCCTGGCGGGCGTGCTTGTCAGGACTGTAAGGCCCCCTTACGAATAGATCGATTCTTCTGCCCACCGCCTGGCGCGCGCTTCCGCTTCGTCGCGCGTCGCGGCGACCAGGACAATCGAGCGATCGGGCTTGCCGGAGCCGTCGCGGCTGATCCACGCGATCCAGTGCGGTCCGCGCGCCTCGCTGTGGATTTGGTAGGAACCTGAGGCCATGGCCGCCGAATCTATCAGAATCCGGCCATATTTGCATTGCGTATGCCGCCGACCATCCCATAGAATCGAAAACCGAGGGGAGAGATACGTGACGCTGACTTGCCCGAACTGCGGGAACGACCGCAATTTCCAGGTAAAAACGCTTCAAATGCACGTCGTGAACCTGGAAAACGGTCGCGTCGAGGTTTCAGAGGAGGATCGGCCGACGGTGCTGGAAGTGCTCTGCGACGAGTGTGAGACGGCGCTCAAGTTCGAAGAATTTGAAGATACACTCCGCAAAGAAGTCCTGCTGACGATCGGCGCGCGTTAGCCGCCGCTCACTTACCGTTCTTCTTCGGCTTCTTCAAAATAATCGCAATCAGGACAGACCCACTCGCGCGTCGTGCGCGTCGTGGCATTCGGATTGCCGGGGATGCGCACGACTGCTTCCTGTTGCCGGAGGTACATCGTGCCGCCGCAGAGTGGACATTCTTTTGCGGGCATGGTTTTTGGTTCACGTTAGCATCGGTGCGTTGCCTTGACAACATGCTGATCGACTCCTATCGTTAGCGACACTTCGATGCCTCACGAGTGCTTTGCCGATGAGATCGCAATTGACTTCCCCTCCGTGGGGCGCGTCGTCGAACGCATGCGCGACGCGTTCCTGGGTGAGGCGGGAGGCGATGTGCACTGCGCCGAGGTCCTGTTGTCCAAGCGTGAGGCCTGCGACGGACTGATCGTGCCCGTCGAGGTCCCGATCCGTGCGACCTGTGCCGAGTGCGGCGGGCGCGGCGAAACCTGGACGGAGCGTTGCGAAGATTGCTGCGGCACGGGTGAGTCGGTGTATCGTCACGAAGTGCGTGTGACCGTGCCGCCCGGCGTCGCCGACGGCGCGCGCTTTCGCTTCCGCGTCACGTCGCCGGATGCTGCCGTCGTTCGCGTCGAAGTCCGCGTTGCCATACGCTCATCGGCCGCGTAGCCAGAGCTTCAAGTTCTTCTCAGCCCTCACAGATTCGTGCCCGCTCACGTCGATTTTCTGGGCGCCCTCTTCATCATCTGGGGCATGTTGACGACGCTCGTCGGCGTCTCGACGCTGGCGTTGGGGGTGGCGGCGGCGGCGATGATCGCGTCGCGCGGCGGCGGCGGTCAGTTCGCGGCCGGAGTGACGGCCGCGGCGTTCACGACACTGGCGCTGATCGCGATCGTCTGGGGCGTCGTTCACGTCGCGGTCGGCGTCCCGCTGCGCCGGCGTCATCCATGGGCGCGGCTCGTGGCGCTGATGCTCGGGTCGGTCGATTTGCTGCTGTTGCCCTACGGAACGGCACTCGGAGTTTACGCGCTGTGGGTATTGTTGAACGAAAAGGGGAAGGCACTGTTCACGGCGCGTCGCGTGTCCCCATCGGTATGAGCGGATTGCAGCGCGCGATGCGCTTCACCGACTCCCATCCGCCGCGGATGATGCCGTCGCGAGCGATGACGGTCTCGGCGTAATGGCTGCATGACGGCGTGAAGCGGCAGCGGATGCCGGCGCGCGCGGCGAGCGGCGCGATCGTCCGCTGATAGCCGTGCACGGCGGCGAGCGCGAGCGGTCGCGCGTTGAAGCACACGAACAACACTGCGACGACCGCCGCGAGCACGCCAATCGTTCGTATGCGCTGTCGAGCCGGTGCGGTAGAGGCCACGTGATTCAAAAGCGACTGGCGTAATCGCTGACCACCGGGATCAACAGGCGTTCGCCGTTGATGCCTTTGAGAATGGCGACGACGTGCACGCCGAGGATTGCGACAAATCCGAACACGAGTAGTAGACCGAGGACGCAACCGAATCCGAACGCGGCGAGACTGACCATGCTCGTGAACGTGACGTAGGCGAAGATCGCGACGAGCTCGGCGATCATCAGCACGAGCCCGTGCCTGGCGTGCCACTGGACCTCAGCGTCTTGTTTTTCGATGAGCAGCGGGACCAACGCGAGGGGCCAGAGGTAGGCGAGCACGATCATCACGCCACGATTAGGCGACGGATCAGACACGCGCGTGGAGTGTACGATATTCTTGAGGATATGCAAGTCGAACAGACGCGCGTGCTCGAGGCATTGAAGGTCGTCCGCGATCCGGATCTGAATCGCGACATCGTCAGCCTCGGCTTCATCAAGAACATGAGCATCGACGGCGGGCGCGTCGCCTTCACGATCGAGCTGAC
>DAIUKO010000263.1:0-11234 GCA_036848175.1 Vicinamibacterales bacterium | reverse complement strand
GCGTGGTTCGAGTCGCAGGGCATGTACGTCTACGACATGGACGGCAAGCTGCTCTGGTCGAAGGATCTCGGCGACAAGAAGATGCGCAGCGAGTTCGGCGAGGGCAGCACGCCGGTCCTCTACAACAACCGCCTCGTCATCGTGTGGGATCACCAGGGCCAGTCGTTCATCGTCTCGCTCGACGCCGAGAACGGACGAGAGCTGTGGCGCGTGAACCGCGAGGAGATCGACACGTGGGCGACGCCGCTCGTCGTCGAGCACGACGGCCGCGCGCAGGTGATCGCGCCGGCGATGAACAAGGTGCGGAGCTACGACTTCGAGACGGGACGGGTCGTGTGGGAGAGTCCCGGCGTGACGATGAACCCGATTCCGTCGCCGGTGTTCGAGGACGGGATGGTGTTCGTGATGAGCGGCTTCCGCGGCAACAACCTGAAGGCGATCCGTCTCGCCGGGGCGCAGGGCGACCTCGCCAAGTCGGATGCGATCGTCTGGTCGCTGGATCGCGATACGCCGTACGTGCCGTCGCCGCTCCTCTACAACGGCGTCCTGTATTTCCTCAAGACCAACTCCGCGATTCTCTCCGCGTTCGACGCGAAGACGGGCACTCCTCACTATCGGCTGCAGCGCCTCGACGGTCTGTCGGAAGTGTTCGCGTCGCCGGTCGGCGCGAAGGGGCGCGTCTATCTCACCGGACGCGAAGGCGTGACGCTGGTCATCAAGCACGGCACGGCGTTCGAGATCCTGGCGAAGAACAAATTGAACGATGGATTCGACGCGTCGCCGGCGCTGGTGGACAACGAGATGTTTCTACGCGGCTACGAACACCTGTACTGCATCGCCGAACCACGATGACCGTTCATGGTTAGAGCGCCAGCGAGCCGACGGCGAGACAGACCAGACTCATCCCGAAAAGACAGTACGAGACGATGCGGTGCCTCACCGACGCGACGAACGAGGCACCGAGGAGCCCGATTCCCACGGAACTGAGCAGCGTCCGCAACGCGAGCTGATCGCCTTGAGCCCACCTGGTCAGCGTGATGATCGCCGACAGGGCGGCAAACGAAACCGATACGAGGCCGGCGGCCGCGAGCAAGCGCTCGGGCGACAACGTCATCGACACGATTCTATGCCGCCGTCAGGATCAGCGGCTGCTCCCGCGTGATCACCAGCGTGTGCTCGTGGTGCGCGGACAGGCTGCCGTCGCGCGTCCGAATCGTCCAGCCATTCGCGTCCTCGATTGCCTGCGCCGAGCCGGCACTGACCATCGGCTCGATGGTCAGCACCAGACCATCTGTCAGCACGTCGCGCTGCCAGGGATCGTAGTGATTCGGCACGGTGGGCTCCTCATGAATCGTTCGTCCGACGCCGTGGCCGGTCAGGCCTTGCACGACTGTAAATCCATGCCGCCTGACCTCGTGGTCGATCGCGCGGCCGATCTCGTTCACGCGCGTGCCGGCGCGCGCGACGGCGCAGGCGGCCGTAAACGCCGCCTGCACGCACGCGATCAACCGCCGCGCGGTGTCTGACCCCGACCCGACGATCACGCTGCGCGCGGCATCCGCAACGTAGCCGCCCTTCTCGACGGTGACATCGAGCTTCACCAGGTCGCCACGGACGAGCCGACGCGCGCCCGGCACACCGTGCACGACTTCGTCGTTGATGCTGATCAACACGTGTCCCGGAAATCCGTAGACGAGCGCCGGCGCCGAGCGCGCACCATGTTCAGCAAACAGCTTTCCGGCAATCGCGTCGAGCTCACCGGTGCTCACGCCGGCGCGAACGTGCCGTTCGAGCGCGTCGAGTGTCCGGCGCGTAATCCGGGCGACCTCACGCAGGCCTTCCAGGTCAGCGGGCGATTCAATTGACATCACGCACCCTTCAGCTCGCGTTCCACATACCGAGCAGGCGGCGTACGACGACCAGTTCGCCGACGTGATATGCGGCGTGGTCAGCGGCAAGGAGGATTTCTCTCAGATAGGTCTGCCCCTGGCCGTGCGGAATCTTCGCAAAGAGATCGATCGACTCATCGGCCGCCAGATCCTGCAGTGCTTGTCGATCCTCACGGAACTGCTTCACGCTTGCGTCCCAGTCTGCTGGCGACGTCGGTGCGGCCGACGACGGCCAGTAGTCGTCGGGCCATTTCATCTCTTCGTAGCTCGGATTGCGGCAGAAGTCGAGGATGTCCTGCTGCGAAATGCGCAGATGCTCGAGCAGCTGCCACGCCGAGTACGGCACGCCGGCCGGCGCTGTGCCGCGCACCTCCGCGGGAATGTCCTTGATCGCGCGATCGAAGCCGACATGCGCGTCGTCCCACGCCAGCATTTTTCGAAGCTGTTCGCGCAGCGCCGCATCGCTCTTCATCAGTGGATTCCCTCGCTCAATACGCCGGCCAGATGCCTGGCGTCGCCAGTTCGACCGAGCGGTTCTCGGGATCGCGGAAGTAGAGACTCTGGCCGCCGCGATCCCATCGGACGCGGCTTTCGATCGCGACCCCGAGCTCCGCAAGCCGCGCTTCCCACGCCGCCATCGCATCCGCGTCGATCGCGAACGCCAGATGTACCGGTCCCCCGCCGTCGTGACCGGGCACGAGCCCACCGGACGTATCGAGCGGACCCGAGTTGCCGCGCTGGAACAAGAGGAGGACCGTGCCCTCGCCCGCGTCGAGCGCGACCAGACGATCGCCGGTGAGCATCGGCTCGACGTTCAGCAATGTCTGGTAGAACGCCGCGCTGCGCGCGAGATCTTCGCAGTAGAGCACCGTCTCGAGCACGCGTCTGACCCGCGCGGTCACGATCCGCTCCAGGGTGTCACATCTTCGGATCTGATTGAGATGTGATCGAGAACCATCGTGCGATCAGACGCGTGCGGACAGCGTCATCTTCATGCCGTGTTTCGTCCGCAGCGTGACGACCGGCTGCGGCTCGACCGGATGACCCGGCACGAGATCGAGCTTCCAGCGCGCGGCGATGGTCGCGACGACGAGCACGAGCTCCATCCACGCAAACGATTCGCCGATGCAGCGGCGCGGACCGCCGCCGAACGGGAAATAGGCGAACTGCGGCAGCGTCGCTCTGAATTCTGCCGTCCATCGATCGGGATGGAAGCGCTCCGGCTCGGCGTAGTAGCGCGCGTCGCGCTGCACGATGTACGGGCTCATGATCATGATCGTCCGCGGCGGCGCGACGTACTCGCCGATCGGGAACTCGGCGATGGCGCGGCGGCCGATGATCCACGCCGGCGGGTAAAGACGCATCGCCTCGGTCACGACCTTCTCGGTGAACGCCAGCGCCGGAAGGTCCGCGACGCCCGGCAGCCGCCCCTGCAAGACGCGATCGATTTCCTCGTGCAGCTTCGCTGCGACTTCAGGCGACTGACTGATCAAGTACCACGTCCAGGTCAGGGCGTTGGCGGTCGTCTCGTGGCCGGCGAGGAGGATGGTCATGGCCTCGTCGCGAACCTGCTTATCGGTCATCACGCCGCCGTCGTCCTCATCCTGCGCATTCAGCAGCATCGAGAGCAAGTCGCCATGGTCGCGGCCGCTCGCCCGCCGCTCCGCGATCATCCCATAGATGATCTTGTCGAGCCGCGCGCGTCCCGCCTTCGCGCGGCGCAGCTTCGGAATCGGCATCCGCTCGAGCAGGTCGACGAACGGCAGCATCGTCGTCCAGAACGACTCCATCACGTCGTTCATGGCGCGGCCGACTTCCGCCGCCTGCTTCTCGATGTCGACGTCGAAGAGCGTCTTGCCGGCGATCGACAGCGTCAGGCGCATCATCTCCTGCGCGACGTCGAGCGTCTCGCCGTCGCGCCACGCCTGCCGCGTGCGATCCGCATGCGCCACCATCGTCTGGCCGTAGCCGGCGATGCGCTCGCGGTGGAAGGCCGGCTGCATCAGCCGCCGCTGGCGCAGGTGCATCGCGCCCTCGCTGGTCAGCAGACCGTTGCCGAGCAAACGCTTGGTCCGCTCGAGACCGCGGCTCTTGGTGAAGTTGCGATTCTGCGTGACGAGGATCTCTTTGATGTGATGCGGATCGCTGACGAGAAAGATCGTCTCGCCGCCGATCCGGTAGGTGACGAGATCGCCGTAGGTCCGCGCCAGCTTGGTGATGAAGGCGAGCATGTCGCGGCCGGGCCAGTAGGCCGCGCGCTGGAGCAGAGAGAGCTTTGGACCGGGAGGCAGAGCCCGCGTGCGCGACGTTTTCTGGCTCGGGCCTGGTGCCGTGCTGGACGCGGCCGCACTCGGAGCAGTGGTCGTTGGTGCCATTGATCAGTACGTGGTGTCGCGCTCCAGTCGATCTCTCAGAGCAGCGACTTGATGGCCGTCTCGAACGTGTCCTTTCCGGTCAGGCCGACGTGCTTCGCGCAGATGCGGCCGTCGCGGCTGATGAGGAACGTGGTCGGCAACGCGAACAGCGGCCCGTAGGCCTCGTCGACATCCTCGCGATCCTCCGCGTCGAGAACGGTGTAGTTCATCTTGAAGTCGCGCGCGAACGGGCCGGCGCGCTTGAAATCGTCGAGGACGACGACGCCGACGACCTCGAGCCCTCGCGACTTGTACTTCGAATAGAAATCGACGAACCAGGGGATTTCCACCTTGCACGGTGCGCACCAGGTCGCCCAGAAGTCGAGCAGTACGACCTTGCCGGCATAGTCGGCCAGCTTGACCGTTTTGCCGTCGAGATTCTTCAGCGCGAAATTGAAATTGGCCTTCTTCGCGTCGGCAGGACACGCGGCTGCGGCCGGCGCCCGCGCCGCAGATCCGGGAGATTGCGAGGCGCGGCTCACGGTCAGCCGCGGCGCCGCAACCATCAAGGCAGCCAGCGCAACAGCGCCGACGACGATCACGATTTTTGAAGCGCGCATGAATTCCGTGAACCCTGACAGGACCCCGTTTATTCCGCATCATCCCGCCGGCTATCGATGACCACGCGATGGTGGGCCACCTCGCGATCGAAGTCAACCAGCATCCGCGCTGCGCTGTCGTGCACGACGGCGGTCTCGACCGCCTCACCGGCAAACGCGCGGACCGCCGCGATCGAATCCCACCACGTGATGACCGTGACTTCGACTTCGCGATCCTGTTCCCGTGAGAGCAGCGTCACGCCTCGATAGCCGTGGATGGCCGCGAGCTCGGGCATGACCGTCGATCGCAGGTACGCGGCGTACTCCTCCGCGCGATCGGGCGCCGCCCGCGCCTTCCAGATTCGCGCGATCATGACTCCGGAACGCCGATCACCACGTTCCACGGACGCACCCGCCAGCGCGTGACCAGGCCGTTGGTGACGTAAGGGTCGGCGCGTGCGAAGCGCTCGACGATGTCTGCGCCCTCGGCACGAAACACCAGCAGCGCGCCGTCGGGTGGATTGCCGAGCGCGCCGGCGAGGAACAACTCGCCGCGCGCATGTGCGGCGCGAATCAGCTCGAGATGCGCGCTGCGGAACGCCATTCGCTTCTCGCCGAAGCCGTCGACGACGTCGTAGGTCAATGCGAAATAGTTCATTGCGATGTTTTGACCGGTGCCGCCTGCCGCGTGAATCGCAGATCCCACACGCGATCCTGAACGACGCTCAGGCCGGTGACGCGGCCGTCTGCGCGCCGGAAGATCACCAGGCCGAGCTGCGGCGCGGTAAACGCGTCCCGGTAGACCGGCGTCAGCGTCCGCGTCGTGTCCGGACGCCGCCGGATCACGAGCGAGCTGCCCTCAATCGCGGCCGTCAACGTCGCTTCCGCCTCGTCGCTGACGTACACGCCGGTGAGATCCTTGAGATCCTCGATGGAGGGCGTTGCCGGCGCCGCACGCTCGTAGACGTCCACTCTGCCGAACGCGTCGGTGGCGCGCACGCCGCCGCCGCCATCGAATTCCCAGGTCTGATGGGTGATCGTCTCGAACCGCGTTGCCGACATCGCGATGAGCCTCTGTCCGCTGTTGGGGTTCAAGCCGTCCGACTGTCCGCGCTCGGCCCGCAGACCATCAACAGCGCGCGAGATCGTCAGCGGGACACCGGTCGTCGTGTGGCGATAGAGTCCCGCGGCGCGATCGATGTCCGCGGCGGTCAAGGCATACGTCGCCGGCGGCGGCGCCGGAGTCTTCGCGCGATCGCCGAGATAGAGGTCCGCGACGGCACGGCCCGACGGCGTCGCGTTGCCGCTCGTCACGTTGCATAGCACGGCGACCGACAGATGCTGATCCGGATAGCGCGCGAGATCGGCGCGATAGCCGGCCGTCGATCCGCTGTGATCCACCTGATGCACGCCTTTGTAGGTCCGGTTGTAGAGTCCCAGCGCGTAGTCGTGAGCGCGGCCGTCGCTGAATCTCCCGACCTGCTGCTGTTCGGCGACGAACGACGCGTCGCCGACCTTCGGGCTCACGAAATTCTCGTTCCATTTCAGCAGATCACCAACCGTCGTCAGCAGACCGCCGTTGCCGTAGACCTTCTCGAACGGCATGTCGGTGTGGAAGCCGTCGAGCGCCTCCTCGTACGCGATGGCGCGGTTCTTCACGACCCGGGTGTGATCGTCGCGCCACGACGTGTGCGTCATGCCAAGCGGCTCGAAGAGGCGCGTCCGCGTGAAGTCCGTGAACGGCATGCCGCTGACGCGCGAGACGATGATCGCCGCCAGGTTGAAGCCGGTGTTGCTGTAGGACCAGCGTGTGCCGGTCGGAAAGTTCAGCGCGTGCTGATGATTGACGATCTCCAGCACGTGCGCATGCGTGTACACGCGTGAGGTCCGCGGCCACCCGGCAATGCTCGCGACGCTCCCCCAGTCGCGCAGTCCGCTCGTGTGATTGAGCATGTGCCGGATCAACAAGGGCGTTTCATAGTCTGGCAATTCGGGGAGGTACTTCTTCACCGGATCGTCGAGCGAGAGCTTGCCTTCGCGCGCGAGCAGCAACACCGCGGCAGCGGTGAACTGCTTCGACACCGATCCCGCTTCGAAGATCGTGTCCGGCGTGTTCTTCACGTCGTGCTCGAGATCGGCCATGCCGTACGCTTTCGTCAGCACCGGCCGGCCGCCGACGGCCACGCCAACGGCGCAACCGGGCGTTGCCGCCGTCCATTTCGCGAAGATGGCGTCGACCTGGCTCGCTTCGTCCGCCGCGATCAGCGGACCGAAGACAACGATGCTGCCGGCGATGGCCGCGGCCAACGCGAACATGAGCGCGTGCTTCATGGCATTACACTCCGGCGGCCCTGAAAGGCCGCCAACCCGAACGCAGCCGAAATCAGTTCCCCCAGACGTCGCGCGCGGTCGACACGACGCGCTCGAGCTTTGCCCATTGCTGATCCTCGGTGATGTCGTTGCCCTCGACCGTGCTCGAGAAGCCGCACTGCGGACTGAGGCACAGCCGCTCGAGCGGCACGTACTTGCTCGCCTGCTGAATGCGATCGGTCAACTCGCGCGACGGTTCGAGCGTGCCCACCTTCGTCGTCACGAGACCGAGCACGACCGTCTTCCGGTCCGGCACGAAGCGCAGCGGCGCGAAGTCGCCGGAGCGCTCGTCATCGTACTCGAGGAAGTAGGCGTCGACGTTCAGGTCGTTGAACAACACTTCGGCCACCGGTTCGTAGCTGCCCTCGGCCACCCACGCGCTTCGGAAGTTGCCGCGGCACAGGTGCACGGCGATTGTCAGATCGGCCGGCCGGCCATCGATGACGGCGTTGATGAGCGACGCGTAGGCACGCGGCAGCGCGTCCGGATCGTCGCCGCGCGCCTTGACGCCGGCGCGCATCTGCGGGTCGCACAAGTAGGCGAGGTTCGTGTCGTCGAGTTGGATGTAGCGGGCGCCGGCCCGATACAGCGAGTCGATCTCGGCGCGATAGCACGCGGCGAGATCCGCGAAGAACTCGTCGAGATCGGGATAGGCGTGGAGATCCACGGCCTGCCGTCCGCCGCGGAAGTGGACCATCGTCGGCGACGGAATCGTCACCTTCGGCGTCCGCGCCGTGACCGATCGGAGAAACTCGAAGTCGGCCTTCTGAATGTCCTGCACGTGCCGGAGCTTGCCGGTCACGGATAGACGCGGCGGCGCCATGTTGATGTCGCCGCCCTGCCGCTTGAACTTCGTCTCGATCGCCCCGCTGACGGTGACGCCTTCGAGGCGCTCGAGAAAGTCGATGTGGAAGAAGGTCCGGCGATACTCGCCGTCGGTCACGCTCTGAAGGCCGACCGCCTCCTGCTGCTTCACCACATCGCGGATCGAACGGTCCTCGACATCACGCAGCTGCTCTTTCGAGATCTCGCCCTGACGGAATCGGGCTCGGGCGTCGAGCAACGCTTTCGGCCGCAGCAGACTGCCGACCTGGTCGGCGCGGAATGGCGGGTTGATCTTCGACGTCATCGGTCTGCCCTCGGGTCGGCCCTGGTGACCAGTGGTTGCGTGTAGCTCTTGCCGTTGACGGTCAGCTTCACTGAGTAGCTTCCTGCGGGCAGTGGCGATGGGCCGCCGCGGCCGCCTCCACCGCCGCCGCCGCCGCGGCCGCCCCGTCCGCCTTGCGGCGGCGTCGGCCGAAAATCCCATACGAAGCGGTGCATGCCCGCCGACGCCGCCAGACCTTCCTGCGGCCGCTGCCACACCGCGTTGACCACGAGCGTGTTCGGATCGATCGGTGTGATCGGATCAGCGCTCGAGTAGCGGCGGACGGTCTGGCCTGCGCCGTTGAGAATCTCGAGCACGACGGGGCCGGCGGCTGCCGACCGCAAGTAATAGTCGATGATGGCGCCGACGGGCGGGCTCTCCGCCCAGGGCTCGTCCTTCTGCGTCGGCGTCCCGTCATCGGTCGCCGGCGGAAAGATGATCGCGTCGGACGGCTTGAAGAGAAACGCCTCGGACGCGGTCACCTCGGATCCGATCTGCCGCAGCGCACTGATGTCGTCGAGCACCCAGAATCCGCGTCCGTGCGTGGCGACGATGAGATCGTTGTCGTGGAATGCGAGGTCGCGATTCGACGTCGGCGGAAGATTGAGCTGGAGCGACTGCCAGTCGTCGCCGTCGTTGAACGAGACGAACACCCCGAGCTCGGTTCCAGCGACGAGCAGTCCCCGCCGCTTCGGATCCTCCTTGACCGTCTGCAGGTAGACGCCCGACGGCAGACCGCGCGTGATCTTCTGCCACGACTTGCCGCCATCCTTCGTGCGGTAGATGTACGGCTCGTTGTCAGTCAGGCGATGGCGATCGACGGCCGCGTAGGCTTGGTTCGCGTCGAAATGCGACGCGTCCATCATCACCACCTTGCTCCACGGCGTCAGCTCTTTGGGCGTGACGTCCGTCCACGTCTTGCCGTCGTCCTGGGTCACCTTGACCAACCCGTCGTCGGTGCCGATCCAGATGAGCGGCGCGCGCAGCGGCGACGGTGCGATCGTGTAGACGACGCCGCCCTTGCCGCGCGCTCGATCGACGTCGGCAGCGGTCGCGGCGTCGAGGTTCGGCGGATCGATCGGATTCGGGCGTGTGAGATCGTCGCTGACGCGGGTCCAGTGCTCGCCGCCGTCGACGGTCTTGAACACGAACTGATTGCCGAAATACAACGCGTGCGGATCGGCGCGCGAGAAGACGAGCGGATTCGTCCAGGTATGGCGCGCGGGTGCCGGCAGATTTACTTCCGGTGTGACGTTTTTCCGCTCCCCGGTTTCGACGTTGCAGCGCTCGACGGTTCCGCCGAACATGATCTTCGGATTCAACGGATCGGGCGCCGTGTAGCCCGCCTCGCCGCCGGCGCACAGCGGCTCCCAATCGCGCATCGTGATGTTGGCGAACTTGCCGCGCGTGCGGACGCGGACGGCGCCGCTGTCCTGCTGCGCGCCGGTCACGTAGTAGGGGAAGTTGTCGTCGGGCGCGACGTGATAGAGCTCGGCGATCGGCTGATTCAGCCACGAGCTCCAGGTCGGATGCTCCTGGAGTCCGTCGACGCTGATCACCGCGCCCTGATCGCCCCCGAGAATCATCCGGTTCCCATCGTCTGGATGAATCCAGAGCTGATGGTAGTCGTCGCCGCCGGGCGAGCCCTTGAACGGCTCGCCGAAGGTCCGGCCGCCGTCGCGCGACCGGTACACGCCGGTGTTCGAGACGTAGAGGAGATCGGCGTTCTTCGGATCGACGGCGACCTTGCCGAAGTACCAGCCGCGTCCCCAGATCCGCGGGTCGCCGGAGGTTTTCGTAAAGGTTGCGCCGGCGTCGTCCGATCGGTAGAGTCCGCCGTCCTTCGAGTCGACGATCGCATAGACGCGGCTGCGATTCGACGGCGCGACCGCGATGCCGATGCGGCCGACGCCTTCGCTGGGGAGGCCGCTGGTCAGCGGCTGCCAGGTGCTGCCGCCGTCGGTCGATTTGTAGAGACCGCCGCCCGGGCCGTACGACGGCGGATAGACGCTCCACGGCGGACGGCGCGTGCTCCAGAGCGAGGCGTAGATCGTCTGCGCGTTCCCGGGGTCGAAGGCGAGATCGATCGCGCCGACGTCGTTGCTCTTGAAAAGGACCTTCTGCCACGTCGCGCCGCCGTCGCGCGATCGAAAGACGCCGCGATCCGGATTCGGCCCGTAGACGTGGCCGAGCGCCGCGACGAACACGACGTTCGGATCGCGCGGGTCGACGATCACCTTGCCAATCTGCCGCGTGTCGTCGAGACCGATGTGCGTCCACGTCTTGCCCGCATCGGTCGACTTGTACATGCCGTTGCCGTACGAGATCTGCGATCGCATGTCGGCTTCGCCGCTGCCGACGTACACGACGTCGGTGTTCGACGCGGCGACGGCAATGGCGCCAATCGAGGCGATTGGCTGCGAATCGAAAATCGGAAACCAGGTGCGTCCGGCATTCGTGGTTTTCCACACGCCGCCCCCGACCGAGCCCATGTAGAACACGTTCGGCTGTCCCGGCACGCCGCTGACGCCGTTGACGCGGCCGGAGCGAAACGGTCCGATGCTCCGCCAGCGAAGTCCTGAGTAGAGTGCGGGATCGATGCGGCCGTTCTGTGCGTGGAGGTAGCGGAGTCCTCCGAGAAATGGCAGCGCGATCGCCAGCGCCAGCAGCGTGCGTGTGATGGTGCGAGGAATCGGCATGGCGAGACTCCAATCGGTCGCGCGAAGGATACCCGGAAACGGAGCTGGACGGAGGAACGGAGTTCACAAACGGAGCAACGGAGTGAACGGAGGACGAACGGAGCTGAGTTCGACGCGTGAGCCTGCTCCGCAGGCCCACCGGATGGCGGTGATCGATCGCCGAAACGAGTCGCCTG
>DAIUKO010000262.1:0-11235 GCA_036848175.1 Vicinamibacterales bacterium | reverse complement strand
GGAGAGAACGGAGTTCACAAACGGAGGAACGGAGCGAACGGAGGACGAACGGAGGCAAAACACGCTCGCGGCGTTATAGCTAGAGTGCGGCAGCGATCGACGAAGGTTCGACGCGTGGGCCTGCGGAGCAGGCCCACCGCATGGCGGGAATCGGCCGCGGATACGAGTCGGTGAGATCGATCGCGACTCGTATCCGTGGCCGATTTCCGCCATTGGCGCCGCTCTGGCGGCGCGCGTCGAACCTCACCTCCGTTCTTCTCCGTTGTCTCCGTTGCTCCGTTTGTGAACTCTGTTAACTCCGTACTTCTCCGTTCACCCGTCAAACGAGCGCAGCTTTGTAGAGCGCCACCAGCTTCGCCCACGCGCGCTCCGCGTCGGGCTTGTTGTAGATCGGGTTGCCGTTCTGCATCGGCATGTCGGGCACGCACCAGCCGTGCAGCGACTGATAGACCTCGATTTCCGCCGGCACCTTGGCCGCGGCGAACGCCTCCTTCAATTTGTCCTTCGCATCCGGCTGACGCTGATCGTCGTTCGAGGCGATGCCGAAGTACATCCGCGCCTTGATCTTCGGCGCGAGCAGGTGCGGGCTCGTCGGCGCGTTGGTCACGAGGCCGCCGCCGTGAAACGACGCGCCCGCGCCGATCCGATCCGGAAGCGCGGCCGCCGTTCGGACCACGAGCGGCCCGCCCATGCAGTACCCCTGCGTCCCCATCTTCTTCGCCTTGTCGACCTGCGCCTGCGCGTCGAGGAACGCGATGTAGGCCGGCGCATCCTTCTCCGCCGCGCCCGGCGCGCTGATCGACGCCATCAGCGGTTGAAGCTTCGCCATGTCGGCGGGATTCGAGAAGCTGAACGACGTCGGATCCGCGATGACCGGCGCCTTCGCCAGCCGATAGAACGGATTCGGGACGAGCACCGAATAGCCTTCGGCCGCGATCCGCTTGGCGATGTCGCGCATCGCCGGGCGCAAACCGAACGCGTCCGGCCAGACGAGCACACCCGGATGCGATCCGGTCGCGGGATGAATGAACGCCGCATCGCAGGTGCCGTCCGGCGTCTTGACCTCCACGTTCTTCTCGACCACCGGCAGATCCGCCGCCGACGCGGATCCCGCGGCAGCCGCCAGGCCGGCGGCGATCGACATCGCCACGAACTCGCGCCGCGACGGATCGTCCGGCGTCTCCTCGTCTGGTCTCTGTTCTCGTGATTCATCAGGCATCGCTTGATCTCCTCGCTTTCGTACTTCGTACTTCAGACTTCAGACTTCAGACTTCCTACTTCATCCAGTTCACCGACACGACGATCGGCGCGCTGGCGCTTTCGATAGCGGTATTGATCAGGAATCGGCCGTCGCGCGCGACCGCGTACTGCGGCTTGAAGCCGAGCACGTTGATGCCGGTGGCGAGGTGCGTTTGAAACAGCGGTGCGGGCAGTTTCACGTCGGGCACCGCGCCGCTCAGTCCAATCGACACGGCCATCAGCTTGCCGTCCGGCGCCACGTAGAAAATCTCTTTGCCGTCTGCCGACCAGCGGACCTGCGTCCCGCCGGCGGTCGACACTTGCGCGCGCGACCGCCCTTCCGGGAACGACTGCACGAACACCTCCGAGCGGCCGCTTTCGTTGGACACGAGCGCCACCCACTTCCCGTCCGGCGAAAACTGACCTTCGGTCTCGTCGTACTGCGACTGCGCGACTGGCACTTCGCGCCGCTCGCCGGTCGTGGCGACCGCCACGATGTCCGAGCCGTTCTTCCCGCTGTCGCGGCGGAGCAGGAGGTATTGGCGGTCGCGCGTCCACGACAGCGGCAGACCGTTCTCTGCGCCCGCAAACAGTGGCTCCGCTTTCCCGCCGCTGAGCGCCTGCCGCGCCGGACCGCCGCCGCCGAACCGCCGCGAGGAAAAGACGACGTGCTGGCCGTCGGGATCCCACAGCGGATGCGCATCGGCCGGCGGACCGTCGGTGACGCGGCGCGCGAGGTTGCGCGCAAGCTCGATCGTCCAGATGTCGTTGTCGCCGGTGCGCTGAAGAAAGACGACCACCGACTGCTCGTCGCCGCTCAGCTCCGGCGACGAAATGTAGTCGGATTCCGGTTCACCGATCGTGCGCAGCACCGTCCCGTGCCGGTCGACCCACACCAGCTGGCGCCGCTGCGCCGTGCCCACCCGGTACGCGAGCACGCCGTTGTCGGAGGTGGCGAACACGGGATTCGCCGCAGCGCCTGAGAATCCCTGCGCGATGAGCGAAGGTTCACCACGCACCACACCCGCCGCGGCATCAAAACGGTACGCCTGCAGCGCTCCCTGTCTGATCGTCAGCAGCCTGTCGGGCGCCGCGAACCTGCCGCCGGTCTCGGCTGCCAGCAGACGGACCGGTTCTGTTTTGTCGAGGCGGCCAAGATACACACCGTTGGTCTCGTCGGTGCCCAGCGCCGACGAAAACAGGAATCGCTGACCGTCGGGCAGGAACTGCGGCAAGCGATGGGCGGGACCGCTGCTCGCATTCACCTGCGTCACGCTCTCCACAGGACCGCCGCGCGCCGGCACGCGCTTGATCGGTGCCGTCACCCCGGGCACGAACAGAATCACGCCGTCGGCATTCCACGAGCCGCCGCGGGCGTTTGGCACGTCGGTGATCACGATCGGCGTGCCCCCGGCGACGTCGATGCGCTTCAGCTTGTCGCCGGCGAAGAACGCGATCGCTCGGCCGTCCGGCGACCAGAACGGAAAGCTCGCGCCGTCGGTCCCGGGCAGCGCGCGGCTCTCGAGGGCGTCGAGCGGGCGAACCCAGAGCACCGGTACGCGATTCTGATTCGCGACGAACGCGAGTTGCGTACCGTCGGGTGACAGCGCTGTCGAGGGATCGTCGGTCGGCGCGGTGGAAATCTCGAAGCGGAGCGCGGCCGCACTCGGCGCGGCGCCGCGTCCACGGATGGCGAACAGACCGGCGGCCGCTGCCACCGCGACGAGCGCGATCGCGAACCACAACGCCGCACGCGCCGGCCCGCTCGGGCGCGTCATCGCTGCGGCCGCGGCGGCCGGCGCCGCGATCGGATGTTCGACGATCCAGCGCAGCTCCGCGGCGACGTCACGAATCGTCTGCCAGCGCCGCTCGCGATCCTTCTCGAGGCAGCGCCGCAGCACGTGGTCGAGCAGCGGATGTGCCGAGTGCAGCGCGGCGACCGGCGGCGGATCGGCAGTCATGATCGCGGCAATCGCCGCCGACGCGCCTTCGGCTTCGAACGCCTTGCGTCCGGCGAGCATCTCGTAGAGCACGCAGCCGAAGGCGAAGATGTCGGCGCGATGATCGCCCGCGTCGCCATCGAGCTGCTCGGGCGCCATGTACTGCAGCGTGCCGAAACCGGCCGACGCGACGACGGCCGGCGGTCGCGTCATCGTCAGCGGCGCAGCCATCGTCGCCTCGAGCGGCGAGATGGCGGGCGTCCGGGCGGCGGCGGTTCGCGCGGCCAGGCCGAAGTCGAGCAGCTTGATGGTCGGCGCGCTCGACCCGCCGGCGCCGCCAAGCAGCATCACGTTGCCAGGCTTCAAATCGCGGTGGGTGATGCCGGCGCGATGGGCGCGGTCGAGCGCGTCGGCGATCTGGATGGCGATGGCCAGGGCGTCGGCGATGGGCAGACCGATGCCGGGCGTTCGCCGCAGACGTTCGGCCAGCGTCTCGCCCTCGAGGTACTCGAGGACGAGGTAGTCGAACTCGTCTTGACGGCCGACGTCGTGGATCGTGCAGATGTGCGGATCGTTCAGCGCCGCGATGGCGCGCGCTTCCTGCTCGAAGCGCAGGCGCGCGTCCGAATCCGCCGCCAGCGTGCGGTTGAGAACCTTGACGGCGACGGTCCGATCGAGCCGGGTGTCACGCGCGCGGTAGACCTCTCCCATGCCGCCCGCGCCGAGCGGCGCGACGATTTCGTACGGGCCCAGACGCGTGCCTGGCTCGAACGGCATTCAGGCCAAAATAATTTGAGGAGGTGAGGATTTGAGGATTTGAGGATCTATTTGATTTGAGGATCTAGGTTCCGCTTCCTCCGGTCGCAAGATTCTCAAAATAGATCCTCAAATCCTCAAATCCTCAAATCCTCAAATCTTCAAATCTCTCTATTTGCCTTGCTCTGTCGTGGTCCGCGCGCTGTTCAGCCAGATCGGCTGCACGAACGCGCCGTTGCCGGCGGAATCCCACACCGCGAAGCGGACCCACGACTTCCCCGTCGCGTCGAACGGAATCGAGAACTTCTTCGAACCGAACGCGCCGAGGTCGGTCGCCGGGATGATCTGACGATCGATCTTCTTGCCGTCGCCCCACACCACCTCGGCGAACGACAGCGGGAACGTCCACTCGACATCGGCGCCGATCGTGCGCTGCGCGCCGCTGCCGGCGACCGAGTAGTTCGTGATCAGAATCTCGCCGGTGCTCACGAAGAACTCGCCGTCCCGCAGCGCCTTCAGGACCGGGCTGATGTCCTCGTCTGCCTGCGGCGTCTTCGCGATCTTCAGATAATTCACCGGGAAGTTCGCGTAGGTGTCGTCTTCCGGACCTTTCCGATAGGTGTCGATGTCCGCGATGATGTACTTCGGCTTCAGGCCCGAGCTCGCGTACATGTTGTTCATCGTGTCGGTGACGTCGAAGCATCGCCACTCGCAGATCCTCGACTCGGACAGATCCATGCCCATCCCCGGCTTGAACGCGACACCGAGATAGCGATCGTTCTTCACGTACGGCTTGTCGAAGATCAGATCCGGATAACCGGTCGTGCCTTTCGTGCGCGGATGCGCGTGATACCAGTAGGCGCCTTCCGCGTCCATCATCTGCTGCACCTCGGCGGCGTTGCCGGTGTGATAGACCTTGCCGTAGACCGGATCGTTTTCCGTGAAGGGCTGGTTCGGTTGACGCACCTTCGACCAGTACACGTTCCGCTTCGGGAACATGATGTTGTAGTGCCCGCCGAAAAACGCGCTCGGCTCCTCCCACGGCGTCACCAGGAAGTCGCTATCCGACGCACGCCGCGTCGCTTCGAAGTAGTCCTTCTGATCCTTGAAGCGCAGCGGACCCGGATCGTTCGGATGCATGTCGCCGTGGAAGTCGCTCAAGCCGATGATGTTCAGGCCGAGCGCTTTCATCGCCATCAGATCCTGCATCGGCGTGTCGAACGAGTTCTGCGCGCGGACGCGATCCGTGAACCGCAGGTGGAAGTGGTTCACGAACGTCTTGTAGCCGGCGAGCGGCTTGAACTCGTCGCCGTGCGTGAAGCGGAGCACGGCGTGACGCGTGCCTTCAGCTGAATCGGGATGCGCGTAGAAGTACACGCCCATGTGCTGCACCGTGCCGGGCGGCGCGTTGAACAGCGCGAAGTTGTCGACGTACTGCGGATTCTCCTCCGCGTCGGCCTGACGGATGCCGAACCCGAAGGTCTTGTCCGAATCCTTCCGGTACCACACGTAGCCCAGATTGATGTCGACCTCGCGCGTGAAGAAGAAGGTGTGCGGCGGCGTGAACGTGGCGAGCGACGCGCCCTTGCCCTCGGCGACGAGCAGGCGGTTCTGCGCCTTGACCGGCGCAAATGCCTTCTGCACGACGCCGCCGAACAGGTACTGCTGCGGCTGGCCGCCGGTATCGCGCCACACGACGCGCGGCGTGAGGTCGGTCGAGAAGCCTTTCAGGCCGGCTTCGTACTTGTAGGCAATCCACTCCTCTTTCGTCGTCGCCAGCGCGTCCATCCGGATCAGGTTCGTCCCGCGGTACGCCGTAAAGCGCAGATCGCCGGAGAAGATGCCCATCGACAGACCGTTGAACGTCACGTCGAGGGCGGCGCCGTCGGTCTTCACGCTGCACGACGAGGTGTGGAACGACGAGCTGCCGCGTTTGATGTCGGATTCGCTGCGCGGCGGCCCGATGATCTCGCGGCCCGGCTTCATCACGAGCGGCGCATCCCAGAACGCATACCAGCGGTTCTTCGCAATCACCTCCGGTGTCAGCTCCACGCCGGCCGCTTTCAACGGATCGGCCTGCTGCGTCGACATCCGGCGGATGCCGCTGATGAAGTGATACTCCGGCGTGAGATTCTGGCCGAGCGTCACCCACTGGCCGCCCGACTTGCGCACGGACAGCTCGCGCACCATCGGCTGCCCGCTCTCGATCGCGTAGCGCGTCCGCATCTCGGATCCGCTCTGACCGCTCCACGAGACGGTCAGCACGTTCTGATCCATCGACGCCGCGAGACCCGCGCTCGCCTTGTAACGCGACATGTCGCACGACACCGCATCGGCGAGCGCCGCAGCGGTCGCCTGCGTGACCGCCGGCGTGGCCACGATCCAGACCAGTGCCGCCGTTGCCGCAACCAGCGCCGCATACACCAACAATCTCAGTTTGCCGATTGTCATCGTTCGCCTTCCTTTATCTCGAGCTCGCGGTCGTCGTCGTCTTCTGTGCCACCCACGCCGGCTGGACGAAGGCGCCGTTGCCGGCCGAGTCCCACACGGCAAACCGCACCCAGGCTTTACCGCTGGCATCGAACGGAATCGCGAAATGCTTCGTGCCGAACGGTCCGAGGTCGGTCGCGGAAATGGTCTGCCGCTCGACTTTCTTGCCGTCGCCCCACACGACCTCGACGAAGTTCAGCGGGAAGGTCCAGTCGACGTCGGCGGTGATCGTCCGCTGATTGCCGCTGCCGGCGACGATGTAGTTCCGGATGAGAATCTCGCCGGTCGTCACGAAGAAATTGCCGTCGCGGAGCGACTTCAGAACCGGGCTGTAGTCGTCGGCCGGTCCCGGCGTCTTGTCGATCTTCAAATAGTTGACCGGGAAGTTGGCATAGAGGTCGTCCTCGGGACCTTTCTTATAGGTGTCGATGTCGGCGATGGCGAACTTGGGTTTGATGCCAAGGCTCGCGTACATGTTGTTCATCGTGTCAATCGCATCGAAGCAGCGGAAGTCGCACATCCGCACTTCCGAGTTGTCCTGGCCCATCCCCGGCTTGAACGCGACGCCGAGATAGCGATCGTTCCTGACGTACGGCTTGTCGAAGATCAGGTCGGGATAGCCGGCCGTGCTCTTCGTGCGCGGATGCGCGTGATACCAGTACGCGCCCTCCGCATCCATCATCTGCTGCACGTCAGCGGCGCTCCCGGTGTGATAGACCTTGCCGTAGCCAGGCACCTCTTCGACCAACGGCTGTCCCGGCTGCCGCACCTTCGTCCAGTACACGTCCTTCGGCCACATGATGTTGTAGTGGCCGCCGAAGAACGCGCTCGGCTCTTCCCACGGCACGACGAGGAAGTCCTTGTCCGACGCCCGTCGCGACGCCTCGAAGTAGTCCTTCTGATCGGCGAGGCGCAGCTGACCTGCGTCGTTCGCGTGCAGCTCGAAATGGAAGTCGCTCAGGCCAATCACGTTGAGACCGATCGATCGCATCGCCGCCAGATCCTGGAACGGCGTGTCGAGCGATCCCGATGCGCGCTGACGTCCGGTGAAGTCGAGATGGAAGTGGTTGACGAAGGTCTTGTAGCCGGGAATCGGCTTGAAGACGTCGCCGTGCGTGAACGCGAGCGCAGCCTGACGCGCCGGCTCGCCGGCTTCCGGGCTCGCATAGAAGTAGACGCCCATCTTCTGCACCGTTCCCGGCGGCGCGTTGTAGAGCGCGAAATTCTGGACGTATCGCGGCTCTTCCTCGCGCTCGGGCATGCCGACGCCGATGCCGAACCTGCCCTCCGCATCCTTCCGGTACCACACGTAGCCGAGGTTCGTGTCCTTCTCGCGCGTGAAGAAGAACGTGTGCGGCGGCGGGAATGCCGCCAGCGCCGCGCCGCCCGCTTCGGCGACGATCAGGCGATTCTGCGCGCGCACGCGCGCCAGCGTCGCGTTCACCGCCCCGCCGAACTGGTGAGACTGCGGATGGCCGCCGGTGTCGCGCCACGTCACGCGCGGCGTGAGATCGGTGGAGAATCCCTTCAGCCCCGCGTCGTACTTATAGGCGACCCATTGCTCGTTGGTCTTCGCCGCGGCGTCCATCCGGATCAGATTCGTCCCTCGGTACATCGTGAACTGCAGATCGCCCGAGAAGATCCCCATTGACAATCCCGGGAAGGTCACGACGAGGCTCGCGCCGTCCGTCTTCACGCTGCACGACGTCGTCCGGAACGACGAATCGGCGCGCTTGATGTCTGACGGCGCGCGCGGTGTGCCGAGCGTGCGGTTCGGGATCAGCGGATCTCTCTCGGCCTGCGCCGGTCCCTGTCCTCGTCCGCCCTGCGCGGCTGCCTGACCACGGCCGCCGCGCCCGCCGCCACGCTCACCGGCGGGCTGCTGGGATCGTCGCCATGCGGCTTCATCCTGCATCTCCTGCGAGCCGGGCATCACCAGCGGCGCGTCCCAGAACGCCAGCCACCGGTGCTTGTTGATCACGTCATCCGTCAGCTCGATGCCAGCGGCCCGCAGCGGATTCGCTTGATCGTCGGCCATGCGGCGAATGCCGCTGACGACGTGATATTCAGGCGTGAGGTTCTTGCCGAGCGTCGTCCACGATCCGCCGCCCTTCTTGACCGCGAGCTCGCGCACGATCGGCGTGCCGCTGTCGATCGCGAACCGCGCGCGCAGATCGGCGCCGTTCTGACCGTTCCACGACACGAGCAGCGCGTCCTGCTCGACCGCAGCGGTCAGACCCTGCGCGGCCTTGTACTGCGAGAGGTTGCAGCTCAAGGCATCCGCGAACAGCGCCGGCACCGGCGACAGACTGGTGATGGAGACGAGCGCCCCCGCGGCCGCAGTCGCGAGCCCGGCGAACACCAGAGAACGTTTGAGAGTCATGTGCATCTCCGATGAAGATCAGAAGCGGAAGCGGACACCGAACCGCGCGATGCGGGCGGGAATGACGCCGGTGATGTAGCCGAATGACGGACCGGACTGGAAGTTCGCGCTGGTTGGCGTCGCCGCATTGAGCACGTTGAACACGTCGAAGTCGACGTCGAAGCGCTTCGCGCCGCCGAACGAGAACTCCTTGCTGCCGCGCAGGTTCAGAATGTTCTGCGCCGACAGCAACTGGCTGCCGTACGGCTCGAGGCGGATCGTCGTATTACCGTTCTGCGCAATCGAGGGTCCGCCGTCGGGATCGACCTGCCGGAAGATGTAGGTGCGCTGCCCCTTGACGCCGTTCCTGCTCTGAAGGAATCCGGAGATGATCACGTCGGCCGGCAGACGATAGCTGCCGCTGACGTTGCCGGCCCACGACCAGGTTTCGTCGATCGGGAAGAACTCGTCGTTGGGAGTGTTGAACACGGACGCGATCCAGCGGTGGTTCTTCACGGCGAAATAGGACACCTGGCCAGTCCAGCGCGAGGAGAAACGCTTCGTGACGGTGCCCTCGATCGAGTGGTAGCGGTCGGTATTCGGCGCGTTGATGGTCTGCGAATTGACGAACGAGGCGCCACGGTACGCGGCGGTGTAGTCGTACAACGTCACCTTGCCCGTGTCGTCGGCGTTGCCCAGCACGCCGTCGGGACCCGGATCGCGTCGCGTAATCGGCACGCTCCACGCGCCGTACGGGCGCAGCGTGTTGATCGTGACGAGGTTGTTCGTGGAGTTGTTGATGGAGCCGGAGACGACCTTGTAGACGTACATGACGCGGAGCCCGAGGTTCGCCGCCATCTCGCGCTCCCAGCTGGCGGTCGTTTCCCAGATGTCCGGCGATTTCAGGTTCGGATTGAGGATGCGATTGCTCGCCGCCGTGATGCTCCTGAAGTCGGTACTGTTCAAATCCAGATTCACTTCGCCCGGTTGATAGAGCTTGTCGCCGTTCAGGTCGTGCCAGTTGAACGTCGCGTTCGCGGTGGCGTTGCGATTGAACACGTCCGCATACGTATCGCCGAGCATGTAGTTGTAGAGACCCCACGTCGCCTTGATGACCGACTTGTTGCCGATGTCCCACGCGACGCCTGCGCGTGGCACCGCGCGAGTCAGATTCTGCGCATCGATCTCTGGAAAGTCTCCGGCAGGAAAGACCGTCGGCCAGTCGCGCGCGCCGGCGAACGACTGCGCCGGCAGGAACGAGTGCTGCCGTTCCCAGCGGACGCCGAGATTGAGCGTCACTTTGCTCGTTGGCCGCCAGCTGTCTTTCAAGTACCACGAGTAGATGTTGATGTGATCGGCTGGAACGACCGGCGTGTTGTAGAGCCTGATTTGCGACGGTGTGTTGGGCACGCCGCCGATCGTGTCGGTGAACAGAATGCAGTTGCAGGCGAGGTTGTTCGAATAGCCGTCGGAGCTCTTGTCGAGATAAATGGCGACGCCGGTCTTGAGCTCGTGCCGCCCGAGGATGGAGCGCTCCGGGAAGAAGCTGATGCTGTCCTCGGTCTGGAAACGGTCGCGGGTCTTGTTCTGGTGCAGCGGCGCCGAGCCGGTGTTCAGCGTCGTCGCGAGATCGGTCCGCGGCGGCGCATCGGCGCGCGCGTACGAGCGTGCCGCATCGTAGTCGGTCACGTACCCGCTGTATCCGCCGACCGCATTCACGAGCACGCGCGGACTCAGCATGCTCTGCAACTCGACCTTCTGAATCGCCGTCGGGTTCACGTAGTCTCGCGTCGATTCGAGCGGCGTGAACCGGTCGGCGTTGTTCTGCGGCTGCGCCTTGGTGCCGCGCTGCCATGCATAGAGCAGACGGTTGTTCTTGGAGAGCTGGTACGAGAACTTCAGCGAGAACTGTTCGAGCGAGCTCTCGAACTCAGCGAGCGGATCGTCGGCAGTCAGATACCTGCCATCCGGGCCCGGACTCGCGGCGAACCCGAGGAGGCCCTCTTTCTTGCCCTGCCGCCCGTAGGCGCCGTAGAACCACAACTTGTCGCGCACGAGCCGGCCGCCGAGATCCGCGGACACGTCGTAGAAGTTCTTCAGCGGCTGGGTCGCGGTCAGCCCTTGCGCACGCAGCGAGTCGCTCAGGTTGTCCGCCTGGAGATTCGGCGATTCAACCGACGCCTGATACGTGCCGTGAAACGTATTGCCGCCCGATTTCATGATCGCCACCATCGAGATGCCCGGCACCGACACTTCCGCGTCGTTGCCCGAGCTCTTGATCTGCACTTCTTCGAGCGTGCTGTCGTTGAAGTAGATGGCGGTGTTCTGATCGGCGCCCATCGTGATGTTCATGCCTTCGACCTGCAGCTTCGGCTGCGACAGCACACCGTAGCTGGAGAGGTTCTGGCGCTGCGCCATCGTGCTGCCGCCGACGTCGGCAACCGCCTG
>DAIUKO010000261.1:0-11332 GCA_036848175.1 Vicinamibacterales bacterium | reverse complement strand
AACGAGCCGCGGCACTCGTCGATGCTGCGCACCTCGGTGTCGCCGAACATCTTCAACGGCGGCTACCGGTCGAACGTGATTCCGTCGGAAGCGAAGGCGACGCTCGACGTGCGCGCGCTGCCGGACGAGAATCCCGCGGAGTTCCTCGAGAAGGTGAAGCAGATCGTCAACGATCCGGCGGTCGAGGTGCGCTTCACGCAGCAGAACACGCGGCCCGCCGGTCCTGACGCGCGTCTCGACTCGGAGGCGTACAAGGCGCTCGAGGCCGCGGCCACCAGGGTTTACAACGTGCCGACGCTGCCGACGATGAGCACCGGCGCAACCGACATGGCGCAGCTGCGCGCGAAAGGGGTGCAGTGCTTCGGCATCGGCCCGGCGACTGACATGGAGGATCCGCCGAAGGGCTTCGGCGCGCACAGCGATCAGGAACGGCTGCTCGAATCGGAGCTGCATCGCTTCGTGCGGTTCAACTGGGAAGCGGTCACCGCGCTCGTGCGATCGAAGTAGCGCGCGCTTTCGCCTAGCGCAGACTGAAGTTGACGGTGAGCGTGAGAAGGCCTTCGTACGGAATCGGCGCGTAGAGCCACTGCTTGACGGCGTCAATCGCCGCTCGTTCGAAGAACGGCCCCGACGATTTCAGCACTTTGACGTCGCCCACCGTACCGTCACGATGAATGACCGCGTCGAGCACCACGGTCCCTTCCATCCTCGCGGCCTGCATCGCTGGCGGGTAGACCGGTTCAACTTTCTTCAGCACTCCCAGTCCCTGGCCTGAGCCCAATCGCACGGGTCCCACGGCGCCGCCCGCCTGACCTCCACCCGAACCCGCGGCGTTCGCCGATCCGGCCAGCTCCGTCGCCGGCTCTGTCGCCGGCGTCGGCTTCTTCGGTGCTTTTTCGGGCGCGGGTGTTTTCTTCGCGACCGGCTTTGGCGTTCCGGTCGCTCCCACTGACATGCCTGGGCTGATGAAAGCGCCGATCCCCTGTTGTTGCGGAGCGATGCCGAGGTGCAGCACGTGGCCGCGCTGTGCTCGAATGAGCGAAGCGATCACAACGGTGTGAACGATGAGCGCCACGAGGAATGCGCGCGACCTGATCCAATGAGTTGCGGGATTGCCCGGAGTCGGCCGTTCTGAGAAGTCCAGATGAGTAATCACTGCTTCCTCAGCTCCGCCATTGGAGGCAGCAAGCCGAGTGCCAGGGCATACCTCATCGGTTCTCAATGTACGATGTGCCGCGCCATGTATGAGCGCTGACCTCTATTTTTCTCCGCACGTTGAATCGCGGCGGCGTTTGACGACGGCGGCGGGACCGAACCGCTGCACGACGTCGACGCTCGTGCGGATGTCCTTCGGCAGCGCCTCGAAGTCATCCGTGATCGCGAACGGCAGTCCCGCCGGCTGAATCCATCGAATCAGTGCCGCCTTCGGATCGAACGTCGCCGGATCGCGCGTGCGATCGGTCTGGCGCGCGTTGCCGAGGACCGCGAGGTGCAGCCAGTACGCCGAGTCGTCGTCGTTCACGAGGTAGTCGATGCACGCCGGCGGCAGATTCGTGCGCGCCCACGTGCCCGCGAGATACATCGGTTCTGAGACGACCCGTTGCGGTCTCGGCTCTTTGATCAACGGCCGGGCCACGAGGACGGTGAGCGCGCTGACGATCGCCCAGGCGATCAGGCGGGAGGGGCTGGACAGGCGGGACGGGCGGGATGGGGGGCTGGACATTCTGGCCCATTCGGCCAGCCTGCGTCCCATCGCGCCCAGCGCGAGCGAAGCCGCCACCGCGAGCGGATAGATCGCCAGATACGTCATCTTCAGTGCGAGGTACGGACGGTCGGCGCCGCTGCGCGTCGCGAGGACGAACAGCACCGCCGCCTGCAGCGCGATTGCGGCGACGAGCCAGACGATCGATCGCGCCGGCCGATTGACGGCGGCGATGATGAGACCGATCGCCGCGAGCGTCAGAAACCAGGCGCCGAAGACCTCGACCGACGGCCACACCACGAAGCCGGACGTCGCGGCGATGCCGGCCGCGCGTACGCGACCGGCCGCGTGCGCCACGGCGACGACCGCGATCGGTCCGCCGGCCGCGACCATCGCCGCGAGCCGATCGCGAACGGACATCTCGCTTCGGAACGCCACCATCGCGGCCAGCATCAGCAGCAGCGGACCGATCCACACCGGCCAGGTGAGAAAGGCGCCGACGCCGGCGATCGCGAAGACGACCGCGGCTGTCATCGACGGACGTTCGTCCCACACCACCACCGCCCACCACATCACGACTGCGAAGAGCTCGGCGACGACCTGCGCGAGAAACGCGTGCTCGCTGAACGAGCGCAGGAAGTATTCGCGCGGCGCGAACAGCATCACTGCTGCCGCGATCGCGAACGGCAGCCGCGGCCCGCCGGCTGGAAGAACACGCATCGCGATCGCGAAGACGAACGCCGCCTTGAGCGCGACGCTCAGCGCGACGATCGGGTAGATGGTGTGGAGACCGTCGCTTCGCGTCCATGCGCCGGCGAGCGCCGCGAGCAGATGAACACCCGGCGTGTAGTCGGCCATCTCGCCCATTACCGCCCCGAGCGCCGGATCGTGAACGAGCCGCCACTGCCGCTCGATGTAGTCGACGAGGACGAGGTGATGCGTCAGATCGGGACCGCCGCCGATCGGCAGCAGCGTCGGCCGGGCCAGCCACAGCAGATAAGCGAACACCGCCGCGGCAATCGCGAAGAACGCGAGTGTTCCGCCGCGATCGCCGTGCATGACCGGTCGTAGAAGCAGAAACGTCGCCGCCGCCGCGGCGATCGCGATGATGAGGACGACAAAGGGTGCGATCGTCAACCCGATGCGATCGATCGCGTACGCCGACGCCATCGCCGCGGCGAAGAAGGATACGAGGGCGACGGCGAATCGCTCGCCGGCTGTCACCACACGCTATCTTCGACCTGACATTGCGGATTGAGGATTGCGGATTGCGGATTTATTGGGGATTGTTGATTGGGTGTCGCCTGTCGATTGCGGATTGATCTCGGATTTGTCGGATTGCGGAGTGCGGATTGCTCTCCGCTTCGCCGATCCGAGCCGAATCGCGTCGATGAATCCGCAGTCGCCAATACATCGACGCGAAATCGATCCCCAATCAATCCGCAATCCCCAATACGTTGATCGCAACTCAATCCCCAATAAATCCGCAATCCGCAATCCTCAATCCGCAATTACTCGTATCGCAGCGCTTTCATCGGATCGACCTGCGACGCCCGGTGGGCGGGGACGAATCCTGCCGCGAGGGCGACCAGCGTCAGCGCGACGGCCGACGTGACGAGGACCGTCGCGTCGTAGCCCTGCATCTGAAACAGCAGCGACTGAGCGAGGTGACCGATTCCGACTGCCGCCGCGAGGCCGATGACGCCGCCGACGATGGTCATGATGCCGACCTGGCGCAGCACCATCGCCCGCACGCGTCCGGGCGCGGCGCCGAGCGCCATCCGCAAGCCGATCTCGCGCGTCCGCTGCGCGACGGTGTAGGCGAGCACGCCGTAGAGGCCGATGGCGGCGAGCAGCGTCGCGATGGCCGCGAACGACGCCGACAGGACGCTGATGAAGCGATCGAGGAACACGTTGCGCTGGATCTGGTTGGGCAGCGTGTTGAGGTTCTGCACCGGCAGGTTCGCGTCGAGGCGCGCGACGAGCTTGGGGATGTTCGAGAGAAACTGACTGGGATCCGTCGCCGTCCGCACGTAGAAATTCATCTGCCCGGTGCGCTCGTCCTGGCGGTACGGACGGACGAACACCGGCGGAATCTCCTGCTTCACTTCCGAGTACTTGGCGTTCTGCATGAGCCCGACGATCTCGATCGTCAGCGGACTGGTCCCGCCATCGTCGCCCATCCGCTTGCCGACGGCGTTGCGGCCGAGATTGAATTTCCTGGCGAACGCCTCGTTGACGATCGCCACCTTCGTCGCGCCGAGCGTGTCGGCGCGCGTGAAGTCGCGCCCGGCGAGGAGCGGAATGCCGAGCGTTTGAAAGTATCCGGGAGCGATCAGATTGAAGCGTGAATCGGTATTCGTGTCAGGGTCGGCCTTGAATCCTTCGACCGAGACGCTGTTGCCCCAGTTGCTGCCGCTCAGGAGCGGGACCGTCGACGCCGAGACGCTCACCGCGCCGGGCAGCGCCGCGAGGCCGTCCTCGATCTGCTCGAACAGCCGCCGCGACTGTTCCGGCTTGTAGCCGTTCATGCCGGGCGACACCCTGAACATCACGACGTGATCCGCCTTGATGCCGAGATCAACGCGACTGACGTTGAACAGGCTCTTGGTGAACAGTCCCGCGGCGACGAGGAGCGCCATCGACAACGCGATTTGCGCCGTGGCGAGCGACGCACGGAAGCGTGCCGCCGATTTCGCGCCCGACGGCTGTCCCGCCTGCCCCTTGAGGGCCGCGATCAAGTCCGGCCTCGTGCTGTGCAGCGCCGGAAACAGGCCGAACAACAAACCGGTGCCGAGCGCCAGCGCCGCCGTGAACACGAGGACGCCGCCGTTGACCCGCAGCGTGATCGTGTCGAGCGCTTCGGGCGGCAGCATCGATGCGATCAGGTTCAGCGTCCACTGCGCGACGACGATGCCGGCGACGCCGCCCATCAGGGCGAGCAGACACGATTCGCCGAGCAGCTGCCGGACCAGCTGCCAGCGTGCGGCGCCGATCGACAGCCGCACCGCCATCTCGCCCGCCCGCGACGCGCCGCGTGCGAGCAGCAGATTCGCGATGTTCGCGCAGGCAATCAGCAGCACGAAGGCGGTGACGCTGAGCAGCAGCGACAGCGGCGCCCTGGCATCGCGCGACACCGAGCTCTGGCCGCGCGAGCCGGCCTCGATGATCAGCGCCTTGACCTTGAAGCGCGCGAGCGTCGGCGCGCTCATACCTTTCTGCAGCGGCGCCTCGACGTCGTTCAGGATGCCGCGGTACGACGTGCCGAGCGCGGCCGAGGCCTGATCGATCGTGACGCCCGGCTTGAGGCGTGCGAACAGATAGGCCCAATAGCTGCGCCGGTTGTCGAAGCCCTTGAACGGCTCCGAGAAGCCGCGCATCGTGATCGGCGCAAACACATCGGGCTTCACACCGATCGTCGTGCCGGTGAAGCCGCGCGGTGCGACTCCGACGATCGTCATCGTCAGGCCGTTGACGACGATCGCCTGATCGAGGACCGCGGGATCGGATCCGAACCGCGACTGCCAGTAGGCGTGGCTCAACACCACGACGTGCGATTCACCCGGCGTTCGATCGTCGTCCGGTCCGAGCAGCCGGCCAAGCGCCGGCGTCAGCCCGAGGACCGGAAAGTAGGTCCCCGACACGAGCATCGCGTCGCCATTGTGCGTCTCGCCGCGGGCCGCGATGTTCGCGCCCGACGTCACGTGCGCGGCGATGCCGGTGAACACCGTCTGCACGCGCTCGAGATCGCGGAACATCGGATAGCTGAAGACCGAATCGCAGTCGCCCGCCTGGTTGCACGAGGTCGATCCCGGTTTTGGCCCGGGCGCCCGCATGTTCACGAGCCGCTCGGCGCCCGGCACGGGCAGCGGCTCGAGCAACAGCTGATCGAACAGCGAAAAGATCGCCGCATTCGCCCCGATGCCGAGGGCCAGTGAGACAATCGCGACGATCGTCACGAACGGCGTTTTGAAGAGGGTTCTGAACGTGCGCATCGTCATTGCGGATTGAGGATTGCGGATTGCGGATTTATTGACGATTCACGCATATCACGAATTGCCAAATTGCGGATTTATTGACGATTCACGCATATCACGAATTGCCGAATTGCGGATTTATCGACGATTCAAAAGCGCATATCGCGAATTGCCAAATTACCAATCGTGAATTCATTGAATCACCAAATCCCCAATAAATCCGCAATCCGCAATCCCCATTCCGCAATTCCCAATCCGCCTGCTTCGAGGTTCACGAGCCGTGGAGCATCATCAGTATTGCGGATTGAGGATTGCGGATTGCGGATTTATTGATGATTGGTGATTGGGGTGTTACGTGTCGATTGCGGATTGATTTGGGATCGTTGATCGATCGCAATCCGGCAAATCCGAGATCAATCCGCAATCAGCAGGCGCCAGACAATCAGCAATCCCCAATAAATCCGCAATCCGCAATCCACACGTCTCACCCAATCCCCAATAAACCGCAATCCGCCTGCTTCGAGGTTCACGAGCCGTGGAGCATCATCAGTATTGCGGATTGAGGATTGCGGATTGCGGATTTATTGATGATTGGTGATTGGGGTGTTACGTGTCGATTGCGGATTGATTTGGGATCGTTGATCGATCGCAATCCGGCAAATCCGAGATCAATCCGCAATCAACAGGCGCCAGACAATCAGCAATCCCCAATAAATCCGCAATCCGCAATCCTCAATCCGCAATTCAGATGGTTTATTGTTTACCCGCTATGGACATGACCATTCGACGTGCCTCGCCGACAGACGTTCCACTCATTCTCGAACTCATTCGGGGCCTCGCGGAGTACGAGCGACTGGCCCACGAAGTGACCGCTACTGAGGCGGGTCTGCGCCAGGCGTTGTTCGACGCCTCGCCCGGTGCCGAAGTCGTCATCGCCGAATCGGGCGGCGAGCCGGTCGGATTCGCCCTTTTCTTTCACAACTTCTCGACGTTTGTCGGCAAGCGCGGCCTTTACCTCGAGGATCTGTTCGTGAAGCCGGCATGGCGGGGCAAGGGCGTGGGGCGTCACCTGCTCGCCCATCTGGCGCGTCTGGCGGTCGAGCGCGACTGCGGGCGACTCGAATGGGCGGTTCTCGACTGGAACGAACCGGCGATCCGCTTCTACCGCGGCCTTGGCGCACAGCCGATGCACGACTGGACCGTGTTCCGGGTGGCCGGGGACGCCCTTCATCAATTAGCGGCGGAACGAGCCGAGACGCGCTAAAATGCCCCGGTTCGCATCTGCGTCCAGCGCAAGCGGACTGTGCCCGAGCGTCGGTAACAACGTGGCCAGGCGCGCACAGCGCGTCTGCGACCCTTCGGCAAGCTCGAGGTTGGGGTGTGGGGCAGAGCCCCCACGTGATATTGGAGGCAGCATGAGTGTTTCACGCCGCAGCTTCGTGGGCGGACTCGCCGCCGCACTGGGGTATCTCGGGGTACATCCGGACATCGATGTCCTCGCGCAGGGCCGGCCGCAGGCGCCTGGCGGAGCGGCTCGTCCGCGAACCGGCATGGACGATTACGACGCGATGGCGCATCTGTCGAGCAACGAGAACTGCTGGGGACCGCCTGACTCGGTGATGAAGGCGATGAACAACGCCTGGAAGTACTCGAACCGCTACGGGTACCCGGACGGCAATCTCGTCGCCGAGATCGCGAAGCATCACGGCGTGAAGCAGGAGAACATTCTCCTCGGCGCCGGCTCCGGCGAGATTCTCGACGTCGTCGGCACGACCTGGCTGCTCGGCGGCAAGAAGGTTCTCGGCGTCGAGCCGACCTACAGCTCCGTCTATCAGCACGCGACCAGCATCAAGACCGAAGCCATCAGGCTGCCGCTCAACAAGGACTACACGCAGAACATCGCCGCGATGATCAAGACCGCCAACGATCGCGCGAGCGAGATCGGTCTCGTGTACCTGTGCAACCCGAACAACCCGACCGGCTTGGCCGTGTCGAAGGAAGAAGTGAAGCAGCTGCTCGACGGGATCCCGAAGGGCATGCCGGTGCTGATCGACGAGGCGTATCACCACTTCGTCGAGGATCCGCGCTACGCGACGTCGGTGCCGTACGTCCTCGAAGGACGTCCGGTCGTGATCGCACGGACGTTCTCGAAGATCGCTGCGCTCGCCGGCATGCGGCTCGGCTACGCGATCGCGTCGGCCGAGAACATCCAGAAGATGCGGCCGTACAGCATGGGCAGCATCAACGCGCTCGTGAAATGGGGCGGCGTGACGGCGTTGAAGGACACGGCCGCGCAGGCCGAGGTCAAGACGAAGACGCTCGCGCTCCGCAAGAAAACGACCGCCGACCTGCGCGCGTACGGCTACGAGAGCATCCCGTCGGAGACCAACTTCTTCATGGTGGAGATCGGCCGCGAGATTCAGCCGGTCATCGAAGAGTTCCGGACGCGGAAGGTTGCCGTCGGCCGGCCGTTCCCGCCGATGACCAAGCACATGCGGGTCTCCGTCGGCACCGCCGAGGAGATGGACCGCTTCATGACCGCCTTCAAGGAGATCTTCCCGCAGAAGGCGCGCAATACGGCCGCCGGGGTGTAGCCCGACGGGATTCGGGATTCGAAATGCAGGGCGACGATCCGAAACGGTCGTCGCCCTTTTTTGTTTCGAAGGGTGGTGTCATGCGTATCAGGATTCTTGCCTTTGCGGCCGCGGCATCGCTGACCGTCGTGTCACTCACCAGTGCGCCGGCTTCGTCCGGGGCCGTGGAATTTCGCCCGCATGACATCGAGACGAAGTTTCCGGGCGGCTATGCCGTTGGCGTCATCGACGTCAACAAGGACGGCAAGCTCGACGTCATCGGCGTCAGCCAGCGCGTGCCCGAGCTGGCGTGGTACGAGAACCCGACCTGGGAGCGTCATGTGATGATCGACGGCCTCGCCGGCATCGTAAATTTCGCGGCCGCCGACATCGACGGCGACGGCATCCCCGAGGTCGCCTTCGAAAGCGGATTCGCCATGTCGCCGGCGTCGAGCGAAGGCATCGTGTGGATCGTGCGGCACGACGGCGATCCGAAAGGGCGCTGGAAGGTGCAGCAGATCGACAAGTTCCCGACGTCGCACCACATCGCGTGGATGGATGCCGACGGCGACGGCAAGAAGGAGCTCGTCAACGCGCCGCTCGTCGGCGCCAAGAGCGCGGCGCCGACCTACGACCAGGACAAGGCGCCGCTCTTCCTCTATCGCCAGAACGATTGGAAGCGCCTGACCATCACCAACGACATCAACGGCATCATCCACCGGGTGCGGCCGATCGCGTGGGACGGCAACAAGCGCGATCAACTGCTGGTCGCGTCATTCGACGGCATTCAGCTCTGGCGTGCCAGCGGACGCGGCGCCGATCTCAAGTGGACGAGCGAGTTGTTGTCGCCGGGCCACAACACTGACAAGGCGCCGAAGCTCGGCGCGAGCGACGTCGCCGTCGGCAAGCAGAATGGCAAACGCTTCCTCGCGGCGATCGAGCCGTGGCACGGGCAGGAGATCGTCGTCTACACCGATCGCGGCGGCAAGTGGGAGCGCCGCGTGATCTTCAACGGCATGACGGAAGGCCACGAGGTGGCGGTCGCCGACTTGAACGGCGACGGCCGCGACGACATTGTCGCCGGAGATCGCAACGCGAAGAGTCCAGCGGTTCACGTCATGTACGCGCCGGCCGATCCGAACGGCGAGTGGACGCATCAGGTTCTCGACGAAGCGAAGATGGCCGCGTCCGGCTGCGTCGTCGCCGATCTCAACGGCGACAAACGCACTGACATCGTCTGCATCGGGTCGTCGACGGCGAACCTGAAGTGGTACGAGAACGCCGGCGCGGCGGCGACGACATCGGCAGGCCGGTAGAATCAGGAATTTGGAGTTGGAATGTGGAGTGTGTGCACGCACGCCACATTCCAAATCCTTGATTTCAAATGCCGTTCACCGCGCGTGAGCGCGGTACTCCCTGGGATCGATTGGCACTTCGATGACGGCGGGCATGCCCTGCTCGTTGGCGGCGCGCGCATCCTGCACGGCGGCGGCAAGTTCTTCGAGCGTGTGCACGCGACGGCTCCAGGCGCCCAGCGCCGCTGATGCGGCTGCGAAATTCACCGATCCATATCGGACGCCGTAGTCGGTGTGTCCGCGCCGCTCCTGCGCAACCTGGATCAGGCTGAGCGCGCTGTCGTTGTAGACGACGGTGACGAACGGGATCCGCTGTCGCACACACGTCTCCAGATCCGCGAAGACCATCGAGAACCCACCGTCCCCCATCGTGCAGAGCACCGGCCGATCCGGCATGGCGAGCTTGGCCGCCATCGCCGCCGGCAGCGAGTAGCCCATCGCCGACAGTCCGTTCGATTCGAGAAACGTGAGCGGCTCGGTGCAGCGCCACGCCTGCGAGACGATCAATTTGATCGATCCGACGTCGGTCGTGACGATCGTCTCCGGCGGACAGAGATCGCGGAGACAGCGGGTCACGGCTAGTGCTGAGAGCCCTTGGGCGGGAGGGACGGGATGTTCGGGAGGGGAGTCGCCGCGCAGCGTTCGTTCGAGCTCTCCTCGAAATCTGCCCTCGTCTTCCCGCGTCCACTCAAACGGCCCGTACGATCGCGCGCTCAACATCGTCAGCGCCGCCGTCACGTCTCCCGTCAATTCCAGCGAGGGCCGGTACTGCCCCGCGGCAATCGTCACCGGCGCAATCGACACCAGCTTCATCGTCTGATGCCACGTCTTGTCGGATTCGACCGGCTCGAATCCGACGCCGACGAGGAGATCGCTCTTCGCGAAGAAGTCGACGATCACGGCGTCCGCGGCGAGGCCGCTGCAGATGCCGTAGAAGAGCGGATGATCCTCTGGAAACATTCCCTTGGCTTTGGGCGTGACGAACACCGGCACGCCCACTCGCTCCGCGAATCGCCGCACCGCCGGCGCGTCGGTGTACGGATTCAGATCGAGGCCGAGAATCAACACCGGACGTTTGGCGCGCGCGAGTTCATCCGCCATGCGTGCGGCCGCGTCCGCGTTTGGCGGCGGCGGCGGATCGGGCGTCAACGAAATCATCGCCGGATCCTCCGCGTGCCGATCCGGCAGCCGCGCGACGTCGCTCGGCAGCGCGATGTGCACCGGTCCGAACCGCGGCTCGATGGTCGTCCGCCACGCCCGCCTCACCGTCGCCGCCGTGTTCACGGCGTCGAGCGTGATCGTCTGCTTCGTGAACGGACGGAACACGGCGTTCAGATCGAGTTGCTGATGCGTGGCGAATGGCGCCGCCGCCGTCGACATCGTCGCGGTGATGGCGATGAGCGGTGAGCGATCGAGATAGGCGTTGGCGACGACGCCCGGACCCCCGTGCCCGGGGCCCGCTATATAGATGATGCTCAAACCGCGGGCACGGATGACCCGGTTGAGGTGGGCATAGATCAGGTTGAGCCCCGGCGTCGTCCCGAAATGCCCGAGCAGGCGCGGCTTGATATGCCGGGTGCTCAGCGGCTCCTTGAGCAGGGGATTGTCGTAAAGATAGATCTGCCCGACCGACAGGTAGTTCGCCGCGCGCCAGTACGCGTCGATCCCTGCCAGCTCCTTCGCTGATAACGGCCGCTGTGTTGCCATGACGTATCCTTCCCACTG
>DAIUKO010000260.1:0-11333 GCA_036848175.1 Vicinamibacterales bacterium | reverse complement strand
GTGGTCTGACCGTGGTCTGACCGTGGTCTGACCGTGGTCTGACCCGGGTCAGACCCGGGTCAGACCCGAAGGCGGAGCGCACGGGACAGCCGCGCCAGCGACGGCGCATCGGCTACGCTGGCGAAGGTGCTGATGTACGGCTTGGCGGCGCGCATGCCGCGGGCGGTGGGCTCGTAGCCTGACGTCTCGAGCAGCGGATTCAGCCAGACGACGCCGGCGGATCGACGATGGAGGTCGCGCATCGCGTCCCTCAGCATCTCCGGCGCGCCGACGTCGAGGCCGTCGCTCGCAATCATCACGACAGCGTCGCGTCCAACCATCCGATCGCCGAATCGCTTCAGGAAATCGTCGAGGCACGCGCCGATGCTGGTGCCTCCGGCCCACGCATGATGCAGACGCTGCAGTCGCCGACTCTCGCCCGCTGCCGCGCGGCGGACGTCGGCGGTCACGCGTCGCAGCGCGGTCGAGAACGTGAACACTTCCACGCGCTGCGTCGACGCCGCGATGGCGACTGCCAGTTGCAGCGCGGTCGGCGCGTACTCGCTCATCGATCGACTGCCGTCGATCAGGAAGACCACTCGCGGCGTCCGCCGTGGACGCTTCAGCCAGCGCGGCGCCAGCGCCTCGCCGCCGGTCTGCAGACTCGCGCGCAGCGTCCGGCGTAGATCGAATCGCCGCCCTTTGGCCGACGGCCGCCATCGCCGCGTGAGCCCGAGATGCAGCCGGCGCACGAACGATCGCGCGGCATCGCGCCACTCGTCATCTGCGCGCGGCAGCTCGGGCGATTCGGATGCGTCGGCGTCGAGCGGACTGTAGCTCGATCGCAGGGTGATCGCGGACGCCGCAGCATCGGCTTCGCGCGTCTCGAGCGGCGCGATCGGATCGCCGTCAGCGCGCGGCCGATCTTCGGCCGATGGCTCGTCGACCGCCGCAGCTCGTTCGATGGTCCTCTCGGCGCCATCGACGTCCGGATCTGCCTCACGACGGGGATGCGGAAGGTTGGCCTGCGGCACGCCCGGCGGCCCGGGAAAGAAGAACTCCGTGAACGCCGAATCGAAGAGCGTCGCTTCGCGAAGCGTTCCACTGAAGATCGGACGCAGCGCGTTGCGGACGCGCCGCTCGTCGCGTAGATCGACGATCTCGATCGCGCGCGCCGCATCGTGGATCTCACGCGGACCGATGTTGAACGCGTGACGCTCGCGCAGGAATCCGCCGAACGCGACGAGGTTGTCGGGGAGCGTGCCGAAGGGATACATCAGCGGCGCGGGCCCGAGACCGAGCCGGCGCCGAAATCGTTGTCGAGCGCGTAGCCGCCGGCCTCCGCGCGAACCGGCGTGCCGGCGAGAATCGGCGTCAGCGTGTCGCGATGGGCCTGGACGATCGCCGCGTCCTCGTGCACTTTCAGGACGCAGCCGAGCGTCTGCTCCACGATCCGGGCATCGAGCCGATCGCGATGCAGGCTCATCAGCGCCAGCGCCCAGTCGAGGCTCTCGGCGACGCCGGGCGCCTTCTGCAACGGCAGGCCGCGCAGCACCTGCATCATCTGGGCGATCTGTTCGGCGAGCCGCTCCGACAGTCCAGGCACGCGCGCGCGCAGGATTTCGATCTCCTGCTCACGCGTCGGGTAGGGCAGCCAGACGAACAGGCAGCGGCGGCGCAGCGCGTCGGACAGCTCGCGCGTGCGATTGCTCGTCACGACCACGTGCGGCTTGTGTCGCGCGCGAATCGTGCCGAGCTCCGGGATCGTGACCTGCCACTCGGCGAGCACTTCGAGCAGGAACGCCTCGAACGCCTCGTCGGCGCGATCGACTTCGTCAACGAGGAGAACCGGCGATCGCTCCTGCGTGATGGCGTCGAGCAGCGGCCGCTTGAGCAGGAATGGCTCGCTGAACATGTGCGCCTCGCGCTCGGCGAGCGTCGACCCGTCGGATTCGCTGAGCCGCGCGTGGAGCATTTGACGTGGATAGTTCCACTCGTACAGCGCCGCCATCGCGTCGAGACCCTCGTAGCACTGCAGCCGGATCAGCCGGGTGCCGAGCGCCTCGGCGAGCACCTTCGCGCTTTCCGTCTTGCCGACGCCGGCGGGTCCTTCGACGAGCAGCGGCTTCTCGAGCGCGAGTGCGATCTGCAGCGCGGTCGCAAACGCCTCGTCGGCGATGAAGCCGCGCTCTCGAAACTTTTGACGGATGGCGTCGGCGTCGATCATGTGTGGACGCGATACGGTTGCGGATCCTGGAGGAACCGGGTGCGGCAGGTGGCGCAGCAGAAGTAGTAAAGAACACCGTCGACGTTCGCCGTGTGCCGTGCCGACGCGATGGTCACCGACATACCGCAGACGGGATCGACCGCGCGGCCCTCAGCCGATGTCGCCTCGACCGGTGCGGTCGGAGCGGCCTCCTGCATTGGCGCACCGCTCGGACGCGCCTGGACGATTTCCGCGAGAATCGACAGCGCGACCTCGGCCGGCGTTCGCGCGCCAAGATCGAGGCCGGCGGGCATCCGGACGGCGGCCGCGCCGGCGACGCCGCGCTCCTCGAGGTGCGCGCGCACCATCGCGCCGCGTTTCCGCGATGCGACGAGGCCGATGTAAGAGGCGCCGGACTTCAGAATCGACTCGAGCGCCTCTTCGTCGTAGTGGCCCTGCGAGGCAACGACGACCGCCTGCTCGCCGCCACGCGCCGCGCCTTCCCGCAAAATCGTCTCGAGCGCGTCGAGCGTGGCGACGGTCGCGCCGATCGGCGCGGCCGCCGCCGTCACGTCGCGCTGCTCGCGTGCATCGACGAGGCGCCACACGTCGTAGTCCATGCTTCGCGCCAACCGCGTCAACGCTTCCGCGACCGGCGTCGCGCCGACGACGATCAGCCGTCTCGCCTCCACGAACGGCTCGACGTAGACATCCACCGCGCCCTCCGATGCGCAACTCATCGGCACGACGACGTGCTCGGCGCTCGACTCGATCGATCCGCTCGCGTCCGGACGGATCGATACGAGACGGCCGTGCCGCGCGCGCAACACATCGAGCGCCTGCTGCCGGATGATCTCGCGCGAGCATGCGCCGCCGATGAAGCCTTCCATGCGGCCATCCGGAAACACGATCGCGCGGTCGCCGAGATGCGCCGACACCGGCGCCTGCCGCGCGATCACCGTCGCCAGCGCGAACGACTGCCCTTCGCGCCGCAACGCCGCCATGCGTTCGAAAAGTTCCATGCGATCAGGTCGTGACCGACAACTGCTGACGGACGTTGCCGAATGCCTGCGCGATCAGTTTCTGCGCCTGCGCGTCGAGCACGCGGCCGCCGATCGCGGCGACGGGGCCGCGCGCGATCGCCTGGCCGCTCCATTTGAGCAGCGTCGTCGCATCGCCGGCGGCGACGACATCCGCGCCCGCCGTCAGATCGACGGCGCTGCCGAAGCCGCCGCCCGAGACCTTCATGTCGATGCGACGCCGCGACGCATCCGGCTGAAGCTCCACCTTCAACTTGAACTTCCCTCTCACCGGCCCGACGGCCACCTGCACGACCGCGTCGACGTGCGTCGGATCGCGCACGGTGACTTCGAGCACTTCGGGCAGGCTCCGACCGATTTTCTCGGGATCGGTCACGAACGCCCAGACGACGTCCGCGCTCGCCGTGATCGTTTCTTCGCCGCTGTATTGCAGGTTCATGCTATGTCGTCACCACTTGCGCCGCGCGGATCGCCCGCCACACCTTGTCGCGCGTGAGCGGCATGTCGAGATGACGGACGCCGAGCGGCGACAGCGCATCGACGACGGCGTTGACGAACGCCGCCGGACTGCCGACGTTCGGACTCTCACCGACGCCTTTGGCGCCAATCGGATGGTGCGGGCTCGGCGTCACCGTCTTGTCCGTCTCCCACGCCGGCGTCTCCAGCGATGTCGGCAGCAGGTAGTCGGTGAAGTTGGTGTTCAGGTTGTTGCCGTCCTTGTCGTACTGAATCTCCTGCATGAACGCGATGGCGAACCCTTCAGTCAACCCGCCGTGGATCTGTCCTTCGACGACGAGCGGGTTGATGATCGTGCCGCAATCGTCGACCGCGAGGAAGCGCCGCACTTTGACCTCGCCGGTCTCGCGGTCGATGTCGACCACCGCGACGTAGGCGCCGCTCGGAAACGTCATGTTCGGCGGATCGTAGTAGTACGACGCCTCGAGCCCCGGCTCGTTCTGCGCCATGTTCGTGTAGGCGGCAAACGCCACTTCCTTCATCGTGACGCTCTTGGCCGGCACCCCCTTCACCTGAAACTTGTAGTCCTTCCACTCGACGTCGTCTTCGCCCACTTCGAGCATGTGCGCCGCGACCTTGCGCGCCTTCTCGCGCACGCGCCGCGCCGCCAGCGCGATCGCGCCGCCGGCGACCGGCGTGCTGCGGCTGGCGTAGGTCCCGAGACCGTACGGCGCCGTGTCGGTGTCGCCTTCCTCGACCATGATGTTCTGCGGATCGAGCCCGAGCTCCTCGCCGACGATCTGCGCCCAGGTCGTCTCGTGTCCCTGCCCCTGCGACTTCGTGCCCGTGCGCACGATGCCGGCGCCGGTCGGATGGATGCGAATCTCGGCGCTGTCGAACATCTTGATGCCGAGGATGTCGAAGTGTTTCGACGGCCCGGCGCCGACCACTTCGGTGAACGTCGAGAAGCCGATGCCCATCAACTCGCCGCGCGCTCGCTTCTCGGCCTGCTCCTTGAGCAGCGCCTGATAGCCGATCTTGTCGAGCGCCACGCCGAGCGTCTTCTCGTAGTCGCCGCTGTCGTACGTGAATCCGAGCGCCGACGGATACGGAAACTTGTCCTTGCGCACGAAGTTCTTGCGCCGCAGTTCCGCCGCATCCATGCCGAGCTCGTCGGCGAGGATGTCCATCGCGCGCTCGATCGCGTAGCTCGCTTCGGTGACGCGGAACGAGCAACGGTAGGCGATGCCGCCGGGCGCCTTGTTCGTGAAGTACGCGTCGACCTCGGCGTGTGCGGCCGGGAAGTCGTAGCTGCCGGTGACGACGCCGAACATCCCCGCCGGGTACTTGGTGGGATCCGCGGCCGCATCGAACGCACCATGATCGGCGGTCGTCGCGACGTGGAGCGCTGTCAGGCGGCCCTCGGCCGTCGCGCCGATCTCCACATCCATGTGGTAGTCGCGCGCAAAGCCGGTGCTGGTCAGGTTCTCCGTGCGTGTTTCGATCCACTTGACCGGCCGGCCGATCTTGAGCGCGCCGACGATCGCGCACACATAGCCCGGATAGACCGGCACCTTGTTGCCGAAGCCGCCGCCGATGTCGGGCGAGACGACGTGGATCTTGTCCTCGGGGATGCCGGTCACGAGCGCGAGCGCCGTGCGATAGACGTGCGGCGCCTGCGAGGTGACGTAGAACTGCAGCCGTCCCATCGCGTCGAACTCCGCCACACAGCCGCACGGTTCGAGCGGCGCCGGATGACAGCGCTGAAACCAGATGCGCTCCTTGATCTTCTTCGGGCTGCTGGCGAGAGCCGTCGCCGTCTTGTCCTTGTCGCCGACCTCCCAGTGGTAGATGTGGTTCGTTTTCGCGTCGCGATCGGGACGCAGGATGATCTGATCGGTTTTCGACGTGAACGGATCGGCGACGACCGGCAGCGGCGCGTAGTCCACCTGCACCGCTTCCGCGCCGTCGGCGGCCGCGCCGCGCGTCTCCGCGAACACCGCCGCGACTTCCTGGTACTGAAACAGCACCTTGCCGATCGCCAGGACCATCTGCTTGTCGTAGCCGTGGAACGTCGGCAGCCAGCCGAGGCCCGCGGCCTCGAGATCTTTGCCGGTGATGACCGCGACCACGCCGGACACCTTCATCGCGTCGCCGATGTCGATCGATTTGATCTCCGCGTGTGGATACGGACTGCGTACCAGCGAGAGATACAGCATGCCCGGCAGCCTGATGTCGTCGACGTAGTGGCCTTTGCCGCGAAGGAAGCGCGGATCTTCCTTGCGCTTCATCGCCTTGCCGAGGCAGCCGGCGGGTTTTTCGTCGCTCATGCCTGCACCCCCATCGCGGCAGACGCCTGCTGCACCGCTTTGACGATGTTCTGATACCCGGTGCACCGGCACAGATTGCCGGCCAGTCCTTCGCGGATGTCGGACTCGCTCGGATTCGGGTTCCGCTTCAACAGCGCGACCGACGTCATCAGCATGCCCGGCGTGCAGTAGCCGCACTGCAGGCCGTGTTGATCCCAGAACCCCTGCTGCAGCGGATGTAGCGTGCCGCCATTGGCGAGCCCTTCAACCGTCTGGACCTGATGTCCATCGGCTTGCACCGCGAACATCGAGCACGACTTCACCGCTCGCTCGGAGTCGAGGACGACGACGCAGCAGCCGCAGCTCGACGTATCGCAGCCGACGTGCGTCCCCGTGAGCCCGCAGTCCTCACGCAGGAAGTACGCAAGCAGCGTGCGCGGTTCGACCTCGCGCTCGTATGGAACACCGTTCACCGTGACGTTGACCTTCATGCCTGCACCCCCAGACGCGACAGGGCCTGTCGAAGCGCGCGGACCACGAGAACGCCGGCGAGATTCTTCTTGTACTCGACGCTGCCGCGCAGGTCGCCTTGCGGCTCGCTGCGGCGCGACGCCGCATCGCCTGCGGCACGGATCACCTCGGCGCTTGGACGCTGTCCCTTGAGGATCTCCTCGGCTTCCTTGACGCGAACCGCGCACGGTCCGGCGGCCGAGAGCGCGACGCCCGCCTCGCGGATGGTGCCGTCGGCTCCGAGCGAGACCTGCACTGCGGCCGCGGCGGTCGCGAAGTCGCCGACCTTGCGCTCGACCTTGTGATAGGCGCCCGCGGTCCGATCGCCGGCGGCTGGAAAATGAACGCCGAGCGCCATCTCGCCCTCGCCGACGGCCGTCGTGAAACTGCCGACGAGGAACTCGTCGATGGGCACGTGCCGCACGCCGTCCTTGCCGCGCACCGCGACCTCGGCGCGAGCGGCGAGCGCGGCGGCAGTCCAGTCGCCGGCCGGATCGTTGTGGCACAAGCTGCCGACCACGGTGCCGAGCTGGCGGACGACGGGATCGGCGACGACGCGCGACACGTCGCGGATGAGCGTCCAGCGCGTGTCGTTGATCCACGGCGCGCGTTCGATGTCGCTGTCTCTCGCGATCGCGCCAACGGTCAGCGCGTGATCATTCACGCGCAGCACGTTGAGATCGCGGATGGCATTGATGTCGACGAGGACAGCGGGACGCGCGAGCCGGAACCGCATCGCGGGAATCAGGCTCTGTCCGCCCGCGAGCACGCGCGCCTCGGCGCCGTATTGCTGCAGGTGCGCGAACGCTTCGTCGCTGGTGTGAGCACGGAGGTAATTGAAGGCTGCGGGAATCAATGGCCCTCCTGGTAGGTGAGCGTGTTGGAGGGCGTGGATTCTACTACAAACACAAAGAACACAAAGAACGCAAAGAACACAAAGGGCACAAAGAAAAAATTTCAGCGCCTGGATAACCCGGTCGCCGGCTCAGGCAACGACTAGACTGAAGCGATGGTCAGTGGAGTCGTGCTCGCGGCCGGCGCATCCTCGCGGATGGGCGAACAGAAACTTCTCCTGGACCTCGGCGGCGAGACCATCGTGCGGCGAACCGTGCGGCAGGTCTGCGACAGCGGTGTCGACGACGTCCTCGTCGTCGTCGGGCACGAACATGAAAAGGTGCTCGAGGCGCTCGAGGGGTTGCCGATTCGATATGCCCTCAATACGAAATACCGAGATGGAATGGGGACGTCGTTCCGCACCGCCATCGAGCACGCCGGCGGCAGCGAGGCGGTGCTGATTGCGCTGGCCGATCAGCCGTTCGTCACGGCCGCACACTACCGCGCGATCCTCGACACGTTCCGCGAGCAGGCGCCGGCCATTGTCGGCGTCCGCTACGGCGACGTCACGGCGCCGCCGCACCTGTTCAGTAAGGAACTGTTTCCCGAGCTCCTCGAGCTCGTGCACGGCGCGCGGCCGGTGATCGAGCGGCACGGCGACCGCCGGCTCGTCCTGCAATTCCCGCCGGAGCTGCTTCAGGACATCGACACGCCGCAGGACTACGAGGTCGCCAAAGCGCGTTGGTCACGTACGTCGTCGGCACGGTGAAGGCCGGCGACCGAGCCGGACAGAAACCCTCCCTCGAATCCGCGCCGGACCGCGAGCAGCTCGGAGACGATCGCGACGGCCACCTCCGGCGGCGTTTCGGCGCCGAGAGCGAGGCCGACGGGGCTTCGCACAGATGCGAGCCGCGACGCAGGCGGCACGCAGCCGCGCGTCGCGAGTCTCGCCAGCAGCTTCTCGTAGCGAGCGCGTGGACCGAGCACGCCGATGTACGCCACCGGCGACTCGAGGCTGAAGCGCAGGCTCTCCTCGTCGCGCTCGACGTGATGATTCATGATCAGCACGTAGTTGCCGGCGCGCAGCGCGACGCGCTCCGCGAACAGGCTCGGATGCGCGCACACGAGCGTCGCGCCTGGAAAACGCTCGGCGGTGAGGAACGCCTGACGAGCGTCGACGATCGTCACCGAGAATCCGACCGACCGCGCGAGCCGCGCGACAGGAGGCGCGTCGTGTCCGCCGCCAAAGACGATGAGCTCGGGCGGCGGCGTTGCGACTTCGAAAAACAATTCCGCCTCGCCGATCAGTTCGGCCGCAGAGGACGGATACGGTGCGTCGAGCCGCGCGCGGGCACGCGCGGCGACCTGCTCCACGATCGCGCCAGTCACCGTGCCGACACGCTCGCCGTTTCCGCGGACGATCATCCGTCCCGCCGCGCCGGACAGCGGCGTCACGAGCGCGGCGGCCTCTCCCTGTTCGAGGATCCGCAACCACTCGCGGGTGATCGCATCGTCTTCGATCCGTTCGATGCGAATGTCGACGGCGCCGCTGCAGCCGATGCCGAGGCCCCAAATCGAATCGTCGGCCAAATCGTAGCTGACCGTGATCGGCTCACCGGATTCGATCACCCGCGCCGCCGCCTCGGCGACATCCGGCTCGAGACAGCCGCCGGAGAGCGCGCACTCGAACGAGCGGTCCTGGCGGACGAACATGCGCGTGCCTTCGCGCCGGTAGGCGCTCCCTCTGACGCGAATCACCGTCGCCAGCGCCGCCGGTTCACCCGCGGCGCGCGCCTGGTGGATCGCTTCGAGCAATCGTTCGGTCTCCCGTCGGTCCATCGCTACTCCGTCGAGACGATGTCGTCGCTGGCGGCGGCGGCGGCACGAAGCGTCTGCCACGGCAGCGTCGCGCATTTCACGCGGATCGGAAAGTGCCGCACGCCAGACAGCGCCACCAGTGCGCCGAGATCGTCACGAGACCCTTCGCCGGCGGTCAGCAACCGCTGAACGCATTCGAACAATCGCTCCGCTTCCGAAAGGGTCTTGCCCTTGACGCTCTCGGTCATCAGCGAAGCCGAGGCTTTCGCAATCGCACAGCCGACACCCTGAAACGACGCGTCCTCAATCAGGTCGCCGCGGACGCGGAGAAACACCGTCAACCGATCCCCGCAGAGCGGATTGTATCCTTCCGCGCTGCGCCCGCCTCCGAGCACCCGAAAATTCCGCGGCCGCCGGTTGTGATCGAGAATCGTCTGCTGGTAAAGCGTCTCGAGATCGGCGCTCATCCGAACACACCGCGTACGGTTTGCAGCGCCGCTTCGAGCGCGTCGATGTCGTCGCGGGTGTTGTAGAACGCGAGCGAGATGCGCGCGGTCGCCGGGATGCCGAATCGATCCATCAGCGGCTGGCAGCAGTGGTGTCCGGTGCGAATCGCGACGCCTTCGCGATCGAGAATGGTTCCGATGTCGTGCGGATGCACATCGTCCATGACGAACGACAGGATACCGGTCTTCTCCTTGGCGCGGCCGATCACGCGCAGCCTCGGCACTCGCGACAGCGCGCGTTCTGCGTACTCCAGCAGGTCGCGCTCCTGCGCACCGATCCATTCCCAACCGATGCGGGTGATGTAGTCGATCGCGGCCGCGAGGCCGACGGCGCCGGCGATATGCGGGGTTCCCGCTTCGAACCGGTGCGGCGGCTGCTTGTAGAGCGTGCGGTCGAAGGTGACCGACGCGATCATGTCGCCGCCGCCCTGATACGGCGGCAGCGTCTCCAACAGCTCGGACTTGCCGTACAGGACGCCGATGCCGGTCGGCCCGAAGACCTTGTGCCCTGAAAGGGCGTAGAAATCACAATCGAGCGCCTGCACGTCGATTCGCCGGTGCGCCGCGGCCTGCGCGCCGTCGACCAGGACCGGAATCCCGCGCCGGTGCGCGAGGCGCACGACCTCTTCGACCGGATTGACCGTGCCCAACGCGTTGGAGACATGGACGATCGACACGAGCCGCGTGCGTTCGTTCAGCAGCGTTTCATAGGCGGCGAGGTCCAACTCGCCCGCATCGCTGACGGGAATCACGCGGAGCTTCGCGCCCTGCTGCTCGCAGAGGATCTGCCAGGGGACGATGTTCGAGTGGTGCTCCATCGCCGAGACGACCACTTCGTCCCCGCGTCCCATGCGGCCGCGGCCATAGGTCGACGCGACCAGGTTGATCGCTTCCGTGGTTCCGCGCACGAACACGATTTCGCGCGCGTCGCGCGCATTCAGAAAACATCCGACGGTCGCCCGCGCCCGTTCGTACGCGTCGGTCGCACGTTCACTGAGCTGGTGCACACCGCGATGGACGTTCGCGTTCTCGTCCGCATAGAACCCGATCACGCGATCGATCACCGCCTGCGGCTTCTGCGTCGTCGCGGCGTTGTCGAGATACACGAGGCGCCTGCCGCGAATACGCTGCCGCAGGATTGGAAAATCTGCCGCCGCCGATCCCGTGATCGTCATGGGTGTACGGAGCGAGGATACCGCGTGTCGAGCGACGCGTCGATCCAGGCGCGTGACCGAAGTGGTAGACTCGCCGACCGCAGCCCCTCTAAGCGAAAGGTCCTGGAACCCCGCGGTTTGGAGGCTCGGCTTGAACTCGACCTTGAAGAGTTTGCTGTTCTGGGTGGTGCTCGTCGTCGTGGGCGTGCTGATCTGGAATTTTTTCACCAAGTTTCAGTTCAACGGAGCGATTCCAGTGCCTTTCAACCTGGCATTCTGGATTCCTTCCGCATTCCTGGCCGCCACGATTGCCGCGGTGATTCTGAGCTCCATCTACAGCATCGGTCCGACCGAGGTCGGCCTGGTGCGGCGACGATTCGGCGCGAAGCTGCCCGGAGACAATCGGCTCGCCTTCCGCGGTGAGGCGGGCTACCAGGCCGAGCTACTCATGCCCGGGCTGCGCTTCAAGCTGTGGCTGGTATACGCGGTGACGAAACATCTATGGGTCCAGGTGCCGGCCG
>DAIUKO010000259.1:0-11370 GCA_036848175.1 Vicinamibacterales bacterium | reverse complement strand
CCGGTGCAGGAGCAGCTCATCGTCGAGTTGTATTCGAAGTAAGAAGGCGGGCCATTGAGGCCCGCCTGGGCGGGCCAACGAGGCCGCCTGGGCGGGTCAACGAGGCCCGTCTCGTCAACCGCCGGCCCGCAGCCTTACAGACCTGCGGCGGGAGGCCGGCGGTCACTTGCAGGTCTGGAGGCCCGGCTGCGGGCCCGTAGGCGAAAGGAAGTACAGAACAATGCTGTGGAAAGGTTTTCAACGTCCCAAGCGGCTCGAGTTCGAGCGCGAAACGCTCACTGAGCGTTTTGGCCGCTTTTACGCACAGCCGTTCGAGCGCGGCTTCGGCACCACCATCGGGAACGCGCTGCGGCGCGTCCTGCTCTCCTCGATCGAAGGCGCCGCGATCACCGCGGTGAAGATCGATGGCGTGCTGCACGAGTTCTCGCCGATCCCCGGGGTTGTCGAAGACGCGACGGATATCATCCTCAATCTCAAACAGATTCCGCTGAAGCTGCACGTCGACCACACCAAGACGCTCACGCTGCGGGTGGACAAGCCCGGCGAAGTGCGGGCGCGCGACATCCAGGCGGATGCCGACGTGGAGATTCTCGAGCCGGACGCCCACATCGCCACGATCGCCGAGCACGGCAAGCTGCACATGGAAATGCGCATGAAGCGGGGGCGCGGCTACGTGTCGGCGGACAAGAACTTCGACGAGGACCTCGGCATCGGCTGGATTCCGATCGATTCGGTCCACTCGCCGATCAAGAAGGTGAACTACCTGGTCGAAGCGGCGCGCCTCGGCCAGACCACCGACTACGACAAGCTCACCGTCGACGTTTGGACCAACGGTTCGATCAACGCGCGCGACGCGGTGTCGCTCGCGGCGAAGCTGATTCGCGATCACCTGAACATCTTCATCAACCTCGAGGAAGGCGCCGAGCAGCAGGCCGAAGCGGCTGCCGACCAACCGCGCACCGGCGCGAGCAACGAGAACCTCGACAAGTCGGTCGAGGAGCTGGAGCTCTCGGTCCGCTCGTACAACTGCCTCAAGAACGCGAACATCCGGACGATTCGCGAGCTCGTGCAGAAGACCGAGGCGGAGATGCTGAAGACGAAGAACTTCGGGCGGAAGAGCCTGAACGAAATCAAGGAGATCCTGCACACGATGGGCCTGAGCCTCGGCATGAGGGTCGATCAGCCCACCGCTGCTGCACAGGAGTAAGGATTCGGGATTCGGGATTTGGATTCGGCGGGATTAAGGATTCGCCCGAATCCCGAATCCCGAACCCCGAATCCCGTCCAGGGATGCAGCTATGAGACATCGAGTCGCACACCGGAAGCTGGGACGCGTCACCGAGCATCGCCTCGCGATGCTGCGCAATCAGGCGACGTCGCTGCTTCGCTACGAGCATCTGACGACGACCGTCCCGCGGGCGAAGGAGCTGCGGCCGTTCGTCGAGCGGATCATCACCATCGCCAAGCGCGGGGTGGCCGGCGGCGAACAGAACGGACACGAGTTGAACGCTCGCCGTCTCGTGATGCACGACCTGCAGGACCGCGAGGTCGTCACCAAGCTGTTCGATACGATTGCGCCGCGCTTCGCGTCGCGGCCGGGCGGCTACACCCGCCTGCTGCGCCTCGGCTTTCGCAAGGGCGACAGCGCGGAGGTGGCGCAGGTCGAGTTGATCGGCAGCGAGTTCGATCCGAAAGCCAAGGCGGAAGCCGAAGCGAAGAAGGCCGAGGGTGGCGAGAAGCCAAAGGCGAAGTCGGGCGTCGGCGGCCGGCTGCGCGCGGCGGCCGAGCGCTTGCGCGGCGGCAAGAAGGAGGCGGGCGCCGAAGCCGAATCGGCGCACGCGACCGAAGCGAAAGCCGCCAAACGCGCGGCGAAGAAAGGAACCGCCGGCAAGAAGATGGGTGGTTCGTCGAAGGGTAAATAACTCAATCGCCAATCAATCCGCAATCCGCAATCCCCAATCCGCAATTCAGAGACCCGTCACGCTGTTGCGGCGTGACGGGTTCTGTTTTTCAAACTTCCTCGACTTCGACGCCCGCGCGTTCCGCCTTGGCGGCCGCGATGATCTTGGTCTGAAGATGCGCCGGCACCTCGTCGTAGTGCGAGTACTCCATGTGATACGAGCCGCGTCCGCCGGTCGCTGACGTCAGGTGCTGTTCGTAGGTGAGCATCTCGGACATCGGGACCTGCGCCTTGATGATGGTCATGACGCCGCGCGTGTCCATGCCGCCGATTCGCCCGCGGCGGCCGTTCAGATCGCCCATCAGATCCCCGGCGAAATCCGACGGCGCGTAGACCTCGACGTTCATGATCGGCTCGAGGATCGTCGGGCGCGCCCGCGTCATGGCGTCCTTGAAGGCGAGCGATCCGGCGAGCTTGAACGAGAGTTCGTTCGAGTCGACGTCGTGATACGAGCCGTCGAACACGGTCACGCGGAAGTCGACCATCGGATAGCCGGCGAGGTAGCCGCGGGCGCGCGCGTCCTGAATGCCCTTCTCGACCGCCGGCACGAACTGCCGCGGGATCGAGCCGCCGAAGATGTCGTCCACGAACTCGAAGTCGGCGCCGCGTGCCAGCGGTTCGACCTTGATCTTGCAGTCGCCGAACTGACCGTGGCCGCCGGTCTGCTTCTTGTGGCGGCCGTGCGCTTCGGTCGACGCCTTGATCGTCTCGCGGTAGGGGATGCGCGGCGGCTTGAGATTGACGTCGACGCCGAACCGCCGCTTCAGCTTGGCGACGGTCACTTCGATGTGCAGCTGGCCTTGCCCTGAAAGCAGCAGCTCCTTGGTCTGCGGATCGCGGCTGTACTTGATCGACGGATCTTCTTCTTCGAGGCGGTGCATCGCCGTGCTGATCTTGTCTTCGTCGCCGCGGCTCTTCGGCTCGATGGCGTAGGCGAGCACCGGCTCGGGAAACTTCACGGCCGGGAAGCGCGTCGGGTCGCCCTTGTCGCCGAGCGTGTCGTTGGTGAGCGTGTCCTTCAGCTTGGCGACCGCGCCGAGATCGCCGGCCTTGATCTCCGGCACGCTCGTCTGCGTCTTGCCCTGCAGCAGCAGCAGATGACCGAAGCGTTCGGCGGCGTCGCGGGTCTTGTTGTGGCAGTTCGAATCGGCCTTGAGCGCGCCCGAGACGACGCGGAACATCGTGATCCGGCCGGCGAACGGATCGGCGATCGTCTTCCACACGAACGCGGCGGCCGGCGCCTTGTCGTCCGCCTGCTTCGCGACCTCGCTGTCGTCCTTGGCGAGGCCCTTGTAGGGCCGATCCGCCGGCGACGGCAGGTAGGCGACCACCGCATCCAGCAGCTGCGGCACGGCGATGTTCAGCGTCGCCGAGGTGCACACCAGCGGGAAAATCTTCGCGGCCATCGTCGCCGTGCGCAGCCCGCTGACGAGCTCGTCATCGGTCAGCGTGCCGGCCTCGAAGAACTTCTCCATCAGCTTCTCGTCGTTCTCCGCGACCATCTCGATCAGCGCTTCGCGCGCGCTGTTGACCGCCGCCGTCATGTCGGCCGGCACCGCGCTCTCGGAGAACTTGCCGCTCTCGTCGCTCGTGTAGACGAATGCCTTCTTCGTCACCAGATCGACGACGCCCTTGAAATTCTTTTCCTCCCCGATCGGCAGTTGGATCGGGATGACGGTGCGGTTGCACGACGCGTGCAGCGACGCCAGCGATCGCTCGAGGCTGGCGCGCTCGCGGTCGAGGCGATTGAGCACGACGAGGCGCGGCAAGGCGAGCTCGTCGCTCGCCTCCCATACCTTCTCGGTCTGGACCATCACGCCGCTCACGGCGTCGACGACGACCAATGCCGCGTCGACCACCTGCAGCGCGGCGCGCGCGTCGGCGAGAAAATTGCCCATGCCCGGTGTGTCGATCAGGTTGATCTTCTGCCTGCTCCACTCCGCGTACGCCAGCGCCGCCGACAAGGTGTGCTTGCGCGAGATTTCTTCCTCGTCGTAGTCGGTGACGGTGGTGCCGTCGTCGACCTTGCCGAAGCGATTGACCATGCCGGAATCGGAGAGGATGGCTGAGGCGAGCTGGGTTTTTCCTGATCCGCTGTGACCGACGAGAGCGACATTTCTGATGCTGGCCGCGTCGTAGACCTTCATATAGGGGGCTCCAGACCCAAAAATTGGTGAGTTTGGTGAATTGGTGAGTTGGTGAATTAATTTGGAATTAAGTCACCCATTCACCAACTCACCAACTCACCAACGGCACGTATCGCGTAGGGCGATCATATTGCGGCGGTGTAACGCCCCGCAAGCGAAGACGGCGGCCGGGAGCGCCTATTCGTAGCGCAGCGCTTCGATCGGATCGAGACGCGAGGCTTTGAAGGCCGGGTACATCCCGAAAAAGATGCCGACCGATGCGGAAAAGCCGAGGCCCATCGCGAACGACCACCACGGCAGTGAGATCGGGAAGCCTGAGAGCAGATGCACGGCCCAGCCGATGGCGCCGCCGAACGCGATGCCGAGGACACCGCCGAGCGAGGTGAGGAACGCCGCCTCCATCAGGAACTGAAAGAGGATTTCCGCGCGCCGCGCGCCAAGCGCCTTGCGCACGCCGATCTCGCGCGTGCGCTCGGTCACCGTGATCGACATGATCGCCATGACGCCGATGCCGCCGACCATCAGCGCGATCGAGGAGATGACGACGAGCGCGAAGAACGTCGCGCGGCTGATCCGATCCCACAGCTTGAGGAACTGATCCTGGGTCACCATCTCGAAGTCGTTCGGTTGATCGAGCTTGAGGCCGTGCCGGCTCCGCATGATCCGCTCGATGTCGGTCATGGCCGCCGCCACGGACACGCCCTCGCGCGGCACCAACATGATCGCGATCGGCATGAGCGTCGCGTTGCGCATGATCCGCACCACGCGCAGGCCGAAGATGCGCTGGTAGGTGGTGTAGGGAATGACCACGAAATCGTCGGCGCCGATGTTGATGCCGCCGGCCGCGCGCTTGTCGTAGACGCCAACGACCTCGAACCGCTCCGGTCCCACGCGCACGGTCTTGCCGATCGGATCGATGCCGGACGGCTCGAACAGCAGCTTGTAGGCCGTGTTGCCGATCACCACGACGTTCTTGCGGTACTGCACTTCGGTGCCGTTGAAGAAACGGCCGGCGAGAAACGGAATGTTGTTGCCGTCCTGAAACTTCTCGGTCGTGCCGAAGACGATGATCGGCTTGGTGCGCAGATCGCGATAGAAGACGCGCTGCATCACGCTGCCCGGCCCGCCCCCGCCCAGCTGCACGTCCACGGTCTTCAGCGTCGTGGCCTGATCCTCGATGGCGCGGCCGTCGGAGATGGTCAAGTTCGGACGCTTGAGCAGCTCCTTGACCTCGTCGCCGTTGACGAAGTTGGCGACGCTGAAGCGCGAGACGATGATCGTGTTGGGGCCGAGCTGCTGGATGAGACCGCGCAGCGACTGGTCGAAGCCGCGGATCATCGCCGTCATGCCGACGATTGACGTGATCCCGATCACCACGCCGAGGACGGTCAGCGCCGAGCGCAGCTTGTTCGTGCGCACGGTGTCGAACGCCATCCCGATGACTTCCCAGACGAGCGCGAGCCTCAGGGCCATCGATCGAGCCTCATTCCTTGCGCAGGGCTTCGATCGGGTCGAGGCGGGCGGCCCGCATCGCCGGATAGAGTCCGAAGAACAGGCCCACCGCGGCGGTGATGCCGATGCCGAGCGCCACCGACCACGTTTCCACCGATGCCGGCACCGGCGTCAGCCTGGCGATGGCGGTCGCGATCGCGGCGCCGAACATCGTGCCGATGATCCCGCCGAACATCGACAGCACCACTGACTCGGTGAGGATCTGCGTCATGATGTCGGAACGGCGCGCGCCGAGCGCCTTGCGCAGACCGATTTCGCGCGTTCGCTCGGTGACGACCATGAGCATGATGTTCATGATCACCACGCCGCCGACGACGAGCGACAGGCCGACGACGCCGACGAGCACCGCGAAGATGCCGTTGGTCGCCGAGTGGTAGATGTCGAGGATGGTGTCGGCGGTGAAGATGCCGAAGTTGTCCGGCTGCTTCGGCTTGAGCCGGCGGGCGATGCGCAGCGCCAGCGTCGCCTCGTCCATCGCCTGCCCGATCTGCGCGACGTCGCGCGGCTTCACCGACACCGACAGCCGCGGCCGCGACCCGAAGATCATCTGAAACTGTGCGAGCGGAATCACGGCGAACTCGTCCTGCGACTGGCCGAGCAGCGCGCCGCGCTTCGCGCTGACGCCGACGACGCGGAAGTGCACGCCTTCGATCTGAATGACCTTCTCCAGCGGATCGATGTCGGCGCCGAACAGCCGGTTGGCGGTCTGCCACCCGAGGACGGCGACCGGCCGCGCGGTCTGCACCTCGGTCGGGCTCATCAGCCGTCCGCGTTCCGCATCGAAGCTCGAGAAGTCGACGTATTCGCCGGTCACCCCCTGGATGCGCGTCTGGTCGATCGACTTGTCGCGGAAGGTGATACGGCCCTGCGACATGGCGTCGGCCATCACCGCCGACGCCAGCTCACTGTAGCGCCGGATGGCACGCTCGTCGGCGATCGTGATGCGCGGGTTGTTGCGCACCTTGTCGAAGTCCTCGTCGCTGCGCGTGATCGGAAACTGCTGGATGTTGAAGGAGTCGGCGCCGGCCTGGTTGAGGATCGCGGTTTTCACCGACGCGTTGAGTCCCTGGATCAGCGACACCACGGCGATGATCGACGTGACGGCGACGATGTTGCCGAGCACCGTCATGAACGATCGGAGTTTCGCCGACCAGATCGCGGCGAGCGCGATGCCCGCCGCGTCGAGGAACTTGTTCACTTCTTGTTGATGTTGTTGTCGACCTTGACCGCGTCGCCGTCCTGCATGCCGCGGACGGAGTTGTACGGGCCGGTGATCACCTGGTCACCCGGCTGCAGCCCGTTGATCACCTGAAAGTACTTGTCGCCCGCGATGCCCATCTTGATCGGGACGAATTCCGCCTTCGCACTGCGGACGACGAACACCCCCTCGGTCTCCTTGCGCGTCTGTCCCGGCTTCAGCTCCGCGGCGGACGCGACCGGTTCGACGGTTGACGATGACGAGGGCCGGCGTCGCTTGTCGCTCTTTGGCTCTTTCACCACCTGGCCGTTCGCGTCGTAGACGAGCTCGCGGACCGCGACGGCCGGAATCGGGACGGACACGACCTCCTTCCGCGTCGCCGTCGTGATGTCGGCCGTGCACGTGAACCCTGGACGCACGTCCGGGACCGGTTCATCGAGGACGACCACGACTTTGAAGTTCGTCGCCTGCGTGCCGGTCGAGGCGCCGGGCGTATTGGACTGAATCGGACTGTTGCCGATCTCGGTGACGTGGCCCTTGAACGACTTGTCCGGGATGGCGTCAATCGTGATCTTCGCGGGCTGGCTGATCTGCACGTGCGGCACGTTGGTTTCGTCGACTTCCACTTCGGCCTGGATGATCGACATGTCGGCGAGCGTCAGCAGGACGGTGCCCGGATTGTTCATCGTGCCGAGGATCGCCGTTTCGCCTTCCTGGATGTTTCGGCGCGTGACGATGCCGTCGATCGGCGACTCGATGCGCACCTTGCTCAGGTCGTAGCGCGCGCTCTCGAGGGCCGCGCGCTCCTGATTGATGCGGCTGGACTGCGCGGTCACCTGTTTCTCGCGCTCGCGAATCGCCGACTCGGCCGCCTTGACGTCGTTCTCGGCGCGGTCGAGCGCCTCGCGCGTCGTGAGCTGCTGACGCCACAAGTCCCGCTGCCGCGTCAGCGTCTGCTGCGCCTGCGTCAACTGCACTTGCGCCGATTCGATCGACTGCCGAAGTTGCTCGAGCGACGCTTCCGCGGCCTGCAGCGACGCGCTGCCGCTGTCGACGCGGGTCCGCAGCGACTTCGGATCGATCTGCAGGAGGAACTGTCCCACCTTGATGCGGTCGCCTTCGTTGACGGCGAGGTTGACCACCCGGCCAGGCGTTTCGGTCGTGACGTTGACGAGCCGTTTCGGCTGAATCTTGCCCGACGCCGACACGATCGCCTCGAGATCCCGCGTCTTGATCGCTTCGGTCGTGACCGTGACGCCCTTTTCCTTCTTGAAATACAGGTTGGCGCCGACGACGGCGGCGCCCACCAGCAGAATCGCAAGCGTGATGAGAACATTCTTACGAGACATCTATGCTCCTGCAGCCGCCGTTTTGATCGCCGCGAGAATCAAGGCGATCGCGCCGTAGACCCCCAGCATCGAGATGGCGATCGGCGCGGTGCGCCGGCGAAACAGTACGCCCAATCCGATCGAGAGACTGACCACCCACCAGACGACGAACAGATCGATTCCACCCAGGAATCGGGCCAGGAACGTGGCGTCATCCAGGAACGGGAGGAAGACGCCGAGGCTCGTCGTGCTGGCCATCGACTCGCGCGCGTACGCGAGCGGCAGGCCGAAGAGCTGCGACAGCGTCATCACCACGTCGGAATGCATGACGACCGCGAAGACCTGCTTGAACGTCGCATCGCCGCCGAGCAGCGCGTTGAAGATTCCGAGCGCGATTCCGGCAATGATCGCGGCCACGGCCGGCCAGGCCACGAGCTGACCGATCCCGGCCGTGTACGGCGCGTACTTGATTCCCTGTTCCATCCGGGCGAGCTGTGCGTCGTTGATGCGCACGCCGAACGATTCCATGGTCGTCCGCTGCTGCTCGAATGCCGCCTGCTGGCCGATCTCGGTCGACAGGAAAGTGAAAACGGTCGCGGATCCGACGATGGCGACGAAGAGCAGTACGCCGAACCACCGTGGCCGCGCAGCCACATCCGCATAGGTCGCTCGCGGTGCGGTGAGCACGCCGATGATGCGCGCGGGAAGATTGAGACCTTTCGCGACCGGCGCCGTCGATTCAGGAGCGAGTCCATGTGTCACGTTGGGCCTCTCGCTTGTGCTTAGACACCATACGATCGCCGGCCGCGGCGGTTCTTTGGGCGGCCGGCGGAGACTGCAGTCTCCAGCGCGAAGATCTTGCGTAGGACGCCCAGGCCGTTGTGCAGCCGGCGTCGTGAAAGCATGTCTATTGGGGCCAGCATTTCGGCCAGGTGCATCTCCGCCGACCGCGCGACCCGATCCAGCGCCGCGCGTCCGGTGGCGGTGACCTCGATCATGGCGACTCGGCGGTCCTCTTCGGTCGGCGCCGTGCGCCGGACCCATCCTCGCTCTTCCATTGTGCTGATGGAGCTGGACATCGTCGGCAGGCTGACGCCCTGGATCGAGGCGAGCTCCGTCAACATTCGCGGTCGCTCGCTGAGGATCGACAGCAGGCCGAAGTGCGCCGGCGCGGGCAGCTCTCCAGCGGATCGCAGCTGTGCGGCGACGGTGCGCATGACTAAAGGAATGATTTGGAGGATGTCGCGCGCGCTTTCTCGCGCCTGGTCACGGGTCATTTGCTTAGGGGACCTAACCATTATACGCACGTCGGAGGGCGACGGTTCCTTGACAGTCGGAAACTTGGTGTTTACCATGCAGGTCTTTCCTTCGGAACAAAACTCGCGCGAAAGAACCGCGGGCAGTGGGCCAACTCAAGGAGCGTCGACGTGGTCGGATTCGTGCCCAAGGAGATGTTCTTCACCAAGGGTGTGGGGAAGCACCGCGAGAAGCTCACGTCCTTCGAGCTGGCGCTCCGCTCGGCCGGCATCGCCGCCTGTAATCTCGTTCGCGTCTCGAGCATCTTCCCGCCCAAGTGCCGCATCCTCTCGCGCTCGCAGGGCGCGAAGCGCCTCGAGCCCGGCCAGGTCACCTTCGTCGTGATGTCGGAAGCGGCAACGCGCGAGCCGCATCGGCTGATCGCCGCGACGGTGGGCGTCGCCATCCCGCGCGATCGAGAGCTGTACGGCTACCTCTCGGAGCATCACAGCTTCGGGGAGAGCGAAGACATCGCCGGCGACTACGCGGAAGAGCTCGCGGCGGAGATGCTTGCGACGACGCTCGGCCTGGAATTCGATCCCGACAAGAGCTGGGACGAGAAGAAGGAAGTGTACCGGCTCTCCAATCAAATCGTCCGGACGCAAAACGTCACGCAGACGGCCGTGGGCGACAAGAAGGGCTTGTGGACGACGGTCGTGGCCGCAGCGGTTCTCGTCGGCTGACTCCCATGAAAAAAACGTTGCTCGTGCGAGCCGCGATTGCGGCCGCCCTGGTCGAGGTGTCGGCGGCCGCCGCCTCGGCGCAGATGAGTGAGGCCGTTGGCATTCGTGCCCAAGGGATGAGCGGAGCCTTCACGGCGATCGCTGACGATTCGACCGCATCGTGGTGGAATCCCGCCGGCATCGCCTCCGGCCCGTACTTCAACGCGATCATCGAGTTCGGCAGTCAGCGACAGCCAGGCCCCGAGCGGGCGGTGCCGGCATCGGAAACCGGAAGCCGAGGATTTTCTATCGCTTACCCGGCTGCCGCATTGAGCTATTACCGCGTGCAGGTCAGTGCAATACGGCCCGTTCCCACTACAGCCGCTCCCTCCGCCGGCCGACAAGATGAGGGATCCACGGATATCCGTCTGCAGTCATTCGTCCTGAACCAATTTGGCGCAACGGTTGGGCAATCGTTGGGCCGCCATCTCGTTCTGGCGTCGACGGTAAAGCTCGTTCGGGCGAGTGTCGCAGCGGAGGTTCGACCTGCAGCGGCGGCGTCGCTCGATGCTGCCGCTGATCTGGATGGACCGACGGATACCCATGCGGGGCTCGACATTGGGGCAATGGCCCGCTTCGGTCAACTGCGATTGGGGTTGATGGTTCGAAACGTGAGCGAGTCGTCCTTCGGCGAGGGCGACCACGAGGCTCTGCTCGATCGTCACTTCCGCGCCGGCGTCGCGTTCAGCTCGCGGTCGAACTTGACGATCGTGGCGGCCGACTTCGATCTGACGACGACGATCGGCGCGACGGGCAGCGAAGAGCGTCGAGCCGCAGTTGGCGGCGAAGGGTGGTCAACAGGGAAGCGTTTCGGTTTCCGCGGTGGCGCGAGCGTGAACACGCTGGATGCGGCGAGGGTCGCGTTCAGTGGCGGTGTAAGCGCGGCAGTGCGTGCGGGGACATACGTTGATGTTGCGGCGGCCGTCGGTACCGACGATTCGCGGCGTGGTTGGGGCTTTGCCCTGCGAGTGACATTTTAGGTCACGCTTTGACATAAATTGTCAAGTTCAGCATAATTACCAGCTTTCATGGCCGTCCGAATAGGCGAACTCCTCCTCAAGGAGAAACTGATCACCCCGGAGCAGCTGCAGCAGGCGCTGACGCAGCAGAAATCCAACGGGGGAAAGCTCGGCTACAACCTCGTCAAGATGGGGTTCGTCAAGGACGAGCAGATCACCGCGCTTCTCAGCAAGCAGTACGGCGTCCC
>DAIUKO010000258.1:4092-11429 GCA_036848175.1 Vicinamibacterales bacterium | reverse complement strand
GCAGGCGTGCGCGGTGGGGACCCCGGCGTTGTCGCGGCCCGAAAACCGCCGTCGAGGCTTGCTGTGGCGAGTACCACTTCAGCCGATACGGTCCACCAGTCGCTTAGACGGCGCGCTTTGACCAAGCTGTCTCACACGATCATGCGACGAGACCCGTTGTGACTAGCGTCAATGTCGAGTTCCGCCTTGATTCGCGACGGAAAGAGGGTCACACGTGAATCCGAACGCGACGCGCAGCAATGACAGATCAGAAGGTTTTTCGTTCAAAGTGTGGCGTCGAGGTTCGGACTCTCCCTTGCAGCCCGCGGGCGCGGGAGGAATCACAAAATGAGAAGTCGATTGCAACTCGCGACCGCGACCGCGGCATTCGTGGCGGCATCCATAGTGGCCGCAGCCGCGCAGACTCCGCCGCCGACGTCACAGACCAGCACACCATCGCGAACGAGCTCATCAGATAACGTCACCGTGACAGGCTGCCTGCAGGAGGGCAGCTCCGCATCGAGCTCGACAGCGCCAGCCGATCGAAGCGCGAGCGCCATGCCGGCGTTCGTCCTCGCCAACGCCACGATGGGCTCGAGTGCAGGAACGACGAGTACGGCGACGACGACCGGAACCACCGGTACGGTCGCATCAAGCGCCGCTGGGAAGAGCTATTCGCTCGACGGAAAGGACAGCGATCTGAAGAAGCACGTCGGCCATCGCATCGAGGTCACCGGGACGATGGATCCGAGCGCAGCCAGCAACCCGGCTGGCGCGACGTCGACGACGACGAGCACGACACCCGCAGGGAAGATTAAGGTGTCCTCGATCAAGATGATCTCCGCTGATTGTTCGGCCAAGTAAGTCAGATCGCGAAGCCTTCAGCGGCGCGTACCGCGCTCGTCTGAAGGCTTCGCGCTTCAGTCCCACCGAGAAGCGCTCTCGCGTCGCCCACACCCAGCCACGCTCGCCTGAATTAGACTGTATCGTCAATCGTTCCGCATCAACCGAGACGAGGGAGGAGACGATGCCAAAATCAATGCTTGGCGTAATCCTGTTGCTCGTCGGCTGCGCCGCGGCATTCTCGCAGGAGGGCACTCCCGCGGGCGCCTTGCGGCAGATCATTCCCGGTCATTATCTGTACAGCTCCTCGACCTACAACAGCGGCATCATCGTCACCGACGAAGGCGTCGTCGTGCTGGACGCCTTGAATTCCGAGGCGGTCGCGCGTGCTCAACGCGCCGCCATGGCCAGCGCGATTCGGCAGCCGGTGCGCGTGCTCGTGTCCTCGACGTTCCACAACAACTATTCAAAGGGAAACGTCGCCTATGCGGACGTGCTGAAGATCGGCCACGAGCACTATCGGACCGATCTCGTCGACTTGATGCGGCGTGAGAAGGTGTCGGCCGAGGAAGAAAAGGCCCGACTCCCGAATCAGACCTTTCGCGATCGCATGACGCTCTATCTCGGCGGCAAGGAGATTCAGATTCTCTACGTCGGTCGTGCGCACACGCGAGGCGACAGCATCATCTTCGTTCCGCAGGATCGTATCGTGTATCTGAGCGAGCTGTATTTCGCCGATCAGTTCCTGTTCATCAACGACGGATTCGGGATCGACTGGCTGCGCGCACTGGAGACCGTCGAAGCGCTCGAGGCGGACATTTTCGTGCCTGGACACGGATCGATTCCGTCAAACCCGCGAGAAACCCGGGAAGGACTCCGCCGCTTCCGGCAGATGCTGGTCGACGTGCGCGACACGGTGCAGAAAGAAATTGCGCGCGGTGCGACCGAGGATCAAGCCGTGGCCGCCATCCGATGGCCGCAGTATGAAAAGCTGCAGGGATACGACGCACAGCGAGAAACAGCCGTGCGGCGGTTCTATCAGCAACTGACTGGCAAGCTCCCGTAGCGTCACGTCACGCGGCCGCCGGTGACGAAAGCCGCCTGGGTGCCGAAACTGCATAGTAGGCGCGCGGCGGTCTTTGAAATCATCGGCTCACGATTCGCGACATCTTCCAGAGCGATCAGCAGACCGTGATTTACGGCAGCGCGGCCCCGAGCGCGCCGCCGTCGATCATCACGCGTCCGTTTCCCGGCTTGACGGCCGCCGCCGACGCCGTTGTCAACGTCGGCGTCGGCGGGCACGTCCGCGTCACCAAGGATCGCCCGTTTCGCATTCATGCCGGCTTTTCGACGGACAACTCGCCAGTCGCGGCCGAAGATCAGGTGTTCCATCACGTCGACATGCTGTCGTGGACCATCGGGTCGAGGTGTTCGACATGACACTCACCGTCAGGACCTGCACCCGGCTTCAGTGCGCAGTCGCGCTCGTCGTGTTCCTGGTCGGAGCGCCGTCGGCATTCGGTCAGACGCCGCCGGCTGCGCCAGAACCGCCGCCGCGTCTGGAAGCATCCGCCCAGTTCACGTTTCTCGATACGCGGGGCAACGCGTCGACGCAATCACTCGGCGGCGGCGGTGATTTCACGTGGCGGCCGGATCCATGGACGTACAACGGGAAAGTAATCTTCGCGCAGAGCGAAACGGAGGACGCGCTCACCGCGAGGTCGGTGGCGGCGTTGTTCAGAGCGGCAAGGGCGCTCAACCCGAGGTTGGCGGCGTACGGCCAGTACGACTTCCTGCGCGACGTCTTTGCCGGCGTCGACGCGCGACACGTGATCGAAGGCGGTCTTTCCTATCTGGCCGTTGACAAACGGCCGCATCGACTCCGATTGGACGCCGGCCTCGGATATTTGAACGAGCAGAGACCGGACGACAGCTTGAGCTCGGCGACGCTCTCGCTGGCGGCGTCGTACCAGCTCACGGTGTCGACGAGCAAATTCACCTATGAGCCGAGGTATCTGCTGCCCCTCGCCCAAACTGACACGTGGAAGTTCGATCAGGATGTCGCGTTCACCGTCGCGTTGAACTCGATCCTGTCGCTGAAAATCGCCCACACGCTCCGATACTCCAACGAGCCGCCGCCCGGTTTCGAGACGACCGATCGGATCATGACCATCTCGCTCGTCGCGAGAGTACGGCGGCCGAGACAGTAGCCGGCCGTCAGCCGGCTCGCCTCGTGGACTCGCCGACATCTGATCGGTCGAACTCGGCTCGTTCGACAGCGCGGCATTGTCGTGTCTTGAGCTAGCATGTTCGCTATGACGTTGGAGCAGATTTTCCTGAAGGAAGCCGCCGACAAGCTCGCGGAAAACCTCGATCGAATCGAGACGTGCGTGCCCAAGCTGCCGCCCGGATCGTTGTGGGCGCGCGAATCGGAAAACGAGAACGCAGTCGCCAACCTGCTGCTGCATCTCGACGGCAACGTGCGGCAATGGATTGTGTCCGGCGTTGGCGGCGCGGCCGATCGACGCGACCGGCCGAGTGAGTTCTCGGCGCGGTCCGGTCCAGACGGTCCGGTGCTGGTTGCCAACCTGCGCGCGGCGGTGCACGACGCGATGCGCGTCATTCGAACGCTCCCGCCCGCGCGCCTCACTGAAGCGGTGTCCATCCAGGGCGACGACACCACCGTGCTCGCCGCCATCTTCCATGTCGTCGAACATTTTTCCGGGCACACGTATCAGATCATCCTGCTGACCAAGCGCGCGACGCACGCAGACCTGGGCTTCTACGCCTATCTGGAGGAAACGGGCCGGAGAGAAGCGAGCAGCGATGATTGACATCGGGTCTGTCGCTGTTACGCCGATGTACCGTTCCCCGCGTCGCGGCGGAGCTCGATCAATCCTTCCAGCGTGCGTTCCGGTGCCGGCGCGCCCTCGGGCGGCGTCCAGTCCAGCGGCGAGCCCGCCGCAATGAGGAGCCGCGCGACGCCGACGTGATCGGCTCCCGGATGGCTGGCGTGCGCGTTGCTGCGTCCTTCGACCGCCCACACCAGCGGCGGCGCCGCGAACATCCCGTCGAGCGCGGCCACGTTGGCGCCGTGCTTCAACAACACTCGCACCGCCTCGACGTGGCCGCCCATCGCAGCGCGGTGGAGCGGCGTGACGTGCTCCTTGTCCTTGGCCTCCGTATCGAACCCGCACGCGAGCATCGTTTCGAGGATTCGAGCATTGCCGCTCTCGGCCGGGCGGTGAAGCATCAAGTGGTGCTCGGGACGCAGTTCGGATCGCAGCCCGGGCTGAGCCGCGAGGATCGCCTCTGCCGAGAGGCGATCGCCGCGCGCGCACGCGGCGATGAACCGTTCGAGCGACGACAACTCGTCGGTCGCGCCGTGCGCCAGCAGCCACGCGGCGACTTCCGGGTTGCCACTGAGCGCCGCGAGCGTGTGCGGCGTCAGGCCATCGGCGCGGCGTCGTGATAGATCCGCGCCGCGCTCCACCAGCCGCTCGACCATCGGCACGTCCCAGCGTCGCGCGGCCACGTGCAATGGTGTCTCGCCGGCGTCTCCCCACGCGAGGTTGGCATCCGCGCCGTGATCGAGCAGCCACGATGGCCCCGTCGGGCTCTCGCACCACGTCATCATGTACACGAGCGGTGGCACGCCGTTCGGGATGCCGTTGACGTTCATGCCGTGGCGGTGCAGGAGTTCCAGGGCATCGACATTGCCGCCGCCGCCGGCAATGTGCGCCGTGACGCCGTCAGTCGCGTTCGCTCCTGCTGTCAGCAGAACTTCCGCGAGCGGAAGATGTCCGACGACGCAAACCGCCGCCCACAAGGCGGTGCGCGGAAGCTCCGGATGCCAGTTCCAGTGATACTCGGCGTTCGGATTCGCACCGAGCGCGCAGAGACGGCGCGCGATTGCGACGAGTCCGTCCAGGCGAGCCGGAACGCCCTTGGCCATGCAGGTGTGGCACACGTAGAGCAGCGGTTCCCAGTTCTGCAGCCCGCCCGGCTGCGGCGCGAGCTCTGGATGACTCCTGAGCCGATCCTCCACGGCCGCGGCGTCGCCGAGGACGAGCGCCGTGTGCAGCGTCGCTGATGCAATGCGTGGATGGATCGCGAGGAGTCGCTCTGCGCGGCCGATGGCGCCGCCGGTGGCGCAGCGGACGAACTCGTCGACGGCCGCATCGAACGACAATGTGCGCGACTCGACTTCTTCGCGCAACATGTTCCAGGATGCGAATCCGTACTCGCGCGCCACGGCGGACTGGGCATCATGCAGCGCCAGATCCGAAACAGCGATCTGATCGAGGGATCTGCCTTGCAGCGAGGGCAGGACGGCGAGACGTCGCAGCGCGTCGAGATCGCGCGCCTTCGCCGCATTGAGCAGCGACTTCGCCTGCTTTTTCAGTTGTTCGAGATTCGGCCGAGCGGGCAGCTCTCGTAACGGCATACAACCTCCATGCTTCAGCCCTGTGGTTCGCAAACAGGCAGCACGGCGGTGTAGTGGCCGTTGGTCGAACAGCTATGACGGTGGGCTTGGCCCTTCGCGCGAACCCGCGGGCGTCCTTTGACCGCCCGTCATCACGGTAGTCCGCACGCCCGGGACTGTCAATGATTTCATCGATTTCGTCGAACGGCTGTCGCGCTCGACACCGGCGACCATCGCGGCGTGGCATCTTCCCATGGATTGTCGGTGAGCAGCTGAAAACCCGATCCGTTCGCCCCTATGACGGCGATGTCGCCGTAGGACTGCGGGTTGTGCGGGTGGAGGGCCATCTCGTCGCGGAACGCGGCCTGACCGGTCGCAAAGGCGATCCACGCGCCGTCGGGTGACCACGACGGGTGCGCATCGTTGCCGGGAATCTTCGTGATCCGCCGCAACCCCGTCCCGTCGGGGCGAATCGCGTAGATCTCCCAGTCGCGGTCCTCTCGATCGCTGGCGAACGCGATCTCGTCACCCTTCGGCGACCACGCGGGAAAGTTGTCGTTCTGCCCCTGTCCTTCGGTCAACACCGAGATGTGACCGCTGTCGACGTCCACGATCCGAAGCCCCTTGCCGCGATCATCCTGCGCGCGGAAGACGATGCGGCGGCCGTCCGGTGACCAGCTGGGAAATCCGTAGTTGCCGGTGCCCTCGGTCACGAGCTTGAAGCCGGTACCATTGGGAGCCACGACGGCGATGTTCGACGCCTGTCGGCGAACACCCAGGACTCCCTGAAACGCACCGCCCGATCCGAACGCGATGCGATCGCCGAGCGGCGACCACATCGGCGCGACGGCATTGCGCTCGAGATCATCGTGAATCACCCAACGGTTCGAACCGTCGGCGCTCGCGACCATGATGCCGTTGTGCAGCAGCGCCGCGGTTCCGGTCGTAAACGCCAGACGATCGCCGGCGGGGGAGAAGCTCGGAAAGATGCCGGCGCGAACCAGCTGAAACCGCGGATCGCGCGTGGCCACCCGCATCACCGGCGGCCAGTTCTGTCCGATGTCGCGGTGGAAGACCATGCGGCGGCGATCAGACGACCAGTCGGGGTTGCTGAACTCGCCGCGCGGACCTGCGGTTCCTGTCGTGAACTCGAGGCCGCCGTCGGGACCGCCGCTCGCAAAGGCGATTCGATCTCCTTCCAGCCAGCGCGGCGACCACTTTTCGCCGGGACCGCTCGTCACCACACGCAACGATCCACTGGCGATGTCGACGACGGCGATCTGGGTCGTGGCGCGCAGCCGGCGCGGATCCGAGATCGAGACGACGTCGGTCATCGTTGCCGTGTAGCACACGAGCCGCGTCCCGTCGCTCGAGAAATGTGGACTGCCGACGTACGCGTCCGTCTGCGTCACTCGCTGTTGACCGGAACCGTCGGCGCTGCGCATGCGGTAGAGCGCGGTTCGCTGAATCGTCTCGAAGCCGTCGGGTCGCCGCAGCCCTGGCGCATCGCGATCCGAAGAAAAGGCTATCCAGCTCCCATCAGGCGACCATGCAGGCCGAAAGTTCCCGCCCGCGTCGCGGGTAAGACGCGTGACCGCGCGGGTCTTGAGATCGAGGGTCCAGATGTCCGTATGTCCGCTGCGTGTGGAGACGAAGGCGAGCGTGCGTCCGTCTGGCGAGAGCACGCCTTGATCGTCGAACGCCTGATCGTCGGTCAGCCGTTCCAAACCGGAGCCGTCGGGATGCGCGCGATAGATGTCGGCCGATCCGTTGCGCGTGGAGGTGAAGACGATCCACTGTCCGTCGCGCGAGAACGACGCGTTCCAGTCCTGAGCCGGGCTCGGAAGAAATGGCTTCGCCTCGCTGCCGTCGGCCGCGGCGAGGAAGATCTCCGCGTCGAGCGGCGCAAAACTCGCATACGCGATGGTGTAGGGCGTCTCCGCGACTACGGCGGGCGTGCCGACCACGCAGAGAAGTGCTGCCGCGACCGTCCAGCCGCTTCGCATTTGGCGGAGCCTAGCACGGCCCATGTTGAGGTGACCAGAGACGGCCTGTCAGCGCAGCGTGAAATGATGGTCGAGTGGAGCGG
>DAIUKO010000258.1:0-3992 GCA_036848175.1 Vicinamibacterales bacterium | reverse complement strand
GCGCGACGCCGCGCTTCTGGGCAGCGTACCGTCAGCTACCCGAATCCGTCCGCGAGGCCGCGCGCAAGGCGTACCAGCTCTTTCGAGAGAACCCCGACCATCCTAGCCTGCCGTTCAAGAGGATTCACGCCAACGAGCCGATCTACTCGGTGCGCGTCACCCTTGGTTATCGAGCAGTAGCGCTGCTCGAGCGAGATGAAGTCACATCACACGGCTGGACAACCGGTGTGAAGACCGTGCGACACAGTCAATCGCCTCTCGTGTGGTCCCATCTCCTCACGAGGATCGCCCGGGTGTAGAGCACCACGAATCCCCGCCGCATCACGTTGTCCTGCGACCGCGTCCCTGGCGCAGTCGTGACGACGCCGAGATCGCACCCTGCCGCGCGGGCGTCGGCGAGGCGGCGCTGGACGAGCGCCTTCTGCACACCGCGGCCACGGAACGCCGGCAGCGTCCCGGCACCGACGAATTGCGCGAGGCCGCTGCCGCAATCCAGATAAAGCGCGGCCTCGCCAACCGGCTGCCCATCGATGCGCGCGAGGTAACGCACCAATCCCGGGATCCGGCCGAACTCGAGAAGTTCCTGTGTCAAGTGATCGCGTGGCAGTAAGTCGTCGGCGACGCTCCCACTTCCATCCTGATCGAGAGAGGCCGTCACGGCGAGGTCGGTCCAGAGCGGCGCATCTCCGGCGGGCAGCGCTTCGATCGTGACGTCCGGCGCCACTGCGGCCGCCGGCAGGCGCTCGAGCGAACAGGCCAGCACGTTCTCGAAACCGAGCAGTCGATAGCCGCGCTCGCTGAGCGTTGGAGCGGCCGCGGTGTCGGCAAGAACCGACAGTTCGACCCGCACCGGCTCGCCGCGGTCGCGCCATTCGCGTTCGGCACCTGCGAGCGACGCGAGATCTAACGGCCCATCCAGGGCCAATCCGATCACTTTGGTCATGGGCGACGCCGGGCCGGCGTACACGGCCAGCCCGCCGCCGATGGGCAGCACGGCGGTCCGGAACTCGATCCGCCGTGCGCGTGCGAAATCCGAACAGAGGCGGGCCTCGGCGCCGTCGATGCGCGAGGCCAGCGATCGATTCGCGAACATGTGCCTTTTCCATGCGGAACGACAGCCGGCTGTCGGTTCTTATCTTCGGCTGACGATGGGGCAGTTGACGATGAAACCGCTCGCGGTCAGGGCCCCGTCGTCAGGGGCCGTGAGGACACCGTGCTCGGCGAGTCCCTGCGCGGTGCCAACGTCGGTCTGACGCAGGTTCTGCGCGGCGGCCACGACTGCGTCAACCCACTTCGCGAGGTTGACGTCCCACATCGGGCTGTAACGGCCCTGCGACGGATTCCAGCGCAACAGGTTCAGGGGATCGAGGCCGTCGAGGATCGCTGAATTCAGTCCCTGCCGCTGGCGGTTGTTGGCCCCGGTCTGTCCGTTGACGAACGCGATCAGCGTGGCGCGTGCCGACGCAGTGCTGTCATCGTTCGCCGTCGGCAGGGCGTCGAGTGCCGACGCAAAGGTCGCCTGCTCGAGCGTCGCCGCCACCGGATTGGAGGCATCGAAGGACACGTACTTCACCGGATCGCCGCCCTGGAAGCCATCGGTTTCCCGATACGTCACCGTATTCCCGATCGGATCGAGGCTGACCACCTTGTCTGCCTGGCCGGTTGCGTTGGCGACATGCGGGGCATTGACGATGATTCCATTGGGCAGCTGGATCAGCGGACTGTACCCGGTTTCGCCGACTGCACCAGGCTGCGCCGACAGCGGCGGAAATCCCTGCGGCCCCGCCGACAACTGCCGGAGCGGGGCGAAATCGACCGACGCGGGAAAGTCGACAACGCCATTGACCACGCTCACGCGCTGGACCGCATTAGTGCCGGCAGCGTGCGTGAGTTTCTGCGATCGATTCAGTCCGAACTGCTGCGAGAAGCTGCCGTCCGATGAATCGGTCATGACGTAGTAGACGATCTGGCCGTGGCTGGTGCCGCGATGCAGCGGCAGGGTGACCGTGCCGTTGGCGTTCTCCATGGCGCTCTGCATGAAGAGCGTGTGGCCGTCGCTCGCATGAACGAGCCGGGACGGGGAAGGACCAAGACCGAGAGCGACGGCCAGGCACGCGACGAACGTCATGAATCTCATCAGAAATCACCTCCAGGGTCGAACACACTTTGCCGACTCACTGAGACCTGATATCCGACGCCGGCGCATTTATTCCGCACCGCTCGCGCACCGAGTCTCAGGTACTGGTCGCGGCAGCGGCGGTCTATAGGTTCAAAAGCCCGGGAATATTTCGCGACGTCCCGGATATTGAGCGAGGTGAATCCAACATCCGGAATAGATCGTCGTATCTCGGACATGAGTTCTCTCGAGACGGCGCTGGCCGGACGTTGATGGCACGACACGCGGCACCAGCCGCCACAGATCCGGCGTGGACCGCCTTCGAGGCGGAAGCGCTGCCCCATGTCGATCGGCTGTTCCGTCTCGCGATGTGGTTCGAGCGCAACCGGGCCGAGGCCGAGGACCTCGTGCAGGAAACGATGATGCAGGCGCTCCAGTCGTTTCACCGTTTCCAGCCGGGCACGAACTGTCGCGCGTGGCTCACGACGATTCTCCAGAACGTGCGAAGCAATCGCCGGCGCGCGAAGGGCCGGTCGCCGCTCGTGGACGACCCGGACGACCGGATCGGCCTGGCGACGCCGTTTGTGCCACCGGTGCCACAGGAGCTGACAGACGAGGATCTACTCGGCGCGCTCAAGCGGATTCCGGCGCAGTTTCAGGAAGTGGTCGTGCTCTGCGACGTTGAAGATCTGACGTATAAGGAAATCGCCGACGCGCTCGCGATTCCGCTCGGCACCGTGATGTCGCGGCTCCATCGTGGCCGCGCGTTGCTGCGTGCAGAGATTGGCGCCTCGATCGCGCCGGCCGGCCGTCGGCAGAGCCGAACGTGAGACAACCCATGGAATGCCGCGACGTTCGTGAAATGGCCGATTCGTTTCTCGGCGATGAACTGCTCACCGAGACGAATCACGAGATCTTGCGTCATCTGGAATCCTGTCCGGTGTGCCGCGCCGATCTCGCCTCACGTCGCGAGTTGCGCGAGGGCGTCCGGCGTGCGTTTCAGCGAGCGCCAGATCTCAGCCCCAGTCCGGAGTTTGTCGCACGGTTGCGGACCACGCTCCAGACTCGTGTCCACCAGACGCCGGCGCGTCGCAGCGTCCGATCGTGGGGATGGTGGGCGCTGGCAGCGAGCGTACTGCTGGCGACAGGCCTGGGCGTGGCCTATCGCGGTCGCGACTGGATCACCGCGACAGGTGCGGTAGCGCGTGCCGCCGTCGGCGATCACAAGAATTGCGCGATGCAGTTCCGCCTGGCAGAGCAGCCGATCTCGCTGGAAGACGCCGCGCAGCGCTACGGTGCTGTATACCGCGTCCTCCAACAGCTTCCACCGAACGATGTGGCGACGGCTGCCGGCCCGGCGCACGTCCTCGAACGCCACGCCTGCGTCTATGCCGGACGACGGTTTGCGCACATCGTGTTCGAGTATCGCGGCCAGCGCGTGTCATTGCTCGTCACCGACGTCGAGGCCCGCGGACCGCTCGCGCTTGCCGCGCAGGCGGTTCCGCATGTCACATCAGCTGGACGGATCGACGACATGCCAGTCGCGTCTTTTCGCACGTCCCGTCAGATCGTGTTCGTCGCAGGCGACATTGCGCAACCCGACCTGGTGAAGCTGGCCGACGCGGTCGCGGCGCCGCTCTCTCGCGCGCTGGCCGGGGTCTAGTGATGTCGCCGCGTCGGCGACATGTTCGCGAGTGTTCCCGGCCGAGCCACCAATGAAGATCCTCGCCATTTGCGGTAGCCTGCAACGCAAGTCGGGGAATCTGGCGCTGCTCACCGCGGCGGCCGCGTCCGCGCCGCCAGACGCGGAGGTCGTGATGTTCGACGGCCTGCGTGATCTGCCCCACTTCAATCCCGACCTCGAGTCGAGCGGCGC
>DAIUKO010000257.1:0-11438 GCA_036848175.1 Vicinamibacterales bacterium | reverse complement strand
CTTCGTGTCGCTCTCGAACGGCGGCAGGCCGAAGACTTGCGTCTGGCTGAACTCGTACTGCACCGACTGGAGGAGGCTGAGGCTGCCTTTGACGATCGGTCCGCCAACGGTCACGCGCGGCGTGAACGACTCGATGCCCTTGAACTCGCCGCCGCGGCGTCGCAGCCGCGGCTCGAGGTCGTTGAGTGTGGTGTGCCAGGCGTCTCCGGCTCGCTGTGTTTCGACGCTGGTCACCGCGCCGGCCGACAGACCGAACTCGGGAGCGTATGCTGCGCCGCGCACCTGGACCGAGCTGACGGCGTCAATCGGCGCTTCGATCGCGTCTTCGCCGGTGACCGGATCGGTGCCGTTCGCGTCGTTGAACGTCAACGCGCTCTGGTTGCTGCGGGCGCCGCTGATGTTGAGCAGGCCGTCAGGACCGCGGACCACACCGGGAATCAACGGCAGCGCCGCCTGGAAACGCTCGCTGGCGATCGGCGCCGTCTGCATCATTTGCGCGCTGACGCGCTCGACTTTCGCCGACGTCGAAAGCTCCGTCAACGCGTCCGGCTTTGCGCTGACCGTCACCTCTTCGCGCAGCGTGTCGAAACCGAGCCGCAGCGCGACCTTCGTCTCGCCGCCGCGCTTCAGCTCGACCACCTCCGTGGCCGACTTGAATCCCTGCAGGTCGGCCACGATCGAACACGTGTCGGCCGCTGACGCGACATCGCCGAATTGAAACTGACCCTGGTCGTCTGAGACCGCCGTTCTGGGCTCATCGCCCGCGCACGACAACGTCAGCGTGACGCCGGGCACGACGAGCGGCTGGCCATCCGGACTCGTGATCGACACGGTTCCCGACACCACCGCCGGCGCCTGCGCCGCACCCGCGTTGGCCGCGGTCATCGTGAACACGAATGCCAGCGCGGAGACGACCACGGCATTGCTCCGCAGCATGGCAGGCGCGGCGGAGGCGGATCGACGAACCAGCAGCGCCAGACCGATCGCGCTCCAGAAGAGCAGCCGCAACTTTCTGACCAGCGCGAGCGTGAGTCCCGTCGCCGGATTCAAATCAACTCGTGCGGCGAAGAGCGACGAGCTGACCTCGTCGACGCCGACGCGGAGCGGCAGCATCTTGAACAGCATCGTGACGACACGGTTGACGCTCTCGAGCACCACTGCCGCGGCAAGCGTCGGCCGTACCGGACTGATCAGCAGCAGCGTGACGTAGACTTCCGCGATGGCCATCGCGTGGTAGGCGATCTCGAACGCGATGATGGCGCGCACCTGTCCCGGATGACGCCTGGTGAAACCGAGCACGATGTCGCGAAGCGCGACGTTCCAGCGCGTGCCGGCAAGGACGAGCACGGCGACTGCGGCGGCAACTGCGCCGAACGCGGCCGCAGACGGGGTCAGCGCGACGTTCTTCAACACGGCAAACGCCGCGATCCCGGCGCCGAAGAGCAGGACGAGCGAGGCGCTGTAAAACGCGAATTCGACGACGAGCGATTTGAACGCCGCCGCGAAGGACATCTTGTCGCCGACGAGCGATGCCTTGGTCGGTTCGCCGACGACGATTCCCATCGGCAGCAGCGTGTTGAGTGCTTCGCCCGCCAACCGCGCGCGGAAGGCGTTACGGAATCGAGGCCGCGCCGTGGCTTCGATCGTTTGCATCCAGGCGAGCGTCCGTGCGACCTCGCGGGCGCCTGAGAGCAGCAGCACGACGGCAAATCCCCATCCGACCCGGCTCACCCCGGCGATGATCTGGTCGAAGCCCATGACGCGCAGCGACTCGGCGAACAGCGCCACGCCGGCGATCACCACGCCCGCGCGGAACAACGATCGCAGACTCATCGTTGCGCCCCATCGGCGATCGCGCGCTCACCCTGGCCCTCGTCGAGCGTCAATTCGACCTGCATCCACCAGCGCGGCTGGTAGGTGACCTTGAGCGGCACGTCGGTGAGGGCGCCGGATGTTCCGTAGGTGATCGAGAAGCGCGTCTGCTCTCCGTCGTACTGGCTCGTCACCACGAAGTCGGCGGCCGCGGCGCTGTGGTACACGGTGGCGCCGATCCGGACGCTCGCGATCCGTTCGATCCGTGTTTGCCGCAGCTCGTAGAGGCGGCCGTGATACACGTAGGGAATCGGTGTCGACGACTTCGCGTGCATGGCGTCGGCGAGTGCGGCGAGAAATCCCGGCCGCGTGCCGGACGGCAGACGGATGACGCGCGGTTTCCCGTCGGACGATCCGCGTCGCGCGAGGTCGAGTGCGGCGCCAATGTCACGGAACGTGTAGTCCGCTGGTGCCGCGATCGTCGCGACCAGCGACGTGGCCTGGTCGCCAGCGATCGTCGACCGGATCACCTTGAATGGATGTCGGCCTGCCGCCTGCGCGCGCAGGTTCGCGTCCGCCTGCTGGATCGATTCCTCGTCGGACTGCGTCATCAGGCCAATCAGGTGCGCTTCCGCGCCATGAATGTCCTCTTCGACGTAGCCCCAGCGGTTGATGCGGCGCGGCGCCCGGTCGGGATCGCTGCCGATCAAGAGTGAATAGCGCGTCGAGTCCGGCGTCTGCTGTCGCGTCAACGTCGCGCTGCCGACGTCGCTGCGACTGATCCAGAACAGCACAAAGGGTCGAACGCGCGCGGCCATCGAGTAGTGATACTGCTCGGCGCGCGCTTCCAGTGGGAGTCCGAGGACAACGGCCATGACCGCCGCCGCGGCTGCTCGGTGCGTCACTGCAGGACTCCTGGCCGCACCGGGATCGTGACTGGCCTCGGGTCGTTCCAGCCGTCGCGGACCTGCCGCGCCCGGCGCGCAACGGTATAGATGCGGCGATGCCGTCCGTCCATGTAGATGCGAGTGAGGAGCTCGGCGAGCAGGCCCAGTCCGATCAATATCCCGCCGGTCTGGATCAGCACCGCGCTCAGGAGAAGGAGCGGGCCGTGCGCCAGAAAAACCGGCGCGCCGGTCACGATCTTGGTGATGAAGATCCAGCCGCCGCCGAGGAGCCCGGCGGCGACGCTGGCGAAGCCGATCGGACCGAAGAAGTGCAGCGGCCGCGTCACGTAGCGGAGCAGGAACCGCACGGTGATCAGATCCGCCGCGACTCGCCACGTGCGTGACAAGCCGTAGTGCGACTGATTCTGCGGCCGCGGAATGTTGGCAATCGGGATCTCGGCGATGCGCGCGCCGCCCCAGCTGGCCAATGCCGGAATGAAGCGATGCAGATCGCCGTACAACCGGATCCGCTTGATGACGTGCGCCCGATACGCCTTGAACGTCGTGCCGAAATCGTGCAGCTCGACGCCGGAGAGCTTCGCCATCAGCCAGTTGGCGATTTTCGACGGGAGGCGGCGCGTCCACAGATTGTCGACGCGCTGCTCGCGCCATCCGCTGACGATGTCGTAGCCTTCATTCAGCTTCTCGATCAGCTTCGGAATCTCTTCCGGCTCGTGCTGGAGATCGCCGTCCATCGCCACGATGACGCTGCCCGCGGCCGCGTCGAAGCCGGCGGCGAGCGCGGCGGTCTGGCCGTAGTTCCGGGCCAGCGGGATCAGCCGCACCTGCGGGTCGCGAGCGGCGAGAGCGGCCAGCGCTTCACCGCTCCCGTCGCTGCTGCCGTCGTCGACGTAGATGATTTCCGAAGGCAGGCCGATCATGAACAACACCGCGGTGAGCCGGCGATGAAGCTCCGCGATGGTCCCTGCCTCGTTGAAGAGCGGCACCACGATCGACAATTCCGGCGCCTCGCCGGTCTTACGAGACATTGCGAATGCTCCTTCTGACGACATGCGTGAGGTCATGGCGGACCAGCTCGATGCGCTGCCCGGCGATTCGCGCCCGCGTCGCCATGCTGCACAGAACGCTCAGCTCCTGCTGGCGCGACTCGCGCAGGCGCGTGGTCATGCGCGCCAGCGCCGCGTCGACGTATCCGGGATGGACCATCAGCTCGGTGACGCCGGCGCGGATGGTTGGCAGCAACGCGTGAATCACCGGCGCGTCGATGACGCCGGTGTGAATGCGACCGATGAACTGCGGCGTTTGCAGCCCGAGCGCTGCCGCCGTGCGCCAGTTGCGCCACGCCCACGGCCACATGGCCGCGTTCAGCAACGCCTGACGCCGGACGATCGAGCGACGGCCGGCGTCGTTGTGAACGAGCGGCTGCCACGCACGCTCGTAGGGCACGCGCACGACGGAAATGCCAAATCGCACGGCAAGCTTCGCGACGACGGCGAACACGGGCGGGTAGGCGTGGACGTGCTTGTGCGCGTCGAGATGCGTCGGTTTGATGCCGGCGGCGAGCACGCGTTCGATCTGCGCCGTCAACTCGCGCTCCACGTCCGCCAGCGACACCCGGCCCGAAAGGCAGGCGACGATGAACGGCTTCCACGTTCGCCGAAACCGTTCATCGTCTTCGACCAGCGTAGGGACGCGGCCGGGCGGGAGGACGGGGTCGCCGTCGATGAGCGTGAGATGCACACCGACGCCAAGCGCCGGATGCGATCGCGCGCGCCGAACGGCGTCCGCTGTCGCGGGAGCGTTGGCGAAGAGGCTCGCGCTCGTCAGGATGCCCTGCTCGTGCGCGTCGAAGATGCCGTCGTTGACGCCGATGGTCAGCCCGAGATCGTCTGCGTTCACGACAAGACGGCGGAGCACGTGTTACCTCCCTGACAGTCGAAAGACCTGCGCGGCGAGTGCGCCGGCGGCATGGAACTGCGCCCACGGCCGCTCGCGCGCACGCAGTTGCTGGATGAGCAGCTGGTTCTCGAACGTCGAGTGCTCGTCCTGGACGATCACCCACGTCTCAGGTGCGGCGGCTGGAAGTCCGTCACCCGAGAGTCGGCGGACGGCGATATCCGGTCGTCCGCCGCTGCGGAGGTAGTGCGCCACGCCGACATCCGCGTCGCTGACGATCGCCGCCGATGGGCGCGCGGCGGCGGCGATGGCCGCGACCGCCTCACGCACGCCGTAGTCGTACGTCTCCTCCGGAAACACCGAGCCCGCCGCTTCGAGACGCGCGCCAATCGCGTTCTGGAAGACGGAATAGAACGGCGCAGCCTCGCGCTGCGACGCGGCGAGTCCGGTGACGAAGACGCTGACCGCGAGGGCGGCGACGGTGACGCGCGTCATCGGCGACAGCCAACTTTTGCGGAGCAGCCAGCCCGTGCCCGCGACCAGCCCGATCGCGGCGATGAGATCGAGCGTGGCGAGGAGCGGCAGCGTATAGCGGACGAACTTGGCCGCCATGAGTGAATACGGCACGAGCACAAAGACGACCAGCACGCGCAGGAGCACGAAGCCGCGCTCGTGACGCCGCCGGATCATTTCGATTGCGCCGGGAACCACGGCGGCCAGCAGTACGAGCGGGACCTTGGTTGCGAGCAGACGCAGGTAATAGGCCGGCGGGACGCCGAGCGGTGAGACCGGAATGTTCGTCACATAGAGCGCCCCGGCGTACGGGTAGCCGTGATGCGCGAGCATGCCGCCGAGGACGTATCTCACGGCGTAGCGCCATGTCTCCGGCATCAGGATCGCGGCGTTGGCGATCACGAACGCGGCGCCCATCGCCGCGAAGTAGCGCGGCCGGTTCGGCTTGTTCAGGCCCGGATCCGGATCGGTCAGCAGGTTGTAGAGCCCGTAGATGCCGAAGTAGTGCGGCATGTACTTCGACGCCAGCATCAGGCCGAACGACGCGCCGCTGACCGTGTACCACCGCTGCGCGCCGTGCGGATCGTCGTCGCCTAACCGCTTCGCGCGCTCGTAACAGAAGATCGCCACAAGGAAGAACAGCAGAAGGAAGGTGTCTTCTTTCCCGATTCGATTGATCGCGATGGCGTTGACATCGAACGCCCACACCAGCGACGCGACTGCCGCGACGGTTCCTCCGAACAGCAGATCGGCAATCCCGAACAGGGCGAGCGTGGTCGCGGCGCCAGCGATCGCGTTCGGCAGCCGGACTGCCGTCTCGAGCGGCATCGTCTGCTCCGGGGGTGCGACGCGGTTCCAGGCCTGCGCCAGCTCGACGCTGCCCCACATCGCCAGCTTCATCAGCATCGGATGCTCGGCATTCGCGCCGAAATGGCCGGCGCGGTACTGCTCGATCGCCTGGACCTTGTTCATCTCGTCTTCGCTGAGACCGTAGGTGGAGAGCGCGGTGACTCGGAACGCAAACGCGAGGACGACGGCAATCCCGAGAACGATCAGTTGCGCCTGCGCCAGGGGCAGCGTCTGGGTGCGAACGCTGTCCCACGTGGTCGACGGCGAAGGACTGTACAAAGCGGCCGGCATGTCGCGGGCGGGAACCGCAAATCGCGATCCGCTGGCGAAAGATCTCGTAAGGCGTTCAGTAGATGCCGTGTGCTCAATGATTTCGTGAATAGCGCGAGCGTGTGGGTCCGGACACTCGCGTGGCAGGTGTGCTGAAACGCGCACACTTGTGCCCCATTGCACAATGCCTGACCCGCATCCACGCTCGCCGTCGTCTTGTCCAAAGTGGCGTGAGGATTGCGAGAGCCGGCGGCGGGAGCCCCACACGATGTCGCAGAAGACGGTTCAACTCGTACTCGGTCGTCTCCTCACCGACGAGGAGCTGCGCAGCCATTTCGTCGACAAACCGTTCGAGACGCTGACCGAGCTGAAGGAACAGGGATTCGAGTTGACTCGCGATGAGATCGACGCGATCGTCGAAAGCGATCCGGGGATCTGGCCGTTGATGGCCACCCGAATCCATCCCCGGTTGCAGCGCTGCAGCCTCCGCGTCCCGCCGAATCAAGCAAGATAGCGTGTCGTTTCGCTCGCGATGATCCAGCTACGACGCCATGGGCTGATCGAGGTCGTACTTCTCCAGGCGCACGTAGAGCTGCTTGCGCGACAGGCCGAGACGTTTTGCGGCCTTCGACTTGTTCCAGCGGCAGTCGCGCATGACCTGCTCGATCATCTCCCGCTCGACGACGTTCAGATCCGTCTTCGCCGACTGAGCGGGTCGAGTCGACGCGAGCAGCGACAAATGCTGGGCGCTGATCAGTCCGCCCTCGCACAGAATCGCCGCTCGTTCGAGCGCGTTGCGCAGCTCGCGCACGTTGCCCGGCCAGTCGTGGTGCAGCAGCGCTTCGCGCGCGTCGCGGGTCAGGCCGGCGGGAGGCCGTCCGAATGATTTCCCGATCTCCTCGAGGAACGCATCACTCAGATGCAGGATGTCGACCGTGCGCTCACGCAGCGGCGTGATGCGAATATCGAAGACCTGCAGCCGGTAATAGAGATCTTCGCGAAAGTCGCCGCGCGCGACCGCTTTTCTCAAGTCGCGGTTGGTCGCGGCGATCACCCGCACGTTGGCTTTGAGCGGTCGTGTGCCGCCGAGCCGCTGGAATTCGCGCTCCTGCAGCACGCGCAGGAACTTGGCCTGCGCCGTCAGACTCATTTCGCTGACCTCGTCGAGGAACAGGACGCCGCCGCTCGCGAGCTCGATCTGGCCGGGCTTGGACTGCTGAGCGCCGGTAAAGGCGCCGCGCTCGTAGCCGAACAGCTCCGATTCGAGCAGCTGCTCGGGCAGCGCGGCGCAGTTCAGCGCCACGAAGGGGCCGCCTCGGCGCGGCGACGCGCGATGGATGAAACGCGCCACCACCTCTTTGCCCGTGCCCGATTCGCCGGTCAAGAGCACCGTCGTCTCGGTTTCTGAAACCTGAGTGGCCTTCTTCAGCACGTCCTTCCATTCGGGTGATTCGCCGACGATGCGCATGCGGTCGCTCTTCGACTCCAGCTCCTCGACGAGCGACTGCACGCGGGACTCGAGCCGCTCCGCGTGCGCGTGCGCCTCCGCCACCTGACGGGCCGCATCGGCGAGCTGCTCGTGCGAGACGGCCAGCGCGACGTGATCGGCGATCCGCCGCGCGATCGGGACGTGGCGTGCGCCGAACGCCGACGGATGCTTCGACCAGAAGCCGACGCCCATCGCCTGCTGCCGCGCCCGCGTCAGGACGACGAGCAGCGATCGAAAGCCGGCCGCGACAATGCGTTCGCGCAGATCGCGCGGCTCGACGATCGGCAGCGTCGCCGTCGTGAAATCGTCGACGATGATGAAGCCTTCGTCGGGCCGCGAGTCATCCGCCTTGATGAAGCGGGTCAGGCCCCGAAACTCGTCGGTCGAGGCGGCCTCGATCAGAATCTGTCCGCCGCGATCGTGAAACATCATCGTCATCAGGTCGTGCGCGAGCACTTTGTTGGCGATCGCCGAGACCTGCGGAAAGACGGTGCGGATGTCCAGCACGTTGGCGATCGCGCGCAGCAGCTCCACTGAGCTGTCGATCGTCGCGAGCAGATCGTTCACGGCATCGATGCAGGAGTCGTCGGGCGTTGTCGGTTTGGCCGTGGTCGTCATCATGTCCGCAACTGTCGTCCCTGGTGACGCGCAGAACAATCAGGCAGGCGTCGGACGCGTCGCTGCGGCGTCGGAGCGAAGCGAGAGCGCGTCGTTTGGACGGCACGCCGCTGCGACTTTTGGACGAGGCGACAGGGCTCGCGACGTGCTCCATAATCGAGCCGGTGTCACGGTCGAATCGCCAGCGGGCTCGTCGGACGCGTTCCCACCCGGATGTCTCGCACTCCAACGATGCCGACGTTTTGCGCGCCGCTCTGAGCCGCGTGCGTGCCGAGCGCCGGCGTGCGGACGCCATCGCCAGAATGCAGACCGATGTCGTCAAGCTCGCGCTCGACCTCGTGGTCAACGATTTCGACATCGAGACGTTTTTCGGCGGGTTGACGAAGACCATGGTCGAGCAGACCGACAGCCGCGTGTGCGGCGTCTGGCTGCTCGACGACGAGGCACGACAGTGCGCCATGTGGATGGCGTATGTCGTCGATCGCCTGTACACGCAGGACAGTGGTGGGTGGGACTCGCTGACGTTCCCGCACGAGAGCCTGGGAAGTCATCTCGTCGCCTACACGCCGGGCTGGAGCCGCACGATCGAGTACCAGCACGCCGATCCCAGGCTGCCCGACGCAGTCCGTGAGTTCCACCGGCGCGCGTCCGTCCACGGGATGGTTGTCGCTCCTCTCCTGCTCGGCGGACGCACGCTCGGCTGGATCAAGTTGTCGAGCCGCGGGACTCCAGAGAGCGACGAGGTCGGCTGGTGGCGCGTCGTGCTGATCGAAGCGATTGCGCGACAGGCGGCGCTTGCGCTGCATCGCAGCCGCCTGTCCGAGGAAGGCCGCCTCGACGAGCGGCGGAAGAGCATTCTCGAGGAGCGCAACCGCCTCGCGCGCGACATCCACGACAATCTCGCCCAGGGGTTCGCGGCGATTCTGATGCAGGTTCAGGCGGCGCAGCGCGACTGTCGAGTGCCGGCGTCAGTGGCCGCGAAGCTCGAGACGGCGATCGACCTCGCGCGCGCGCACCTGATCGAGGCGCGGCGATCGGTGGTCGCTCTCCGTCCGAGCGTCAGCGACGGCAAGGTCAGTTGTTAGGCGCGCCGTTCTGGATCCACTGCCGAATCGTCGCGATTTGCGCGTCGGTGAGAAACGGCGGGCCGTTGCGCGGCATCCGCAGACCGACGATGTCGGCGGCGCCTTCGAGTTTCTGCACGAGATAACTGCCGCTCGGATTGCCGGGAATCACCCGGGTCGCGCCCGGCTTCCCAGTGCTCGTCACGTTCACGAGTTGCGCGAATGACGAACCCGACTTCAGGTTCAAGCCGCCTGACGGTGTGCGGCCTTCGTCGGTGTGGCATGTTGAACAGGTCGGCGTCAGGATCGGCGCCTGAATCTGTTGTGAAAAGCTGACGGTCGGCGTGGCTGGAGTCGAAGGTGTTGTCGGTGTGTCGCTGCCGCAAGCGGTCGCGACACCCGCGAGGACCGCGACGAGGATGGTCGACTTCGTGGTGGCCACGAGCTCTCTCATAGTCTCCTCTCCGCGCGAGCCGATTCCGAAATCGGCCGGCGCATGCCAGGCACATTTTTGACCGGCCAAGCATAACGTCACTTACCTGCGGCGTTCGGAGAGAATATTGATCGACAGATAACGAAGAGCTGTCGAACCAATTTATTGGAGGTTTCAGCCGGAGCGCGAGTCGCGTCACGTCAGGCGGCTCTGTCCGTCTTCACAGACGGAGGCTAAACGTGAATCACTTCAGCATGTATGGGTCCAGGAACGCGAACACGTCGCGTTCCCAGATCGACACGCCGCGGTTAGCGAACTCGTGCCCCTCATCCGCGTCCTGACCGAAGGTCGGATAAACCTCGAGACGATGCGGCTTGCCCAGTCGCACCAACTCGGCGTCCATGGCCGTCCCGGACAAGGAATAGTCGTTCTCGGCATGAATGAAGAATATCGGCGCCGATGCGCGGCCGAGCGCCATGAGAAGTCGCTGGCGCAACTCCGGCGAGAGGTCCCAACTGTAGCCGGCCGCAGAAAAGACAACAGCCGCGCGCAATCTGGAATCGCGCGCGGCCATGAGTACCGTGAGGGATCCGCCGAATGAATGGCCGACCAGACCGACATCATTCGCGTCGACATCGTGACGCGCGCGAAGAAACGCGAGACCGGCGAGGGCGTCGTTCATTTCCCTCTGTTCGAGCAACTGCATCTGGAGCGTGTTCCGTCCCTCTGGCCCCCGGGCGGCGCGCTCACGCTCCATCAGATCGATGCTGCTCGTGCCTTGGTCCGCAGAGAGGCCGACACCGCGACGGAACAGATACAGAAACGCGTAGCCGTGGCGGGCGAACACCGGTCCGAGTGCATAAGCGCTGTCCTCGTACGGGCCGAGGCGTTTGAGTTGCTCCGCGGTCCGGCCGCTCCCGTGGTTGAGCAGCAGGCCGGGAAACGGGCCGCGGCCCATCGGCCGCCAGAACAACGCGTGCAGCGCAACTGTGCCGCTGCGCACGACGACCGTCTCGGGCTGGCCGGCCTGCGGCGCCACTCGGATCTCGCCGGCGAGCAGGACCGCCGACAGCACGGCGACGCAGGTTGTTCTCATTCATCTGCCATTATTGCTTGATGACGATGAACCACGCGGCGAGGATCGGTCCTTGCGGACCGCGTCCGCGTCCGCCCGGTCCAACCGCGGGCGGCGGCGCACCGGCGGGCGGCGGCGGCGCCGGACCGCGTTCGGGCTGGAACAGATAGATGTTGTGCGTGTTCGGATCCACCGTGATTGTCTTTGCGCCGGCGAAGGTGGGAACAGTCGCGACGACCGTGTATTTGTCCGGCGAATCCTGGTGGGCGACCGTCACGTTGCCTTCGCCGCCGTTCGGAATGAAGATCAACTTCTTGCCAGGATCCCATCCCAACGCGTCAACGCGCGTGCCGTTCGCAATCGTCGCCACGACTTTGCCGCTGCCCGCGTCGAGGACGACCGAGGTCTTGTTGCAGCCGGTGAAGATCCGGTTCGACGCCTTGTCGTAGGCGATGCCGGTCGGCCCTTCGCACGGCGCGAGCGGCCACGACGCCGTCGCCTTCCACGTCTT
>DAIUKO010000256.1:0-11451 GCA_036848175.1 Vicinamibacterales bacterium | reverse complement strand
GACCGTCGGTACGATCTCGTCGTCATGGACGACGGCTCGACCGATGGAGCATTGGACGGCGTGGATCGGTCGCGTGTGATCGTGCTGCGCAACGAGACCAATCAGGGCATCGGGTCGGCGATGAAGCGGGTCTTCCAGTACTCGCTCGACGAGGGATACGACGTGCTCGTCATCCAGGCGGGCAACGACAAGGACGACCCGCTGCAGATTCCGGCGCTCGTCGCGCCGATCGCATCGGGCGCCGCCGATTTCGTCCAGGGCTCCCGCTATCTCGGCGGCGGCGGCTTCGGCAACATGCCGAAGTACCGCGTGTTCGGCACGCGCGTCGTCCATCCGCTCGTGTTCTCGCTGGCGTGCGGCAAGCGCGTCACCGAGAGCACCAACGGCTTTCGTGCATTCAAGACCGACGTGCTGCGCGATCCACGAATCGACTGGCGCCAGGCATGGCTCGATCGCTACGAGCTCGAGCCGTATCTGATGCTGAAAGCCATCAGGCTGGGCTATCGTCACGCGGAGGTGCCGGTGACGAAGATCTATCCGCGCCACGAGCTCGGATATACGAAAATGCGCCCAGTCATCGACTGGTGGAGCATTCTCCGGCCGGTCATCTATCTCGGCCTCGGCCTGAAACAGTGACGACTACGATCCAGGTTCCATTCGTCGATCTGCGGGCGCAGCACGATCCGCTGGCGCCTGAAATCGACCGCGCCGTCCGGCAGGTCTTCGAGCGCGGCGACTTCATCCTCGGCGCCGCCGTCGAGAAGTTCGAAGCCGAATTCGCGGCGCTCCACGACGTCCGCCATGCGATCGGCGTCGGCAACGGCGGCGATGCGATCGAGCTCGCGCTGCTGGCGCACGGCATCGGACCGGGCGACGAGGTCATCACCGCGGCGAATACGTTCATCGCGACGGTCTTCGCGATCCTCGCCGTCGGCGCCCGCCCGGTGCTGGTGGACGCCGACGCCGAGCGCTACACGCTCGATCCGGCGGCGCTGTCGGCCGCGCTCACGTCACGGACGCGGGCGATCGTACCAGTGCACCTGTTCGGCCAGCCGGCCGAGATGGACAGCATCCTGGCGGTTGCACGCCGCCACAACCTCGTCGTCGTCGAAGACGCCGCGCAGGCGCATGGCGCACGCTGCAACGGCCAGCGCATCGGCGGCTTCGGCCATGCGGCGTCGTTCAGCTTCTACCCGTCGAAGAATCTCGGCGCGTACGGCGACGGTGGGATGATCGTCACCAACGACGATCGAACCGCCGAAAAAATCCGGCTGCTGCGCAATTACGGTCAACGCGCGAAGTACTACCATGCGAGCGGCGGCAGGAACTCGCGTCTCGACACCGTGCAGGCAGCGGTGCTGCGCGTGAAGCTGCCGCATCTCGACGCCTGGAATGCCGCGCGGCGCCGTCATGCGGCCGCGTACACGGAACGACTGTCCACGGGCGTCCATACACCTTCGGCCGCACCGGGCGTCGAGCACGTGTATCACCTCTACGTCATCGAGACGGATCGCCGCGACGCCGTGCAGCAGCAGCTCCGCGCGAAAGAGATCTCGACCGGCATCCACTATCCGATTCCCGTGCATCTGCAGGAGGCGTGTGCCGGACTTGGCTACGGCGCGGGCGATTTCCCGGTGACGGAGCGTGCGGCCGAGCGTATGCTGTCGCTTCCGATGTATCCCGAGTTGACCGACGCGCAGATCGATTACGTCTCGGCGGCGGTCGTGGAGGCGGTGACACGTGCTGGGTGATCTTCGCTACGCGGTGCGATCGCTGCTCAGACAGCCGACGTTCACGCTGGTCGCGGTCGTGACGCTGGTCGTCGGCATCGGGCTGAACACGGCGATCTTCAGCGTCATCAAGGCGGTCCTGCTCAATCAACTGCCCTACCAGGACCCCTCGCGTCTCGTCGTCGTCTGGGAGACGAACCCGGACGGCAACAAGGACCTGGTCGCGCCGCTCACCTACAAAGACTGGCAGACGGAGAGCCGATCGCTTCAGGCGCTCGCCGCGTTCCGTCAGCTGCGCTATGCGTTCGCGGGACAGGGTCAACCGCTCGACGTGCCCAGCGTCCGCGCGACGCCGAATCTCTTCGCGAGCGTCCTTCGCGCCAACGCCATCCTCGGACGAACGTTTCTTCCCGAGGAAGGCCAACCAGGCGCGGATCGCGTCGCCATCCTCAGCCGCTCGTTCTGGGAACGTCACTACGGCGGCGCGGCGTCTGCGATTGGCCGGACGATTCAACTCGACGCGCAGCCGTACACGATCGTCGGCGTGATGCCGGCCGACTTCGATTTTCCGCCGAGCGGATCGGTCGACGTGTGGACGCCGCTCAGCTTCGATCCAAACGATGCGCACGGCCGATCGCGCAAGGCACGCTCGCTGAACGTGGTCGGCCGCCTCGCCGACGGCGTGACCGGCGAGCAGGCGCAGCGCGAGATGACGGTCGTGGCCGGCCGGCTCGCGACCACCTATCCGGACAGCAACGCGGGATGGGGCGCGCGCGTGATTGCGGCGCAGGAGCAGCTCGTCACCACGGTGCGGCCGGCGCTGCTGATGATTTCCGCGGCGGTCGGCTTCCTGCTGCTCATCGTCTGCGCGAACGTCGCGAACCTGATCCTCGCGCGCCTCTCGTCGCGGCGGACCGAGATCGCCGTACGCGCCGCGCTCGGCGCGGGCCGCTGGCGGCTCGCGCGGCAGGTGATTGCGGAAAGCGTGGTCCTGTCGGCGGCCGGCTGTGCGATCGGACTTTTCGTCGCCTGGGCCGGCGTCCGCTTCGTCCACGCGCTGCCCGAAGGCAGCCTGCCGCGCATGGACGACGTTCGTCTCGACGCCGGGGTTCTCCTCTTCGCCGTCGGGATTTCGGCGGTCACCGCGATCGTCTTCGGCCTCGTGCCGGCGTTGCACGCGGCGCGAGCCGGCCTGCGCGATACGACCAATGCCTTCTCGACGACGACGCGTGCCTCGAGCGCGCGGCTGCTCAGCGCGCTCGTCGTGGTCGAAGTCGCGCTGGCGCTGCTGCTGCTCGTCGGCGCCGGTCTGGTGATGCGCAGCTTCGCGCAGCTGATGAGGGTGTCGCCAGGCTTCGAACCGCGCAACCTCCTGGCGGTCCAGATCTATCTGCCGCAAGCGAAGTACAAGACCGCCGGCGATCGCCTGCGTTTCTATGCCGACGCGCTGCATCGCGTCGGACGTCTGCCCGGCGTTCAGCAGACCGCTGCCGTCAGCGCGCTGCCGATGTATCCGGTCGGCATCGACTTCGCCCTGCCGTTCACGATCGAAGGACAGGCGCCGCCCGCCAACGGCGAAGAGCCGCGTGCCGATATCCGCATCGCCTCACCCGGCTACTTCGAGACGATGAAGATGGCGCTCATCCGCGGGCGCACGATCGACGACCGCGATCGCATGGGCGCACCCGGCGCGATGGTCATCAACGAGACCATGGCGCGGCGGTATTTCAGCGGGATGGATCCGATCGGCCGCGTCGTCAAGAACCCGCACGGCAAGGCCGAAGTCGTCGGCATCGTCGGCGACGTGAAGCACTACGGCCTCGACAGCGAGGCGCGCGCCGAGCTCTTCATGCCGGCGTGGCAGCAGCCGTTGAACGGCATGGCGCTCGTCGTCCGGACGGCGTCGGATCCAAGTCTGTACGTCGACACGATTCGCCGCGAAGTCCTGGCCATCGACGCCGAGCAGCCGATCTTCGATGCGAGCACGATGGTGGACGTCGTGTCGCGATCGGTGTTTCTGCCGCGCGTGAGCATGCTGCTGCTCGCGGCATTCGCCGCATCTGCCCTGCTGCTCGCCGTCGTTGGGATTTACGGCGTCGTGTCGTACGCGGTGACCGAGCGCACGCGAGAGCTCGGCGTCCGCATGGCGCTCGGCGCCGACGCAGGCGATACGCTGCGGCTCGTCCTCGGAAAGAGCATGCTGCTCATCGCCGGCGGCACGGTGTGCGGCCTGATCGTGTCGTTCGCGGCGACGCGCGCGATCGCGCGGCTGCTCTACGGCGTCAGCCCCCTCGATCCGATCGTTTTCGTCGGCGTGTGCGCGCTGCTCGCGGCATCAGGCTTCGTCGCCAGCCTGATCCCGGCTCGCCGCGCCACGCGCGTCGATCCAATCGTCGCGCTGAGAGTCGACTGAAGCAGCGGCCGGCCGCGAGCCGTCCAGGGCGTCCGTACTGAGGGTCATCAGCCCGTTCGATGGGAGATGAGCTGCGACTTTGGCGTCTGGTTTCCGCACAAGCGCCTCTCGAACAAAGAAGCCGGGGCGCTCTACGCGCGTCTCTGCGAGGGCGATACCAGTGAGGTCGTGCCGCATCCGGCCGTCGACGCCTTCTACACCGAGTTGACCGCCAGGCATCCGGAAATCGAGACGATTCCGGAAGAGCGCCTCGATGATCACGATTACTGCCCGTGGAGCGCCGCGCTCGATCGTTCTCCGGCCCACGTCATCATGCCCTGCGTCTGGTCCAGGGCCGATTACGTCACACGGCTGGTGCGCGAACTTGCTCGAAAGCACGGCCTGGCTGTGTACGACCCGCAGTCCGATCGGATCACCTACCCCGACGACGCAGCCGCCTCGTCCCGGAAGCCGCCCTGGTGGCGGCGTTGGTCCACACGCTCGTCCTGAACCTGTCGAGCGAGTCGAAGGCCTCACCACGAGCGTAAATATATCGACGCGTCAGGCGCGCGACACGAGTTACTTCTTCGGCAGCACCGTATTGATCGGTCCCTGCTTCAGCCGCACACCAGTCGTGCCGCTCGCATCGCTCTGAAACTCGAGCGTCGCTTCGACGATCTTGTAGAAGAACACCGTCTCCGACTCGGGGAAGATCTGGAACTTCGGCTGACCGGTGAGCTGCGCCATCAGGTGATCGCCCTCGAGCGTGACCGTGAGATCGACGTTCGGGCGCATCTGATAGGTGCCGGTGTACTTCGACAGCGTGCTCGCTGGCACAGTGGTTTCCTTGTGCGTCTCGCCGGGCGGAGGCGGCGGCGTCGCGCTGGTGCGCGTGGCGGTCTGATCGACGCCGTTCTGATGCAGGACGACGCTCGTCACGGCGCCGCCCGCATCTTTCATGAAGTCGATCTGCGCGTCGACGATCTTCAAGAAGAATTTCGTTTCCGACTCCGGGAAGATCGGGATTTGCCCCTGTCCGGTGAGCTGCGCCATGAGCTGACCGCCGGAAAGCCTGATCGCGAGCTTGACCTCGGGCGTGAATTCGTACGTGCCGACGTACTTCGCGAGCGTCTCCGCGGGCAGCGTGATTTCCTTGCGGTCGCCCGGCGCCTGCACCGTGTCGCCATGCACGGCCGCGCCGAGCTTCGCGGCGAGCGTGCCGGGCACCGATCCGTTGACGTTGGCGAGCACCGCGACAGTCAGCTTGTCGTCGGGGTAATACGACAGGAACGTGTTGAAGCCTTCGATGCCGCCGCCGTGCTGCACCACTTTCCGTCCGTTGGTCGTCTGCACCGTGACGCCGAGCGCGTAGTTGTTCTTGAAGGGCGTGATCATCTTCTGCAGCGACGCGGGCGACACGACCTTGCCGCCGAAGAGGCCCTGTTCCCAGCGGAGCAGATCCTCGGTCGTCGAGTACAGCGCGCCGGCGGCGTGGGGAATGCTCATGTGAATGTAGCCGGCGTTGACTGGACCCTTCGGCGACGGCGAATACCCGGCGGCGCGATGCGCGATGACCGTCGTATTCGAGTCGTACCCTGAATCCTTCATTCCGAGCGGCGTGAAGATGTTCTCCTGCACGAACGACTCGTAGCTGACGCCGGAGACGTTCTCGATCACGTAGCCGAGGACGAGATACCCGGAATTGCTGTAGCTCATCTTCTCGCCGGGAAAGAAGTCGAGCGGCTTGTCGCGGACCGTGGCGATCGTTTTCACCACTGGTGTATCCAGCACTTCCAGCGACTTGTATTCGGGCAGCGCGGTGAAGTTCGGAATGCCGGACGAGTGCGTCAGCAGATTGAAGAGCGTGATCCGATCCCAGGCCGCCGGCGCGTCGCGTAGATATTTCTTGATCGGATCGTCGAGCTTCAGCTTCCCGCGTTCTTCGAGCAGCAGGATCGACGCGGCCGTGAACTGCTTCGTAATCGACCCGAGGCGGAACTTGGTCGACGGCGTATTCGGCACCTCCCATTCGAGGTTCGCCGACCCGTAGCCCTTGCTGAGAAGGATCTCCTCACCGCGCGCGACGAGGACCGAGCCCATGAACGTCTTGTCCTGGACGTAGGGCTTGACGATCTGGTCCAGACGCGATGCATCCTGCGCGAACGATGACGTCGCGACGAAGACGACGAGGAGAGCGCGTAGAATTGTCGCCATGTGCAAGAGCTTACTACCGTTGCTGGCACTGCTCCTCCTGCAGGTCCAGCCGCAGATCGGGCAGCCGGGAAAGGACGTCGTCTGGGTCCCGACCCTTCCGGTGCTCGTCGAGAAGATGCTCGACATGGCACATGTCGCCCCGCAGGACATCGTGATCGATCTCGGGTCGGGCGACGGCCGCACGGTGATCGCCGCCGCGAAGCGCGGCGCCCGCGCGCTCGGCATCGAATACAACCCGGACATGGTGGAGCTGTCGACGCGAACCGCCGCCACTGAAGGCGTGGCGGCCCGCGCCACGTTCATGAGAGCGGATCTGTTCGAGACCGACCTGTCGAAAGCCACCGTCATCACCATGTTCCTGCTGCCCGACATCAACCTCCGGCTGCGGCCGAAGATTCTCGAGCTCGCGCCCGGCACGCGGGTCGTGTCGAACACCTTCACGATGGGCGACTGGATGCCGGACGAAACCGCGAAGATCGATGACGGCTGCACGAACTGGTGTTCGGCGCTTTTGTGGATCGTGCCCGCGAAGGTCAGCGGCGGGTGGAAGCTGCAGCAGGGGGAGCTGCACCTGACGCAATCGTTCCAGATGGTCGGCGGCACCTTCGAGGCCGGCCGCGCCAGCGGCCTCGTCGTCAACGGCCGCGTGCGCGGCGATCAGATTTCGTTTCTCGTCGGCGCTTCGCAGTTCTCAGGCCGCGTCACCGGCGACGTGATGGAAGGCACGATCGCCGCGGACGGCAAAACGACAAGGTGGCGAGCCACGCGGATAGCGGCATGAACGCCCGCGCTCATCGTGAAGAGGGCCACGCGCCGAGATCTTCGTGGCCCACGGTGATGCGAGACCGCCCCGCGACGATGTGTTCGAGGCGGCGGCGCAGCCAGTCATCGATCGCCGCCGACCGGTCCGGCGCCATCTCGCGCGCCGCAACGGCCCAACCGTCGACCAGCTGACGCTGCAGTTCGCGCGAATCCGGCGCGAGCACCCAGTCGGCCGGCTCGCGCATCACGTGGTAGCCCGCCTCGGCAAACGAGCGTTCGGCGATCGCCACCGCATCAGGACCAGCGGCGCGACCGAACCCCTTGTCGTTCTGCCGCTGATGCCGATTCATCAGCCCGCGAACCTCGTCGTCCTCCGGCTCTGGCGGATCGCAGTGCGAACGGCCGTCATAGGTGAGCGCGAAGAGCACCGCCGCGCCAGCGGTGCGACATTCCGAGGCCAGCTCTCCGAGCCACCTCTCCGACACGAGATCGAGCAGCGCGGACGCCGTCACCAGATCGCGGCGTGAGAAGAGTCGCGCGTCGAGCGCGCCGAGGTTCATCTCGCGGGTTTCGACGACGATCGAATGCATCGGCCGCAGCGAGCGAACGGCCTTCGAGAGCAACGTCGGATCGGCATCGACGAGCAGCCACTGTTGCACGTCGGCGGCCAGGCGCGGCATCAGATAGCGGATGTTCGACCCGGTGCCCGTGCCGAGATCGACGGCGCGCAGCGGCCGGTCGTGCGGGAGCTTCTCGACGACTGCGCGCGTCAACGCCACCGATCGTGCCGCCGCGTCGGCGGCCTCGCGGAGCGCGAGCCAGTCAGAAAGGGTTTCGGCCATTCAGAACAGCGGTCATCTTATTTGCCGCGTCGTCCCAGCTGGGCAGTCGATCGCGTCGGCGTCGTGCGGCCTCGGCCAGGCGAGCGCGAAGCGCGTCGTCGGTCAAGACGCGCTCGAGCACCGTGGTCAGTGCCGCTTCGTCTCCGGGGGACACGAGCAGGCCCGCCGCGTCGTCCGCGAATCCAACGAGATCCGGGATCGCGCCCGTCGTCGTGCTGACAACCGGCAGTCCGTGCGCGATCGCTTCGGCCACCGCCATCCCGTACGTCTCGCCAAGCGTCGGCAGCACGAACACATCCGCGCGATCGAAGGCCGCCGCGAGGCCGTCGGCGTCGACCTCACCCGCCAGCGAGACGCGATCGTTCAGGTTGTTCGCGCGTACGATCGCGCGCACCCGCTCGGTCGTCGGCGGGTGACGATCGAGACTGCCGGCACACGTCAGGTGCCAGTCGAGATGCGCGAGCGTCGCCAGCGCGCGCATCAGCATCTCGTGACCCTTGCCCGGATTGAGCGTCGCGACCGAGAGCAGCTCCACTCGCGATCGGTTCGAGCCGCGCGCGATCGGGGCACGATCGGTCCCGGGCTCCACGATCGCGATGCGATCGCGGCCGACGGCGTAGCGCTCCAGCGCCGAAACCGTCCAGCGGCCGGTCACCACGACGACTGAGGCGGCGGCGAGCGCGCGCCGTTCGCTCGCTTCGAGCCGTCGCGCGGCGTCCGAGTCAATTCCGATCTCCGCGGCGAGCGGCATGTGCACGATCGCCACCAATCGGAGTCGCAACGCTTCACGTTCGACTACCGTCGGCATCGCGCCGAACGCAAGGCCGTCGATCATCACAATGCGGCCGTCGGGAATCGCCGCCAGGACCCGAGCGGCCTCGGCGAGCGCGGATTCGGTCGGCCACGGAAAGCTGCCGTCGAGCTCTTTGACCTCAATCGTCCACCCACGACGACGAAGCTCGGCCGCAATGCGCCGGTCGTACGCGTATCCGCCAGTCCGCGCGTCGATCGATCCGGGCACGATGAGCGTCAGCCCACAATCGATAGGCGCACGACCGCTAGCGGAGCGTATCAACTGAAGTGCTACCAATCACAACGAGCCTCCGACCGCGTTTTCCGGGCCGCGACAACGCCGGGGTCCCCACCGCGCACGCCTGCGCGGTGGGGTGGAGCGGAGCGGCCCGGTAGTAAATCCGAGGAGACACTCCACTAGATCCGTCCATCGAATGCTGCAGCGGCGACGTGCGACTCGTGGAGCGTGACGCGGATGCTCTCGATGTCGCGCGCGCCTGAACCGAGATCGCCGCGCGAGATCGCGGCGGACAGCCGATCGAAAATCAGCCGCGCCAGAAACTCGGTGGTCGTGTTCTGGCCCTTCAGCTCGGGATCGTCGTCCAGGTTCCGGTAGTTGAGTCCGCCGAGCACATCCTTCAGCGCCGTCGTCGCACGGCCGATGTCGACGACGATGCCGTCGGCGTCGAGCGACGAGCGGCGGAACTCGACGTCGACGACGTAGGTCGCGCCGTGCAGCTTCTGCGCCGGTCCAAACACGTCGCCGCGAAGACTGTGGGCAATCATGATGTGCTCGCGGACCGTGATGCTGTACATCGATACTCCTGAACTCTCCAACGATTGATTTTTCTCCGTGTCCTCCGTGTCCTCCGTGCCCTCCGTGTCATCCGTGTCCTCCGTGTCGTCCGTAGTGGAGAGTTATGTGCGCGATCGCACTACGGATACCGAATGCGATGACACAGCGTGTTGCCGGGATCGTGTGCGAGCTTCGCCATCACGTCGGGCAGCGCATCGAATTCGCTCTCGCCGGTGATCAGCTGATCGAGAGCCGGATGCGCCAGCAGCGCCAGCGCGAGTTGCATGCGGCGCGGCGCGTCCCAGCGCGCCCGCTGCGATGACGCGACCCGACTGACTTGCGACGATGCGATCGTCAGGCGCCGCGAATGGAACGCCTCGCCGAGCGCGAGGGAGACATCCTGCGCGCCGTACCAGCTCATTTCGACGATCGTCGCTTCGAATCCGGCCAGGCGCAGCGCGGTCTGCAGTCCCGACGGCGAGCCGCTCGTGTGGATCACGACATCGGCATTGGCCGATGCGCGGTCCGGTAAGGCGAAGCGGACGCCGAGCGTGCCGGCGATCGACGCGCGCGCCGGATTCGTGTCGACGATCTCGACGTGGCAGCCGCGGATGCCGCCGGCGAGCCACGCGACGAGACACCCGACCGTGCCCCCGCCGACGACGGCGATGCGATCGCCGACGTGCGGGCGCGCGTCCCACAATCCGTTGATCGCGGTCTCGAGGTTCGCCGTCAGCACCGCGCGCGCCGGCGGCACGTCGTCTGGAATCAGATGAACCGCGTGCGACGGGACGACGTAGCGCGTCTGATGAGGATGGAGAACGAAGACGTGGCGATCCTGCAGCTCGTTCGGTCCGCGTTCGATGCGGCCGACGCTCGCGTATCCGTACTTGACCGGCCCGGGAAAGTCGCCGTGTTGAAACGGCGCGCGCATCCGCTCGCGCTCGCTCGCGGGTACGCCTCCCCGGAAGACCAGCGCTTCGGTGCCGCGGCTGATGCCGCTGTAGAGCGCGCGCACGACGACCTGATCCGCGTCCGGCTCGGCCAGCGTCTCCACGCGAATCTCGCCGCGCCCCGGCGACGCGATCCAGAACGCGCGTGCGCGGTGGTCGTCAGCCATCGGGGTTCATTCTGGTGTTTTTTGCGCGCACGATACAATCCCGCTCCCGTGACACCGAATCACGTCACCGCGATCCGCGCCGCGATCGTCGCGCTGCTCGCGGCCCTGCTCGCGATCCCGCCGCAGGTCGCGATCGCGTGGGTCGCGGTCGTCGCCAGCACGATTGCCGCGATCCTCGACGGCGTCGACGGCTGGCTGGCACGGCGTACCGGCATGATCACGCCGTTCGGCGCGCGATTCGACATGGAAGTCGATGCGCTCTTGATCCTCGTGCTGGCGATCCTGGCGTGGCGCTGGGCCAAGGCTGGTCCGTGGGTGGTGATGTCCGGTCTGCTGCGTTATCTCTTCGTCGCGGCGGGGTGGGTCTGGCCGTGGATGCGACGTCCGCTCGCGCCGACTCGCCGCGCGCGCGTGATCTGCATCGTTCAGATCGTCGCGCTGATCGTCGCGATCGCGCCGATCATCCCGACGCCGCTCAGCACGGCGATCGCCGCCGGTGGACTGCTCACCCTTGCCTACTCCTTCGTCGTGGACACGCTGAGGCTCCGTCGGACCGCCGACTCGGCATACACTAGTCCGAACGGCAGTTGAGTTGGCCACCAGGAACCGCTCATGGTGAGCCTGTCGAACCGCTCATGGTGAGCCTGTCGAACCGCTCATGGTGAGCCTGTCGAATCGCTCATGGTGAGCCTGTCGAACCATGAGCGTCGCGCTCGTCCTTCGACAGGCTCAGGACGAGCGGTGACGAGTTCGTTGATTCGTCCGCTCACCGCGATTAGAGGTCGATTTCAGTCTGTGACAAA
>DAIUKO010000255.1:0-11468 GCA_036848175.1 Vicinamibacterales bacterium | reverse complement strand
AGCAGCATCACGCCGTCGACCATCGACAGCGTCCGCTCGACCTCGCCGCCGAAGTCGGCGTGGCCGGGCGTGTCGACGATGTTGATCAGCAGATCCCTGTAGTGAACGGCCGTGTTCTTGGCGAGGATGGTGATGCCGCGCTCTCGCTCGAGCTCATTACTGTCCATCGCGCGCTCGGCGACGCGTTCGTTGGCGCGAAACACGCCGCTCTGATGCAGCAGCGCGTCCACCAATGTGGTCTTGCCGTGATCGACGTGGGCAATGATGGCGACGTTGCGGCGCAGCGGGTTGGCGATGTTGTGTGTAAAAGGCGTCGGCCCAGTTGCCCTTTCTGACGGAACAGCCATCCCTCAAGTATAGAGGCGCACGCCTCAACGGCGCCGCCAGCGCGCCGCGGCGGCGGCGCGCGCGATCTCGCTTCGCCGCTTGGAGCTAAGCCGTTCGGCGCGCGCGCGGCCGCCCTTCAAGCCGCCGACGCGTCCGAAGTGCGCCGCCTGCGCGCGCAGTTCGTCGGCGTCGAACAGCCACTCCTCGCGGACGACGCGGGTCGGCGCATGACACCACGGGCAGTCGGAATCGGGCCAAACGTGCACCTCGACGGCCGCGCCGGTCCATTCGCAGACCACGCACGCACGGCTGATGAACCGCCGGGGCGACGCGCGCATGCCTCCAATTGTATCCAGTGCTTAAGGGACTCAAGCACGAAGCGGCATGGTCGTTGAAACAGCGAGGTGCATGGACTGGCGAGTGCAGACCGTGATCGACGCGATGATGCGCGAACTGGATAGGCCGATCGCCGTCTCCGCGCTTGCGCGCAGCGTGAATCTCTCGCGCTCGCGCCTCACGCATTTGTTCCGCGTCGAAGTCGGCTGCTCGCCGGGACGGTACCTCCGCGGCGTCCGACTCGATCGCGCGCGGCAGCTCGTCGAGGAATCGTCGCTGTCGATCAAGGAGATCATGGCGCGCGTTGGCTTCAACGATCCAAGCCATTTCACGCGCGACTTCACGCGCCGCCACGGTGCCTCGCCACGGAAGATTCGCGCGCGCGCGCGCTCACCGGGGATCGCCCACGAGATGAGCTCTTCGCTGTCGTTGAGCAGCACGATCCGCCAACGAACAGTCGCTACGGCCAATGACAACCCGGTCGTCGCAGGGACCGGGCGCATGTATCCTGCGTGAATGCGGCACGCGGTCGCGCGTGCCTTTTGGAGGTTAGTGATGTTGACCCAGGTTAGTCGGAAAACGACCGCGATCGTCGCCGCGCTCGCGTTGATCGCTGCCATCTTTGCTCCGGTCACGGCGAGTGCTCAACCCGTCCGCTCCGTCACGCTTCCCGTCGTTGGCACTGTCGTCGGCGGCGGCACCTTTTCGGGCACTGCGACTCTCACGCGATTCGTGAATCAGAACGGTCAGCTGACCGCGCTCGGCGTCGTGACCGGCATCCTCACCAACGCCGCCGGCACGCCGACGACCGTCGTCTCCACGTTCGCCACGCCGGTGAACATCACGCAGGCCACCTGCTCGATCCTGCATCTCGATCTCGGCCCTCTGAATCTGAACCTGCTCGGACTGCAAGTCGATCTGAGCGAGATCGTGCTCGATATCACCGGCCAGACCGGTCCGGGCAATCTGCTCGGCAATCTGCTGTGCGGGATCGCCGGACTGCTCGACAGCCCGGGCGGACTGGCGCGGCTGCTCAATCAGATTCTGGGGATTCTCGGCTAGCGAAGACGCGACAACAGCTCGCGGGCGCGTTCGCCGAACTGTTCATCGTCGGCGACGCGCTCGGCGTACTGGCGCGCATCGTCCTTGCGCGCGAGTTGGTAGTAGGCGACGGCGACGTTGAACCACGATGTCGCCATCTTCCGACGAGCGTCCGCGATCTGCTGCTGGCGCCTCAGGATTTGCCGCTGCACGCGCGTCGGCGGAGCATCCGACGCGCGGAGGCGCTCGATTTCGGAGTTGTAGTCACGCTCCCAGTTCTCGAGGCACTGTCCGGTCTCGACCAGCACCTCCGCCGTCCGATTCCAGACCGCCTGTTCGGCGAGCACGACGCCGAGATAGAAGCCGGTCTCGCAGTCGGATGGGTTCCGTTTCCGCGATTCCTCGAACTTCACCCGCGCCACGTCGATCTGCTTGCGGCGGTAGGCAATCAGACCGGCGAGTTTCGGCACTTCGGCGTTGATTAGCAGTCGGCTTGCGATCTCGACGTCGTCCCACGCCGCGTCGTTGCGTGCGAGCTGCATTTCGTTGAAGGCGCGCCAGTAGCGCGCGTCGCCGACGTACCAGCGCTGCAGCGCGAGCAGCTCGTCGATGGTCGTGAGTGCGTCGGCATAGCGGCCGGCGTAGGTCAGCGCCTTGATCTTGCCGATCAGCGCATCGGGATGCGCCGCAACGACGGCGAGCGTGCGATCGAAGTAGCTGATGGCCTGATCGAATTCTTCCAGCGTGATGCTGACGTTGCCGATCGACGTCGTCACCGCGGGCCAGCGCGGGTGCCATGCGTACGCCTTCTCGAGGCGCTCGACGGCTTCATCGAGCTTGCCGCGCAGCGTCGCGTTCAGTCCGAGAAAGTAATTGAGCTCCGCGAAGCGGCCATCGCCCTGCAGCAGCGACTCGAGCGCCGCGCCGTTGAACGAGCCGCAGGTCGCCGCTTTGAACCTGATCAGCGCCGTCTCGCGCCACACCGGCAGCTGATTCAACCAGTCCGCCACATTCTGCTGAACGGCGGGGACGTACGTGCAGTTGAACGCCAGCCATAGATATGCGGTAAGGGGATCCTCGTCCGCGTGCGCGCGCAGCTGCTCGGTCCACGTCTCACGGTTGCGGTTCGCGGTCTGCATTCGCGTCAGCTCGATGTCGTCGCCGATCTGACGGGCGGCGCCGCGGGTCAGCAGCGTGTCGGTGATTTCGAGGAGCGGGACGAGCGCCTGCTGGTAGCGCGTGTCATTGGTCGCGACGAGCTCGTGCGCACGCTGGAGGTAACCGCCGTCGTCGGTGCCGAGCTCACGTTCGCGGGCGGCGAGCAGGGCGGCGCTCCGCACTGCGCCGGCCGTCGCCGCCTCGGCGGCGGCGGGATAGACGCGGAGCGTGGTGTATTCGCGAAAGGCTGCGAGCAGGCAGTCGTAGCAGCCGGCCCGGACCAGCGCGTCCGCGTTCGTCAACCGCTCCGGAATGTGCGGGTCAGGCGCGGCCGGCTTTTTCGCGGTCGAACAGGCTTGCAGAGCGGCGATAAAAATAACACCAGTGGCAAGACGGCGCATCGGCTTTTTAGACACCGGAAACGGGTCGATGGTCCTCGCGGCGGCCCTGAAAGGCCGCCGAGCGGCACGCGATTAGAAGATGGGATGGATTGTCGTGAACAACGCGAGGCCGAGCGTGTAGAACAGCGAGAACAACACGACAATCGCCGTCGAGATCGTTCGCGATCGAGTCGTCGCCAGCCAGAGAAACGCCGGGAACAGCACCGAGCAATACCTCCCGACCCCTTCGAAGACACCTGATGACAACGGCAGCCACAGGTTGAGCAGCATGAACAACCCGTAACCGGCGCCGAACTTCATCCACACGAACGGAATCGCGAGCGCGAAGAGGATGCCGGTCACGCCGTACAGCGTTTCGTACGGCGCGATCGGATCGCCGGCCAGGTACGCATAGGGATGCGTGACGAGATGCCGAATCAGGCGCGCCGGCCCGATCCACGGCGCCCCGCCGGGATAGTAACCCCACCGCTGCAACGTCGCCGCCCATTCGAACGCGTTGCCGGTCAACTGGTAAATGTAGAGGCAATAGGCGCCGAACCCGCTCGCGGCGAGCAGCACACCGATCACCGCCCAGATCCGATCGCGCGTCGGCGACGCCGGTACCGGCGGCGTCGTTGCCGCCGGTGTCGTCGATGTGGCCTTGAATGCGACCCACGCGAGCGCCGGCACCAGCAGGATGCCGGGCACGCGAGTTGCCGTCGCCACGGCGCCGCACAATCCGCCGAGCACCCATCGCCGCGTGCGAAAGCCGTAGAACGCCAGCACCGCGAACAACAGGAACGTGCTCTCGCTGTACGCGACGCCGAAAAAAAACGCGAACGGGAAAATCGTCGCCAGGAGCACCGCGCGTTCGGCTTGACGGCGCGAGAGATCGAGCCGCGCGAGGTAGTACAACGCCACCATCGCGAGGACGAAACAGACCCACGAAACGCCGATTCCCGAGATGAAGTAGATCGCGTGATGCCGGCCGAAAAGCCGGCCGACGGAGCGCATCAGCAGCGGATAGACGGGAAAGTAGGCGATGTTGCTGCGGCCGCCGGCGAGCGGCGCGTAGCCGCTCCACGCGATCCCCTCGTAGTAGCCGCTGTCGTAGCGCGCGAACGTGTCCCAGAACGGGCTGGTCGAGCCGAAGACCGTGAACTGCTCGCGCTGGTAGAGCGGAAACGCCAGGTTCACCAGCAGCGCGAGAATCGCAGAGATGACGCGGAACGCGACCGCGCCCGCGACGATGCGCAACACGGTGCGACGATGGCCAGGGTCGGACAAGCGCTGATGTTACATCGCCCGCCGAAGAATGTCGGCGGACCGATCGAGTGCGTCGCGCTCGTCCTGATTCATCTCGGGCTCGACGACCTGCACCGCGCCCTCCGCGCCAACCACGGACGGCAGCGAGAGCGCGACGTCACGGATGCCGCACGCGCCTTCCTGCATCCGCGACACCGTCAGCATGCGCCGTTCGTCGCGAAGCACGCAGCGAAGCAGGTCCGCCGCCACCAGTCCAATCGCGTGATTCGTCGCCCCTTTCCGGCGAATGATCTCGTAGGCCGCGGTCCGGACTTCGTTGGCGACGTCCGCTTCGAGCCGCGCCTCCCAGCCCGGCCAGCGGCGCAGGCCGACACCACCGACCGACGCGCTCGACCAGAGGATGGTACCGGAATCGCCGTGCTCGCCGACCACGTGCGCGTGGATCGAGTGCGGATCGATCTTCAGCCGCCGGCCCACTGCATATCGGAGGCGCGCCGTGTCGAGCATCGTACCCGTGCCCAGCACTCGCGCGGTCGGCAGCCCCGACGCGTCGCGCATCACAGCGGTCAGCACATCGACGGGGTTCGTGACGACGATGATCGTACCGCGGCAGCCGACCAGGCGCTCGCCAATCCGGCGGATGATCGCCGCGTTGTCGCGCAGCAAATCGAGGCGTGACTCGTTCGCTCGTCCGTTGCGGCCTGCCGTCACGACGACCGCGTCGACGTCGACCAGTTCCTCGACCGATGTGACGCTGACCTCGGCCGTCGGACAGAACGATGCGCCGTGGACGAGATCCATGGCCTCGCCTTCCGCCACCTCGCTCCGGATATCGTGGAGGAGCAGCTCCTCGGCCAATCCCGACTGCAACACCGAGATCGCCACGCTCATCCCGACGCGGCCCGTACCGATGACGCCAACGCGCTTTCTCGTGATCATCGAGTCGGCGGTAGAATATAGCCCATGCCACTTTTCGAATTCGAATGCCGCGGATGCGGTCACCATTTCGAGCATCTCACGCGCACCGATCGGCCGCCGGTCTGTCCGTCGTGCTCGGGCGACGACCTTCAAAAGATGTTCTCGGTGTTCGCCGCGCAGTCGAGCACGCCTGCGAAATCGTTCTCGCATCCGTCCGCCAAGGGACCGATCGGTCCGCAGACCGCGTGCGGGCACTGCGGCGATCCACGCGGGCCAGGGTCCTGTTCGATGAACTAAACGGCCGGCGTGCCGCACATCGCCCGCGCGTTTCGACACCGCAACTACCGGCTCTTCTTCAGCGGTCAACTCATCTCGCTCGTCGGCACCTGGATGCAGACGGTCGCCGAATCGTGGCTCGTCTTCCGTCTCACTGAATCGTCGGCGCTGCTCGGCCTCTCCGCTTTCGTCGGCCTGATTCCAGTCTTTCTCCTCGCCCCACTCGGCGGCGCCGCCGCCGACCGTTTCGATCGGCGGCGTATCATCATCGTGACGCAGAGCGTCTCGATGACGCTGCCGTTGATTCTGTCCGCGCTCACGCTGAGCGGACGGGTCCGCGTCTGGCACATCTTCGTGCTCGCCGCCTGCCTCGGCATCGTCAACGCGTTCGACATGCCGGCACGCCAGGCGTTCGTCGTCGACATGGTCGGCCGCGACGATCTGCTCAACGCAATCGCGCTCAACTCGTCGATGGTCAACGGTGCGCGCATCGTCGGGCCCGCCGTGGCGGGGCTCACGGTGGCGGCGGTGGGCGAAGGCTGGTGTTTTCTGATCAACGGCCTCAGCTACGTCGCCGTCATCGCCGGCCTGCTGATGATGCGCCTGCCGCGCAGCGCGCCGACGCTCACGCATCGTTCGGTGCTGCAGCACACGATCGAGGGATTTCGATTCATCGCGCGGACGGCGCCGATCCGGGCGCTGCTCATCCTCCTCGGCATCGTCAGCTTTGCCGGGCTGCCGTACTCGGTGTTGATGCCGGTGTTCGCCGAGTCGATCCTGCACGCCGGCCCGAAGGGGCTCGGCGTGCTGATGGGCGCATCCGGCACCGGTGCGCTCGCCGGCACGCTGGCGCTCGCGTCACGCCGCGGCGTGCTGGGACTGGGACGCTGGGTGCTGACGGCCGCGGTCTCGCTCGGCCTCGCGCTGATGCTCTTCTCGCTGTCGCGCACCTTCTGGCTGTCGGTCGTGCTGCTGGTGCCCGTCGGCGCGTCGATGATTCTGCAGATGGCGGCGTCGAACACGCTGATTCAGGCGATGGTCCCCGACGCGCTGCGCGGCCGCGTGATGGCGGTCTACGCGATGATGCTCGTCGGCATGGCGCCGTTCGGATCGCTCTTCGCCGGACTGGTCGCCGAGAAGATCGGCGCGCCGCACACGCTCGCGCTCGGCGGCGCGATCTGTCTGATTGCGGCCACGGTCTTCGGCACGCGGCTGCCGGTCTTGCGTGCCGAGGGCCGGCAGCTCATCGTCGCGCAGGGTCTCTCTGGCGGCGATCCACCGGCGGAAGTGACAATCGCGAATCCGCAGGCGGGATAGGTGGAATGGGCGGATGCGAGCGACGGGGCAAGATGGTCGGGATGGATCATCGCGTACAGCCGAGGCTCAAGGTCATCTGTTCCACCGTGGGCGAGATTTTATTCGACGGCGTCGTAGACTAATTCGCGGGGTCAAGTCGAATGACGTCAGCGCGCGTGTTGTTCGTGCTCGTGATCATTGCCGCCGCGCGGATCGTCTCACCCGCGCAGGAGTCCCGGGCCGAGTCGTTCAAGGTCGCGAACTGGAACGTGCGAAGCGGCATGGGCATCGCCGCGAAAAAGAATCCTCGGATCAACAGCGAGACGACCGATTGCACGCTGAACGCCAGCAAGCCGGGCGGACCGTTCTGGCCGGCGATGAACACGGTCAAGGACGACAAGGCGATCGTCGCGCTCGGCGTCCAGGAAGCGTGGGCATGCGCCACGCCCGAGAAAATCCGCGCCTACCTCGATTGGAAGGCAGCGACGCCGGAGAGAAACGGCACGGCGCTCATCACGCGCTACGGCCTGCGCGGCAAGCACGTCGTCGAGCAGGTGGCGTTCAAAGGAGTCGAAGGGGCGAGCGAGGATCAGTGGCTGTTCGGCGGCGACGTCTGCGTCGATGCGGACTGCGAGTCGACTGTCCGCATCTACTCGGCGCATTTCGGGGCGCCGGACGACGTGGGATTCACGGCGCAGGCGCGCAACACCGTCGCCTACGTCGAGTCGCAGCCGTCAGGCGACCGCAACATCGTCCTCGGCGATCTCAACTACTTCATGGCGAACCACACCTTCGTCAAGTGCGGCACGACGCGGTCGACCTCGCCGCCGGCCGACGTGTTCGCGAACGCCGGCTACGTCGACGCGTGGAAGGCGTTGAAACCGGACACCGACGGCGCCACCGGGATGTACAACCGGCCCGGCTGCGGCAGCCCCGAGGGCGGACTGTTCAAGCGGATCGATTACATCTACGCGCGCGGATACACACCCACGGACGTGCGATTGTTCGCGACGATCAGGCCGATGGAGGAGGACGCTCCATCGGACCATGCCGGCATCATCGCGACGCTTCGCAGCGATAAGCGTCACGACTGAGACGGCCTACTTCCTGAACGGAATCTTGCGATCGAGGTTCGCGGCGTTGTACGCGAAGGTCGCCATCACGATCGCCGCCTGCTGGATGTCCTTCTCCTGCAGCCGCTCGTTCGTGTCCATGTTGGTGTGGTGCGTGCGGATGTCGTAGTTGACGTAGTCCTGAATCGGATTGAACCCGGGCACGCCGACATCGATGAAACTGAGGTGATCGGTGGAGCCGACCGGCTCGATGGTGTTCCGCCTCGCGCCGACGCTCTTGAGCGGATCGAGCCAGCCGTCGAAGATCGCGCGCACTTCTTCGTTGTTCTGCAGATACCAGCCATAGATGCTGCCGGTGCCGTTGTCGATGTTGAAATAGACGTCGAACTTGTCGCGCGCCGCTTTGTTCGCATCGCCGGCCAGATGTTCGGCGACCCACGCCTTCGAGCCCAGCAGTCCCTGCTCTTCACCGGACCACAGCGCCATGCGAATCGTGCGGCGCGGGCGGGCGCCGACCGCCTCGAGGATGCGCATCGCTTCCATGACGGTCGTGGATCCGTCCGCGTTGTCGGTCGCCCCGACGCCGGTGTGCCAGGAGTCGAGGTGGGCGCCGATCATCACGACCTCATCGCGCAGCACCGGATCGGTGCCGGGTAGCTCCGCGATCACGTTGTAGGTGTTGCCCTGATCGGCGTCGTAGAACTTCGTCTGCACGTTGACGCGCAGCCTGACCGGCATGTTCTTCTCGATCATCCGCGCGATCATGTTGTAGTGCTCGCCGCTGATCGTCACCGACGGAACGGCGCCGGGTCCACCGTCGCGGCCGGTGACGAAGACCGTACCGTGCTCGCCGATGCTCGGCCGGAGGATCACGCCGGCGCCGGCATCGCGCAGCAGCTGCAGCCCGCGCTGTGCGGCTGCCTGTTGCGCGCCGCGGCCGGTCGCCGGCGTCGCTGACGCCGGCGCGTTCGTTCGGCCGACGCTCGTGGCGTACGCGGCGCTATTGGGCTGATACGAGTTGTCGCTCGGGTTCGGCCGGTCGCGCCGGACGAAGTTGGTCATCATCGGCTGCGACATCACGATCGCGCCTTTGAGCTGACCCTTCATCGCTTCGACGTCTTCGACCGACTTGCCGCCGATGAACACCGGCGCCGCGACGATCTCGCCGTTGGTCGACGCGGACCAGCCGTCCGCGTAGCCGATGAGCGGCAGGTAGCGCGGCTCGACCATCTCGATCGTGAGCTTCTCTTCGGTCCACCCGCGGCCGAACTTCCACGGCTCGAGATGAACATTGGCGAGGCCGTACGACGTGAGCCGATCGCGCGTCCATTCCGCGGCGCGCTTGTGCGCCGGCGACGCCGTCAGCCGCGGACCGATGTCGACGGTCAGCATCTCGAACACCGGCGCGACCTGGGAGTGCTCGAGACCCTCAGTGCGGATCTTGGTGAGGATGTCGCGGTCGTTCGACGATTGCGCGAACGCCATCACGGTCAACAGCGCACACGACGCGACGAGGGCAGAAATCTTGCTCATGAAACCCCACGAGCGAGCAAAGCGAGCGACCCTACGGCGCCGACGGCGCCGTCCCTCAGACCTTCTCCTGCACCGGCCTGAATCGTCCGAACGTCGCGGCGCTCACCTTGCCCAGCCACTCCCGGCCGCGGTCGCCGACGATCATCTGTTCGAGCGCGTCGAACTTTTCGTACGCGACCGGGATCAGCAGCAGCGTGAGGAAGAGGCACAGCGACTGGCCGCCGATGACGGTCACCGCAATCGCGGCGCGTCCGGTGCCGCCGATGCCGAGACCGAGCGAAGTCGGGATCAGCCCGGCGATGATCGCGGACGTCGTCATCAGAATCGGACGGAGCCGCGTGCGGCAGGATTCGATGATCGCCTGGCGCAGCGGCACGCCCTGCCGGCGGAGGACGTTGGCGTAGTCCACCTGCAGAATTGCATTCTTCTTGACGATGCCGAGAAGCAGCAGCATGCCGAGCGCGCTCCACAGGTTCAGGTTCCGGCCGGTCAGCCAGAGCGTGAACAGCGCGAAGGGCACCGCGACCGGGAGTGCGAGCATGATCACGATCGGCTGCAGGAAGCTCTCGAACTGCGCCGCGAGCACCATGTAGACGAAGATCATCGCGAGGCCGATCGCGAGAATCATGTTCGCCGTCGTCTCGTCGAGAATCTTCGACTGTCCCTGCATCCGGTAGTTCATCGTCGGCGGCATGCCAAGGCTCGCGAGCATGGCACGGAAATCATTCGCGGCTTCGTCGAGCGCGTGGCCGGGGGCGACGTCCGCCGTGACCATCACCGAGAACTGTCGATTCGAGCGCTGCAGCTGACTCGGCCCGAGGCCGCGCTCGACGCGCGCGATGTTGTCGATCCGCACCGGACCGCGCGCTGACGGGACGGTGAGCCGCCCGATCTCGGCGGCGTCGCGCCGCTGATTCTCGAGGACGCGAATCTTGACGGGGTACTGCTCCTGCCCTTCCTTGTAGAACGAAATCTGGTCGTCGCCGGCGACGGCCAGGCGCAGCGTGTTGCCGATGGTCGCCATCCGGACGCCGAGATCGGCGGCGCGACGGCGATCGACGGCGACGTGGATCTCGGGATTGGAGACGCTGAGACTGATCTTCGGCTCGGTGATGCTCGGCACCTTCTGCATCGCCGCCAGCGCTTTGAGCGAATAGTCGGCGACCTGCCTCAGGTCGGGGCCGAGCAGGTTCGCGGAGATCGCGAAGCCGCCCTGCCCTTCGCCGCTGCCGAGCGCGTTGCGCGCCGAGATGCTCGGACGGTAGCCGGGGTGCGCGGCGAGCCGCTTGCGCATCTCGGTGATCATTTCACCCTGGGTGTGCTTGCGCTGATCGATCGGCAGCGCCTGCACCTGGAAGTGGATGTGCGTCACGTTGCTGCCGCCGCCGCCGCCGGCCGCGCCGCTGCCGCCGGGGTTGACCATCGGCTCGATCGCGGCCACTCCCTCGATCCCCTCGAGCTCCTTGAGCACGGCGAAGGCGACTTCCTGCGAGCCCTCGAGCGACGTGCCTTCGGGCGCATCCATGTGAATCGTCCACTCGCCCATGTCCTCACTGGGCACGAATTCGCGGCCCACCACGCGGTTCAGCGGAAACGTCATCAGGAACGTGATTGCGCAGATGCCGATGATGACCAGAGGATGCTCGAGCGCCCACGCCACCTGTCGCGCGTAGTGGACGTCGAGCCAGTGAAAGAAGCCGTGTTCTTTCGTCTTGTGATCGGCGACGGCGTCGGACAGCTTCAGGAAGCGCGAGCTCAGCATCGGCGTCAGCGTGAAGCTGACCAGCATCGAGACGAGAATCGAGAAGGCCATCGTCCAGCCGAACGGATTGATGAAGCGCTTCGCGTACCCGTTCATGAACGC
>DAIUKO010000254.1:0-11499 GCA_036848175.1 Vicinamibacterales bacterium | reverse complement strand
TAGAATCGGCTCGAAAATCGTGTCGCGGGGCGGACGCAGCGTCCGTCCCAGCGGATCTGGCTTGTCCGGTCCGCCTTGGCACGATCTCGTAGGCGCCGGCCCATGTGTCGGCCCCTTGCAAAGATACCCATGCACACAGAAGTCGTTGAAGCGGAAGGCCACTTAATCGACTCGCAGCTCCTCAACATGATGTTCGACACCGTCGTCCGCAGCGACGCCGCGTTCGAGGTGCTGGAATTCCGGATCGGACGCACCAACGACGAGCCGTCGTTCGTGGCGATGCGGATCTCGGCGCAGACTGAACCGATTCTGCACGAGGTGCTCGAGGAGCTGGTCACGCTCGGCTGCCGCCTCGCGCGCGCGGAAGACGCGCATCTCATCGCCGCCGATCGCGACGGCTGCGCGCCGGAGGACTTCTATTCGACGACGAACCACCGCACGTTCGTGCGGCAGGGTGGTCAGTGGCTTGCGGTCGAGCGGCAGCGCATGGATGCAGCGATCGTGTTGCGCGATAAACGCGCGCGCTGCACCAAACTGCGCGACATCCGCAAGGGCGACTTCGTGGTCGTCGGCGTCAGCGGCATCAAGATCGTTCCGGAGTTCCGCGAGCGCGATCGGCTCGGTTTCGCGTTCATGACCAACGAAATCTCCTCCGAGCGGCGCGTCGAAGTCGGCGTCGCGCGGATCGCGGCGATGATGAAGGACGTGAAGCGCGCCGGCGATCGCATCGCGTTCGTCGCCGGGCCGGTGGTCGTGCACACCGGCGGCGGAGCCTACTTCCGCGATCTGATCCGCGGCGGCTACGTCGACGTGCTGCTCTCGGGAAACGCGCTCGCCGTCCACGATGCCGAACAGGCGCTCTATGGCACGTCGCTCGGCGTCGATCTCGAGACCGGCCGCGCCATCGAAGGCGGCCACCGCCATCACATGCGCGCGATCAACGCGATCTGCCGCGCCGGCGGACTCCGTCAGGCGGTCCAGGCCGGCGTACTCACGTCAGGTGTGATGTACGAGTGCATCACGCACGGCGTGGACTACGTGCTCGCCGGCAGCGTGCGAGACGACGGGCCGCTGCCCGACACCGTCGTGAACCTCGTGGAGGCGCAGGACCGCTATGCCGCGGCGCTCGATCGTGTGGGGCTGGTGCTCGTCCTGTCGACGATGCTGCACGGCATCGGCGTGGGCAACATGCTGCCGGCGTGGGTTCGCCTGGTGTGCGTCGACATCAATCCCGCGGTCGTCACCAAGCTGGCCGACCGCGGGTCCTCACAAACCGTCGGTATCGTCACCGATGTGGGATTGTTTCTGCGCCAGCTCGCTTCCGCCCTGACATCTGATTAGGGGCGGTCTTGATAACCCGAACGATCGACGACTTACATCAAATCCCGAATCCCGAATCCCAAATCCCGCCCTGCGTCAGTACTGAGGCTCCATCGCTCCTTCGTACGGAACCACCTCTCCCACGCGCACGTCGGCGTCGATGGTGATCGTGCGGTAACCCGCGCGGCGGATCTCGATGTGATGACGGCCAGGCGCCATCGACAGCGGCTGGGACATCGGCCCGAAGTCCGAGACGCGGCCGACGTTCACGCCATCGACGTAGACGTCCGCGTCGCTCGGCGTGATCTCGAAGCTGACTCCGCCCTCGTTGGTGCCGGGCTGCACGCTGACGCTACCCGCTGGCGGCGCGCTCGTCGCCGGATACCCATTCGAGGGATAGCCCGCCGCGGGCGGCGGCGGATACGCGGCCGGCGGCGGATACGCGGCCGGCGGTGTCGGGTACCCGTACGGCACTGGATATCCGTACGCCGGATAAGGAACCGGATACGGGTATGCGTACGGATAGCCGTAGAAGTACGGGTAGCGGACCGGATATCCAACCACCATTCCGAACCCGAGGCTCACACGCGGGCGGAAGACGTAGTACGGCCGGGCGAAGCGAACGGGCGCGACGCGAACCACGCGCGGCGCGACGACCGTGCGCGGCGCGACGACGACTCGGCGCGGGACTGCGTGCGAGACCACGGCGCCGCGCGCGGAGCCACGCGCGCGAGCGTGCTGTTCCGCGCTCGCTGACGCGGGTGCGCCGAATGTGAAGGCCAGGGCTGTGACGATTGCCGACGAAACGACGAGACGAATCCGGCTCATAACGATTCCTTAATACTCCCATGCTGTAGAGTCGCAACAGCCCTGCCAACTTCGAATCGGCGATTCCGGCCTGTTTCTGCGGGAACGGTGCAGGCTCGTCGATTCGTGTCATCCCCGTGTGACGATGCGCCGGAACACTGCCGATCAGAATTCATCGAGGACACTCCGCCCGCCCTGCGGCGAGACGAGCGTCATCATCAGCCAGTTCGGGTTCGTCAGTTCCTCGAACCGCTCATCGAGCTCGGTTTTCGTGACCTTGTACATCAACGCGAACGCCTCCGCCGCTTCGTCCGGCTTCCAGAACTCGGACGTGTCGATCGACAGCGGCTGCTGCGGGCAGATGGCGAACATCGAGACCGGCGTGTGGTCGCGGCTCATCGCGCGCGCTTCGGCGGATGCGCCCGGTTCGACGCCCGGCAGATCGACGGGCACGGTGACGCCGCCGAGAACGGCCGCCGGCGCCGCTGCGGCACGGAGCGCTGCGAGCTCGTTGTAGAGATAGGCCATCTTCAACGAGTTCCGTTCGAGAACCCCCTGACGCACGTCCATCACGCGGAACAGCCGGTGGCTGATCGATCGCCGGTTGACCGGCGCTTCGAACGACGCGTTGAGCGGCAGCATGAACACGAGGTCGCACTGCTCGATGTTGGTCGCGAACCAGACCGGCAGATTGTCGACCACGCCGCCGTCCTCGTAGAAGTGGCCGGGGTCCTGCTCGCGGTACATGTACGGGAAGAGCGGCGGCAGGTCCATCGACGTGAAGACGGCGTCGCGCATTTTCGCGAGGCTGCTCTCGACCGAGGCGCCGTTGATCACCTCGTAGCGCTCGTGGCTGATCATCGGCTGCTCGAACCCGGTCTTCATGCTCCGCTTCTTGCGGTCCTTCAAGCTCACGTAGTTGGTCGAGAACTCCATGACGCCGCGGCCGACGTTCGAGCGCGTGAAGTAGAAATGCGGACCGCCGTCCTTGGCGAACAAGCGGCCGAGATGCTGCTTCACGGCGTCGTTGTGGATGAACGTGTCCTCGAAGGTCTCCATCCACGGTGTCGCCTTCACGAAATGATTACGCCGCAGCGGCCAGTAGGTGTCGAACTCCACAGTCCGCGAGAGGTTGATCGAGCGCCACCATTCCTCGTGCGCGCTGCGCGCATCCGGCGCCGGAGGCTTCACGAGTCCGGCCAGCCAGAACATCGCGTTCCACGAGCCGATCGAGGTGCCCGACACCATGCAGACCTTGTCGAGCGCGTTGTTCTCTTCGAGGAACTCGTGAATCGCGCGCAGCGCGCCGGCCTGATAGGCCCCCTTTGCGCCGCCGCCGGCGAGGACGATACCGATCCGTTCAAACCTGTCGAGCCGCGTGCCCTTGCCGGGCTCGGGCGTGGTCACGGCGATCGAGGCAACCACCGGCCGGCTGCGCGTGCGGCGGTAAATCAGTCCCGCCAGGTTGTAGAAGCCGACGATGCCTCCCCCGACGAGCCCGAAGACGACGAGACCCTCGGCGCCAATCTGCACGATGGCGGTCGAGGCGACCTGTGATGGCGTCCCGATGACCCACAGCAGCGCGGCAGCGAGCGCGGTCGCGCGGAAGATCTGGAGAAGAACGGTGAGGGCTGCGAGATAGAAGAGCATCAGGACGCCGTAGACCACCGTGAACCGCACCGGAAGACGACGGATCCACGTCAGCGCAAACTTCAGGATTGCCATGACCACTCCGCAGTTAAGTGTGTACGCGGGGAGTGCGCCAGTTTGGGCTCAGCGCGGTGCGGCGTCAACCCTGTTTGGACGGGCTTTGCAGCTTTTTTGCGCACGATTGCGCAAGAAAGCCGTCGCCGAGGCGCGATTCCTCAGGCCAGCGTCTTCAGCCGCGCGCCGCTGACGGTCAGCGCGCGCTCGATGCCGGCCATCGATCCGGAAGGCGGATTCTCGACGCCGACCAGGATCTTGCCGTCGGTCACTTCGGGATCGTAGAGTCCCGGCTTCCAGTTCGGGAGCTTCGCCGTAACGAGCAGCGTGATCACCGCCGCAAGGATCCCGCCGAGCATCGTCAGCTCGAACATGATGATCAGGTTCGGCCACCACGCGACGACGGCCATATTGCCGACGTTCAGCGGCCACGCCAGCTCCGTCATCCGCGTCAGCCACGTCGCCAACGCGAGTCCGAGGAGTCCTCCGCCGGCAGCGATCCAGAACATGTAGGTGTCGTGATCGCGATGGCCGAGCTCGTGCTGCTCGATCGGCTCGCCTGACACAATCGTGATATCGCGCTCGGCGACGCCGGCTTCGCGGAGGCCGTTGACCGCGCGCTGCGCCGTGTGCGGATCCGCGTAGAGCGCGTACACGGCCTTCACGGGTGCACCTTCAGCAGCGGATGCTCCGCTGCTTCCTGCGGTGTCGCGTCGGCGACGTACTGTTCACCGACTTTCAGCTCCCAGATCGAAATGATCGGCACGAGCTTCGAGAACAGCACGTAGAGCAGGACCATCGCGGCGAAGGTCGAGGTCACGATCATGATCTCGACCGGCCGCGGACGGTAGACACCCCACGTGTACGACAGGTACTTGTGGCCGAGCGACGGCACGACGATGAGGAAGCGCTCGAGCCACATCCCGACGACGACCGTGAAGGAGGCGATCACGCAGCCGGTGATCGTGCGGAGCCGCTTGATCGACAGGATCACGAACGGCACCACGAAGTTGCACGTCACCATCGTCCAGAACAGCGGCGCGAACGAGCCGCGCTGCGTGACGAGGAATACCTCGCGCTCCGCCGACGCGTTGCCGTACCACACCGTGAGCCGCTCGTTGAAGATGAAGTAGGCCCACAGCAGCGACATCATCAGCAGCAGCTTGCCGAGATTCTGAAAATGCAGGGGTTGGAGATACGCCTCGAGGTGAAGGAAGCGGCGCAGCGCTGCCATCGCGATGATCAGCGCCGCGATGCCGCTGAAGATCGCACCGGCGACGAAATACGGGCCGAAGATCGCCGAGTGCCACATCGGCACCGGCGCCATCGAGAAGTCGAACGACACGATGGTGTGGACCGACACCGCCACCGGGATGATCGCGATCGCCATGATCTGCATCGCCGATTCGAGGCGATGCCATTGCTTCGGCGTCCCCTGCCACCCGAGCGCCAGCGTGCCGTAGATCCGCCGGCGCCAGCCGGTCGTCTTGTCGCGCACCAGCGCGAAGTCCGGAATCATCGGCAGGAGCAGAAACAGCACGCTGCCGGTGAGGTAGGTGCTGATCGCGAAGAAGTCCCAGACGAGCGGCGAGCGGAAGTTCGGCCAGATCATCCGCTGGTTCGGATACGGGATCAGCCAGAAGAACAGCCACGGCCGTCCGAGATGGATGATCGGAAACAGCGCGCCGATCATCAGCGCGAAGGCGGTGATGACTTCGGCGCAGCGCGTCACCGGCCGCCGCCATCCCGCGTTGACGAGGCGCAGAATCGCGGAGATGAGCGTGCCCGCGTGGCTGATGCCGATCCAGAAGACGAAGGTGGTGATGTAGAAGGCCCAGTAGATCGGATTGTTGATGCCGGTCATGCCGAAGCCGCGATACATCTGATAGGCCCACGTGCCGAGACCGGTGGCGACGATGCCGCCGAGCACGACGACGAGCAGCCAGAACCGCCACGACGTCTCGAGCAGCGGCCGGAGCAGGTCTTCGTTGATCGTGTTGAATCGGTGCGCCGCGGGTTCGCTCATGTGTCGCTCGGCCGAACCAGGTACGTGACCTTGGGGAGCGTGCCGAGATCCTCGAGCAGCTTGGTGCCGCGCGGCGAGCGCGCGAGACGCGACACGTCGCTCTCCGGATCGTTGAGATCGCCGAAGACGAGCGCCTTGGCCGGGCATGCCTGCGCGCACGCCGGCTTGATGTCGCCGTCCTTGATCTCTTTCTTGTCTGCTTTCGCCTGCGTCTGCACCGCGCTGATCCGCTGCACGCAGAAGGTGCACTTCTCCATCACGCCGACTTCGCGGATCGAGACGTCGGGATTCAACTGCAGGTGCAGCGGCTTGGGCCACTGCGGGTTGAAGAAGTCGAAGAAGCGAACGTTGTACGGACACGCATTCGCGCAGTAGCGCGTGCCGATGCAGCGGTTGTAGACCTGCGCGTTGAGACCGTCGGCCGTGTGATGGCTGGCGTAGGTCGGACACACCGGCTCGCATGGCGCCGCGTCGCACTGCTGGCACATCACCGGGCGGAACTTCAGCCGCACGTCGGGAAAGTCACCCTCCCAGTACCGCTCGACGCGGATCCAATGCATCGCGCGGCCGCGCGCGGCCTGGTCGGGACCGACCGTCGGGATGTTGTTCTCGGCATGACACGCGGTCACGCATGCCTCGCATCCCGTGCAGCGGTCGAGATCGACCGCCATTCCCCATCGATGGGCCATCTCTCAGCTCTCAGCTTTCAGCTTTGGCGCAGGCAACCGCGACGACGACAATCGCGGCGAACCCCGACGATCAAATCCCGAATCCGACGATCAAATCCCGAATCCCAAATCCCGAATCCCGACGATCAAATCCCGAATCCCAAATCCCGAGTCCCTATCTCGTCTCATGCTCATGCGGGTGCTCTCTCAACTCGCCCGCGAACATAATCAAGCTGCCATCCGGATCGCCTACGCGAGCGATCCTCACGCGCGTCGCCGCCCACGCCCATCCACCAGTTCCCGTTTCAGCGACCGGCGCGAGAATCGCGATCGGGTTCACGCCTCGCTTGTCGGCATAGCGTGTGAACGACTCGTGTCCCTGACCGACCGGCATCGCGATGACGTCGGGGGCGATGCCGGGGAAGATCATCGCCGACGCACGCACGCTTCCCTGCGTCGAGGTGATCTCGACAACGTCGCCTTGCTCGATGTTCAGCCGCGCGGCAGTTGCCGGATTGATCTCGACCCAGCTGCTCCACATCGCCGACGTCAGCGGATCCGGCAGTTCCTGCAGCCAGGGGAGATGCGCAAGCGATCCGTCGTACAACGCCTGCGACGCGTAGGGCAGGAAGTGGAATGGATAGGTGTTGGCGTCGCCGTCGAACTGGGGCGCTTCGTACATCGCTGGGCGCGCCGTGGTGGGGATTCGGGATTCGGGATTCGCCTTCAAGCCATCCTTCTCAGAGGCGAACCCGTTTTTCTGCGCCGCCGTCCACGCCGCTTCGGGCATCGACGCCTTCAGCATCTCGTCGAAGGTTTTCCACGGCAGCGCGATCGGTTTCTTGAGTTTTCCCGCCACCTCGATCAACACGTCCGGCGTCGCGCGCGTGTTGTGCAGCGGCCGCATGACGGGAGCGCTGACGTTCACCACCGCGACCGCCGCGCCCGACTCCGGCAGGCTGTCGGTCCACGACTCGAGGAACGAGTGATCCGGGAGGATCAAGTCCGCGAGAATGCTCGTGTCGTCGATGAAGCTGCTGAAGCTGACGATGAACGGGACCGCCAGCACCGCATCCCTTGCCTTCAACGCCTTCCGCGATCCGAAGACCGGATTCACGCCGTCGATCAGCAGCACCTTGGGCGGCGGCAGGAAGCTGTCGCGTTCGCGCGCCGGTTCCGCGCGTGGCGGCTCCGGACTCGAAGACGCCGGTTGAGGCATGAAGCTGAGACCGCCGGGCTGTCCCACCGCTCCGAGCAGACCGTTGAGCGCGTTGACAGCCAGCGCCGTGAACAGGCCGTTGGTATGCGCGAGCGGCGCGCCACCCACGATGGCGACGGCGGGTCCGTGCTCGACCAGTTCCCGCGCGAGGCGTTCGATGCGCTTCGCGGCGACGCCGGTGATCTTCTCGACGTCGGCGGGCGAATACGGCGACAACCCGCCGGACCACCCGTCGATGGCGCCGCCCGCCCTCGCCGCGGTGTCGGGCCGCAGTTTGTTCGCCAGGATGACGTGCGCCAGCCCGAGCGCCAGCACGCCTTCAGTGCCTGGCTTGATCGGCACCCATTCGTCGGCGCTCGCGCCGGTCAGCGACATGCGCGCCTCGACCTGGACGAAGGTGCCGCGCGTCTGCGGATGACCCTGACGCATCGCGCCGTACCCGGCATTCTGCGCGACCGGCGAATTCCACGTGCCGAGGAAATCGGCGCCGAACCCGATCACGTAGCGCGAGCGCGCGAGATCGTAGGTGGGCAGCTGCTCGCGGCCGAAGCTGATCGCATTGGCGCGGCGGAGCACGTTGTCGTCGAAGACCTCGAACGGCAGCGGCGCCTGCGCACCGAAGCCGCGCAGGAAGGCCGTCATCAGCTCGAGCCGACGGCTGCGCCGCGGACGCGCCAGGCATGTGAGCTCGGTCGGCTCTCCGGCGATGCCGTCGAGCTGCGACACCAGCTCCGCGATCGCTTCGTCCCAGGTGACCGGCTTCCACTCACCCGAACCGCGCGCACCGCTGCGCTTCAGCGGTCCGGTGATGCGATCGGGGTGATACGTGAGTTGAATCGCAGCCTGACCGCGTACGCACAGGCCGCCCTGGTTGATCGGATGATCCGGCTGCCCTTCGAGCTTCTTCGCAGCGGCGATCTTCACGAGACCGTGTTCGCCGTTGCGAACGACTTCCGCGTCGGCTTCCATCACGCGGACGGTCAGTCCGCAGCCCGCCGCGCACAACGGGCAGACGCTCGGCTTCCACTCGGCGACGCCCGGCACGAGCTCGTCGTCGGGGATGAAGCGAATGAGCTGATGCTCGGGATTGCCGCAGCTCGCGAGCGCGGTCGTCGTCCCGGTAATGGCGGTCAGTTTGATGAAGTCGCGTCGCTGCATTCTAAAAATGACACGTCAGACAATCGTTCGGTGCGTTCTTCTGCCGGTGACAGTTCACGCAGAACCCCATCGTCAAATTGACGTTGCGTTCCGCGACGGTCTGCTCCGCGATCGGACCGTGACACGTCGAGCATTCCACGTTCGCGCGGATGTGCGGCGCGTGGTTGAAGCGGACATGCGACTCGTTCGGGTATCCGTAAACGCGCTGCCACGCGAGATCGCGGCCGCTCTTCTGCAGGTTGGTGATCTGCTGGATGAGCGGTTTGTCGGTGGCGATCGCGTCGTGACAGATCATGCACGTCTTGACGCTCGGCAGACCGGCGACCGGACCCTTGGTCGCACTCTCGTGACAGTAATCGGTGCAGGTGAGGCCCTTGGCGATGTGCGTCTTGTGCGGGAACGGAATCGGCTGCGTGGCGGTCGGCCGGATGCGGAAGAAATCTCGCGCCGCCTCGCCGAGCGTCGCGCGCGCGGGCGTGAACACCGGACCGGTAGACGCGATCGCCTGCGGCGACGGCGGCGTGCCGCAAGCCACCGCCGCAAGCGCGCAAGCCGCCACCAGGGCAACCCTGAAGGGCTGCGCTACCGACGCGATCATTTACTTCGCCAGGCTGCGCAGGTAGTTGACGACGTTCCAGATTTCCTGATCCGTCATCTTGCTCTTGAATCCCTTCATGTCGAACTTCGGGCCGGCGCCTTCCTTGATGACCATGAAGATCTCGCCGTCGCTCGATCCGCGATCCCACTTGGCGTCGGTGAGATCGGACGGATGCGAGTCTTTCGGGGCCATCGGACCGTTCCCCTTCGCGTCGGCGTTGTGGCAGAACTTGCAGTACTTCGCAAACGACGCGGCGCCCGCTTTGATCGACTCCGGCGACGACGCCACCGGGTTCTTCAGCTTCTTGGCTTCTTCACTCCCGCCCGGCTGCTGCGCCGAAGCCGACAGGCCGATCAGCCCGACCGACGCAAGAACGACGAGACACAGGAAACCTTTCGGTACGCGACGCATGATGAATCAGTCTCCTTGAAAAATGCGGCGATTCTCACACAACCATTATGAATACTGCAAACGGCGGGCCGCGCGTGCGGCATCAACGAACGACGGTAATGGTGATTTCCTCGTCGGCCACGAGCGCCCCATCGTCGGCGCGGCAGCGGAGGACATACGTGCCCGGCTCGGAGAACGTCACGTGCACTTCTTCCTTGCCGTCGGGCGGAAGCTTCGGCGCGCTCCACAGCGGCGCCCACGGTGAATTCGCACCGGCGCGCGTGTCCTCCCACGCCTTGATCTGCGGCGGATCGAACGTGACTTTGCCGGCGCCGCGATAGACGAACCACGACACGTGCAGCCCGAGGCTCTTGCCGACCGTGATCCGCGTCGGCGGCGACAGCGACGGGTTTCTCGGCGGCGCAGCCGCGGCGCCGGTCGTCGCGCCGCCGCTCGTCTGAGCCGCCGCGCGCGCCTGCGCGGCCGCCAGACGCGCCGGATCGCGCGGCTTGGGAATCCCATCATCCTTGACTTCGCTCACGAGCGTGAGCGCTTCGCCGATCTTCACGCTTCGCGCTTTGACCTCTTGCACGCGCACCGTCGGCGGCTTGTTCGAGCGCACTTCCGGACTGCTCGTGCCGGCGCCGAGCGCACCGGTCTCCGACGCTTTCACGACGTCGTCGACGACGTAGTCGGGACGAAGGGAGGCGTACGCTTTTTCAGTTTTGCCGTGCGTGGTGAGCGTCCAGATCAACTCGTCCTTCTCGGCGAACCCGTTCGGCACGCGGACTCTGAACACGAACCGGTTGCGGCGCGGCAGAAAATGGGTCGGCTGTCCCTGGTCTGAACCGACTGCGGAGGCTCCTGCCCCCCGGTCTCCGCCGACAGTGAAGCCGTTGTCGGGACCGACCGGGACGTCGATCTCTTCCTCCCAGTTCCGGTTCATGTACCCGAAGAGAAAGTATTTCGTCCCGTCCGCCGACTGCTCCCAGCCCTCGTACGCCGGCGCGACGTTTTGTCCCTTCGTGTACGACGGCGATTGCGCGGAGAGTGTCGAGGCGAGCAGGAGTCCGATCGCCGCGATACCATTGCGGATTGCGGATTGCGGATTGCGGATTGATTGACCAAATCCCAAATCAATCCACAATCGCCAATCCGCCAATCTCCAATAAATCCGCAATCCGCAATCCTCAATCCGCAATGAACCCTCTCACCGTTCCTGTCCTCCGCTCTTCGCGGGCGCTGGCGGAATCACGTTGCAGAGCGGACAGCCGATGACGTTGTCGTTCTTCGTCAAATGCAGACGCTCGCGGCGCTTCGCCATCTCGTCCTGGAACTGCTCGTCGGTGAGCGCGACGCGCATGCCGAGGTCGATGAACATGTTCGCCACCGATCGATTGCCCGATCCCTGCCAGTTGCGCGGATCGGGCACGTTCTTGTTGGTCGGCGAGTTGTCCATGTAGCCGATGATGTGAAGGATCGTCCCCTTCGGCAGGAGCGGCGCCGAATCGTCCGTGTAGTCGTAGCCGCGCACCCAGTTGTGGTCGTAGCCGACGCAGTTGAGCGTCTGGATGTTGTAGCCCCAGATCGCCTCGAGGCACATCCGCTG
>DAIUKO010000253.1:6059-11504 GCA_036848175.1 Vicinamibacterales bacterium | reverse complement strand
TTCAGACTTTTCATGTCACTTATCAGGTATTCAGTCGCCGCCTGCCAGACCGACCTGCCCAATCCGCTGAATCGCGCGGAGATGCGCAGCAATACCGATCGGATGCTCGCGATGATCGACCACGCGGTCGCCGGCAGCCGGCCGTTTCTTCCCGTCCGGTTGATCGTCTTCCCGGAGTTTGCGCACTCGGCGCCCGTTTATGCGGACGCGCAGGAGATCAGCGACAAGCTGGCCGTCGTGATTCCGAACGAGCACACCGAGCGGCTGGTGCGGAAGGCGCGCGAGCACGACGTGTTCATCCAGAGCGGCTCGATGATCGAGCAGGATCCGGCATGGCCCGGCGTGCTGTTCAACACGACCTGTCTCATCGGGCGCGACGGCATCTTGTACCGCTACCGCAAGGTCAATCCGTGGATTCCGTACGAAGTTCACTCGAGCCCGCACGATCTGCCCGGCTACGACGAACCGCTGTTTCCGGTGGCGGACACGGAGATCGGGCGGATCGGCTGCGCGATCTGCTACGACTGGCTGTTCCCGGAAGCGATCCGTCAGCTTGCCGCCAACGGCGCGGAAGTCCTGGCGCGCGTGTCCGCGTACATGGATCCGTGGGGCGCCACCGAGCCGATGAACTGGTGGACGACGATCAACCGCGCGCGCGCGATCGAGAACATCGCCTTCGTCGTCGCCGCCAATCAGGGTGCGAGCCTGCGGCGGTATCCGCCGTACTCGTGGCCGGGCGGCAGCCAGGTCGTCGACTTCGACGGCCGCATGCTCGCCGAGGCCTCACCGGGACCTGGCGAGCGGATCGTCGTCGCGCCGATCGACGTCTCGGCGCTGAGGCACGAACGATCGACGCGCCGCGGCCACGACATGCTCGCGCAACTCCGCACCGAGGCGTATCCGGTGTACCGCGAGCATCGCTATCCACCCGCCGACGTACCGGTCAGTGCGCCGTTGTCGTACGACGCCAACGTTCAGCGTATCGATTCAGCGAAGCGCAGAAACCAATCGTTACAGCGACAGACAGCGCCTGCGGCCATACCGAGCGAAGGCCTGTGACGCCTGAGCGAGGCATCAGCGTAAGTACCCGGCGGGGCAGCGCCGTCGGCATTGGAAGAATATTGGCTGAGTGGTGACGTTGAGGAACGCTTTGAAGGTCGTTTGTGCGCTCGCGGTGTCGTGCTGCGTTCTCTACGTGTTGGCCACCGCCGCGGTTTACGCGGCGATGCGTCAGACGCCGGAGCGCTTCGGTCGCTTCATGTCGCACGTGCCCGGCATCGCGATGCGCGTGCTGCCGTTCAGACGGCTGTGGATGTCGGCGCGTGCCGGTGCGCTGCGCGAAGGCGATCCGGCGCCCGACTTTTCGCTGCCGCTCCTCCACAGCGACCGCACGGTGACGCTGTCAACCGAGTACCGCCAGAAGCCGGTCGTGCTGATCTTCGGCAGCTACACCTGACCGCCGTTCCGCTCGGGAGTTCCCGAGCTCAATCGCCTCCACACGCAGTACGGCGACGTCGCTTCGTTCTACGTCGTCTACATCCAGGAAGCGCATCCCGTCGATCTGTGGCAGGACTCGAACAACCTCGAGGACGGCGTGCTGTTCTCGTCACCGAAGAGCGATGCGGAACGTGTCGAAGTCGCCGACATGTGCGTCGTCAGGCTCGCGATCAAGATTCCGTCGCTCGTCGACGGCATCGACAATCGCGTCGAGCGCGCGTACACCGGATGGCCGGATCGTCTCTACGTGATCGGCACCGATGGACGAATCACGTACAAGAGTGCGCCCGGTCCATACGGGTTCTCGACCAAACGCCTCGAAGAGGTTCTCACACAATTGCCAGATCGCCCGACGGCATATTGACTCGACCTGATCCGGGTGATAGAACCGCGCAGGTTTCCGTGAGCCATGTCAAAACCCTTTTCGGAGGGCGGACCCGCGTGCCTGCTCTGAGCGCTCGTCCTTCGACGGGCTCAGGACGAGCGTCGATGGGTCGGCCCCGACGGAGAGATTTGAAACCGGCTCTTCAGACTTCTTGAACGTTCATCCGGAGGACGTATGCGAGGACTGTGCGCGTGGATCGCGGTCGCGTCGCTTCTGATTCCGTCCGCCGCGTTCGGTCAGGCTGCCAGTGCCAATCTGACCGGCACCGTCAAAGACACCAGCGGCGCCGTCCTTCCCGGCGTGACGATCACCGCGAAGAACGTCGCGACCAACGAAGTCCGAACCACGGTCACGGCATCGGACGGCCTGTACCGCATCACGAATCTTCCGCGCGGCACGTACGAAGTGGCGGCGGAACTTCAAGGGTTCAAGACACTTCGGCAGTCGGACGTGTTGCTGACGGTTGGCGATACCGTCCGCCTCGACTTCCCGCTGGACGTCGGGACGATCTCCGAATCGATCACGGTGAAGGGGCAGTCGCCGCTCGTCAACACCGAAGAAGGACGCGTGTCCTATCTCGTCGACGAGAAGCGCGTCGCCGAGCTGCCGCTGAACGGCCGCAACGCGCTGCAGTTGATGGAGCTCCAGCCTGGCGCGAATGCCAACCCGAGCAACGCGGTGCTCGGTGGATCGGCCGGCGGCACCAGCGCGTTCGTGAACGGCCAGCGCAATCGCGCGAACAACTTCATGCTCGACGGCACCGACAACAACGATCAGTTCACCGCCGGACGAGTGGCGATCAATCCGAACGTGGACGTGATTCAGGAGTTCCGCGTCTCGACGAACAACTTCTCCGCCGAGTTCGGCCGCAACAGCGCGTCAGCGGTCAGCGTCGTCACCAAGGCGGGCACGAACCAGTATCACGGCACGGCCTACGAGTTCATCCGCAACGACGCGCTGGACTCGAAGAGCGTGCTCGCCACGACCAAGGATCCGCTCGAGTTCAATCAGTTCGGCGCGACCAACGGCGGCGCGATCGTCAAGAACAAGCTGTTCTACTTCGCGGCGTACGAGGGACTGCGCCTGACGCGCGGCACGACGCTCGTCCGGACCGTCGAGACGCCGGAGTTCCGTCAGCTCGTCGCCACCCAGTTTCCGAACTCGATCGGCGCGTATCTGTTCAAGAACTTCCCGTCGCCGGCGCCGACGTCGAACATCCGCGACATCGGCCGTCCGGTGACCGGTCTGCAAACGGAGAACGTGCTGAACAATCCGTCGGTCGCCACGAATCCGAACTACGTCGCGACCGGCGGCGGTCTCTACCGTAACGTGCTGCAAGGTACGCCAGACGGCATCCCCGACATCGGCACCGCGAACATCACGCTGCCGGAGAAGACGACCGCGAATCAGTTCAGCATCCGCCTCGATCACGAGTTCTCGCAGAATTCGCGGCTGTTCGGACGCTACACCTACGATCACAACGTCGCCGACGATCTGCAGACGATCGTTCGACCCGGCTTCAACCAACCCGTCGATCAGGCTGGCAACAACCTCACCGTCGGTCACACGCTGATCCTCTCGAACACGACGGTCAACGAAGCGCGCTTCGGCTTCAGCCGCCGGAATCGCGGACTGCTCGCCACCAACGAAGGCGCGCCGAACATCAACTTCGACGATGGGACGATCGCGTTCGGCGTGCTGCCGACGAACCCCGCGGTGTTCATTCAGAACACGTTCCACTGGGTCGACACCGTGAGCATGGCGAAAGGGAGCCACGGGTTGAAGTTCGGCGGTGAATGGCGATACATCCAGGACAACTCGGACTTCGCCGTCAGACGTCCGGGTATCGCGTTCTTCAATGTCTTCGACTTCGCGCAGGATGAACCGTCACGCGTCACGATCCTCGGCATCGATCCGCGCACCGGTCAGATCGCGCCCAATGTGCGGAACTTCCGCTACAACGAGTACGGCATCTTCCTGCAGGACGATTGGAAAGTGCGGCCAAACCTGACGATCAACGCCGGGCTCCGCTACGAATGGTTCGGACGGCCGACCGAAGTGAACGATCTGTTGACGAACATGATTCCAGGTCCGGGCAACGACATCTTCGAGAAGGTGCGGACCGCGACTGTCGGTCAGGTCGATCAAGTCGTGCCCGACGACTACAACGACTTCGGTCCGCGCATCGGAGTCTCGTGGGATCCGACGGGCACGAACAAGATCGCGATTCGCGGCGGCTACGGCCTGATGTACGAGCGGCTGTTCAACAACTCGATCGAGAACATCCGCTTCAACCCGCCGTTCTATTCGTTCGTGGTCGCCAATCCGGTGCAGGCGGCATCGCAGGCGGGAATTCGGATCGCCTACGGTCCGACCGACAAGAACGGCAATCCGATCAACCAGCCGCCGACCATCACCGGCGAGAACACCAACATCGGCGTGTCGCCAGGCCTCGGCATCGTCGGCAACATCATCGGCTGGAATCCCGCATTCGGCACGTCGCAGCAATCGCTGCGCGTACCGGATCCGTTCGGCCACGATGCGTACGCGCACAACTGGTTCACGGGCGCGCAGGTCCAGCTCGTCTGGAACCTCGTGCTCGAAGCGAACTACATCGGCAACGTCGGACGCAATCTCGGCCGGCTCGTCGACTACAACACGGTCACCGGCGATCTGCTCGACGGGAACCTCAATCGCCTGAACCCGACGTTCGGCGGGATCAACTACCGAGCGATGCTCGCGCACAGCTCGTATCACGCCGGACAGTTCCAGTTGAACAAACGGTTGTCGAGCGGCTTCACGGGGCAGTTCTCCTATACCTACGGCAAGGCGATGGACAGCGGCTCCGACGTGCAGGTCGGGGCCAATCCCGTGGACGCGCACAACCTCGAGCTCGAGTGGGCGGCCGCCGATTACGACGTGCGGCATCGGCTCGTCGCGAACTGGTTGTGGGAGATTCCGTTCCTGAAAGACGCCACCGGCTTGAAACACAGCGTCCTCGGCGGCTGGCAGGTCAACGGCGTGATTCAGTGGCAGACCGGGTATCCGTTCTCGGTCAGGACGTCAGCACCGTATCCGACCGGCGACTACAACGCTGACGGCGTGAACAACGACCGGCCGAACATGCCGAGCTTCGGCTTGACGCTGCCGGACACGAGCCAGGACGCCTACATCAACGGTCTGTTCAAAGCGACTGACTTTCCGCGTCCGGCGGTGATCGGCGATCTGCCGCGCAACCCGTACCGAGGTCCGCACTACAAGACGATGGACCTGTCGTTCTTCAAGAATTTCGCGCTGCCGATGGGAACCGGGACGCGGATTCAGTTCCGCGCGGAGGCGTTCAACCTTTTCAGCGCCGCCAACCTGGATTTACCGAACGGCTTGCTCAATCAAGCGACGTTCGGCCGATCGACGCGATCGTTCCCGGCGCGGGAGATCCAGTTCGCGTTGAAGTTGATCTTCTAGCAGGCATACAGACCCGCTCGTGGTGAGCTTGTCGAACCACGAGCGATGTCGCTCGTCCTTCGACGAGCTCAGGACGAGCGGGCCTTCGACGAGCTCAG
>DAIUKO010000253.1:0-5959 GCA_036848175.1 Vicinamibacterales bacterium | reverse complement strand
TCGCCGCGGCGTCGGCCGCGGCGTGCAGCCTCATCTCCTGCGCCCGCCAGCCGCCTCCGCCGGCGCGGCCGGCGAACGCCTCGATCGTCGTCCTGACGATCGACACGCTGCGTGCCGATCGCGTGAAGGCGGAAATCACTCCGGCGCTGGCGGCGCTCGCGCGCGAGTCGATCGTCTTCGAGCAGGCGGTCACGGTCGCGCCGCTGACACTGCCGGCTCATGCCTCGCTCTTCACCGCAGCCTACCCGACGCGGCACGGCATCCACGACAACCACGTGTCATCGCTGCGAGAGGACATGCCGACCTTCCCCGCGCGGCTCAAGCAGCGCGGCTACGCGACGGCGGCATTCGTGAGCGCCGTCGTTCTGGACAAACGCTATGGGCTCAACCACGGGTTCGACGTCTACGACGACGAGATTCAGGGCCCCGAGCGGTCGGGCGTCGACACGATCGCCCGCGCGACGCACTGGATCGAAACCGCGCGACAGCCCTTCTTCGTGTGGATTCACCTGTTCGAGCCGCACGCGCCGTACCGCACCGGCAGCTACGACGGCGAAGTCCGCGCCGCCGATGCCGCCGCCGACCGGCTGTTCCAATTCCTGCGCGGCCGGAGTCTCTGGAACGACATCGTTCTGAGCGTCACCGCCGATCACGGCGAATCGCTTGGCGAACACGGCGAGCAGACGCACGGATTCTTCATCTACGACGCCACGATGCGGATTCCGTGGATCCTGAAAGCCCCGCGCATCACGCCGCGGTCGATTGCATCTCTCGTCCGAATCGTCGACGAGATGCCGACGATCGTCGCCATCGCCGGAGCCGACGACGGCCGGACCGATCCATCTCCGCGAGACAGCGACGGCGTGAACGTGGCGACGTTTCTCGTGAGCGGCGCATCTCCGAACCTGGAGGCCTACGGCGAGACGTTTTTGCCGCGCGACCAGTTCGGCTGGAGCGAGATCCGATCGCTGCGCAATGAGACGTCGAAGTACATCGAAGCGCCCAGGGCGGAGTTCTACGACCTCGCCGCCGATTCGAACGAGGCCGTCAATGCCATCAGCGCTCACAACGACGAGGCGGCTCGTCTCCAGCGAATCCTCGCGGCCGTCGTGCGCGCGTCGAATGCGGGGGCGCCGCGCGTGCGCGCGGATCCGCAGATGACCGAGCAGCTCATGTCGCTCGGGTATGTCGGCAGTTCACCGGTGCCGCGCGACGGCGCGAGGCTCGCCGATCCGAAGGACAAGCTCGAGGTCTACAGCCTCACGATGGCGGCGCTCGAACTGTCGGAACAGGGCCGCGTCGACGATGCGCTCCGGACGTTGAACCGAGCGGAGCGGCTCGACGCGAATGTCGCGCAGATCCAGTTCCTCAAGGGATCGCTGTTCGGGCGCGAGGATCAGTTCGACAAGGCGTCGGCCGCGTTGGAGCGCACGCTGACCTTGAATCCCGAATTCCTGCCGGCGCGCTTCAAGCTGGCGCTCGCCCAGCTTCGCCTCGGCCAGCACGATCGCGCCGCCGCGACGCTGCAGCGCATCGTGGACGAACAGCCGGACGACTTCCGCGCGTGGCACAATCTCGCCGCCATCGCCTACTCGCAGCAGGATCTCGATCGCGCGGAGCAGCTGGAGCGAAAGGCGCTGGCGATCAACAAGGACTACGCCGAGGCGTGGAACACGCTCGGCGCCATCTACATCGTTCGCAAGCAGCCGCAGGCCGCCGTCGACGCGCTGACCACGGCGACTCGTCTCAATCCCGCGAACGGCCAGGCCTATCGCAATCTGGCGATGGCGCTGGCCGCCGCGGGTCAACCCGAACGCGCGCGTGAGGCTGCCGACACGGCGTGCTCGCTCGGGCCGCAGTACTGCAATCGTGGAGCATCGCGATGAAGCCGATTGTCGCATTCATAACGGTACTGACCGTCTCGCTCGGGCTGTGCGTCCGAGCAACCAGTTCAGCCCCGCTCGTGGTGAGCTTGTCGAACCACGAGCGACACCTCGCTCGTCCTTCGACGGGCTCAGGACGAGCGGGACATGGAACCGGTGGACGCATGGCAGTCCCGCAGAACGGGGCGCCGCCCAAATCAGACGAGGCGCTCGCGCATGTGAAGTGGCGCGAGCTCGGGCCGGCCGTCATCGGCGGCCGCATCGACGACTTCGCCGTCGTCGAGAAGAATCCCGACGTCATCTTCGCCGCGACCGCCTCCGGCGGCGTGTGGCGCACCAGCGATGGCGGGATCGTCTGGAAGCCGGTGTTCGAGCACGTCGGTCCGATGTCGATCGGCGCGATCGCCGTCTCCCAGCAGGATCCGTCGATGGTCTGGGTCGGCACCGGCGAACCGAACAACCGCAACTCGTCGTCGTGGGGCGCGGGCGTTTACAAGTCGACCGACGGCGGCGACTCGTGGACGCACGTCGGTCTCGCCGACACGCATCACATCGGGCAGATCGAGATCGATCCGCGCAATGCCAACGTCGTCTACGTCGCAGCGCTCGGACGGCTATGGGGCGCCAGCGACGAGCGCGGTCTCTACAAGACGACCGATGGCGGCAAGACGTGGTCGCGCGTGCTGTTCGTCAATCAGGATACGGGCGTCGTCGACGTGAAGCTGGATCCGGCGAGTCCCGACACGCTCTACGCCGCGACCTATCAACGGCGGCGAACGGCGTTCGGCTTCAACGGCGGCGGCCCGGGCAGCGCGTTGCACAAGTCGACCGACGGCGGTGCGACGTGGACGAAGTTGACGGCCGATCTGCCGTACACATCCGGCGGCGACACGGGACGGATCGGCATCTCGATCTATCGAAAAGATCCGCGCATCGTCTACGCGGAGATCGAGCACGCGAAGGGCAACGGGATGTACCGCAGCGAGGATCGCGGCGCGACCTGGAAGAAGATGAGCACCGCGAATCCGAATCCGGCGTATTTCAGCCGCTTCTGGATCGATCCGACCAACGATCTGCGCATCTACATCGCCGCCAATCAAAGCGCCGGCGTGCTCGCGGGGATCACGGTTTCCGACGACGGCGGCAAGACGTTCCGGCTCGGTCTCGGCGATCAGGTGCACGCCGATTTCCACGCGATGTGGATCGATCCGGCGAATTCGAAACACATGATCATCGGCGTCGACGGCGGCATCTACGCCAGCCGGAACGGCGGGGCCGACTGGGAGCATCTCAATCAGGTTCCGATCGGTCAGGCGTACCAGGTCGGCTACGACATGAGCAAGCCGTATCGCGTGTGCGCCGGCTTCCAGGACAACGGCAGCATGTGCGGACCGGTCGCGAACCGGCACACCAACGGCATCACCAACAGCGACTGGATGCGCGTGATCGCCGGCGACGGATTTCACACCCAGCCCGATCTCGCCGACGCGAATCTCGTCTACGTGTCGGCGCAGGAAGGCCAGCTTCACCGGCTGAACCTGACGACGCACGAATGGGCGTCGATTGCACCGGTGGCGAAGGAAACGGATCCACCCCTGCGCTTCTACTGGAACTCGCCATTGATTGTCTCGGCCCACGATCCGAAAACGATCTATTTCGGCGCGCAGTACGTCTTCAAGTCCACCGATCGCGGGGACAGCTGGACGGCGGTGAGCCCGGACCTCACGACCAACGTCGATCGCAACACGCTGCCGATCATGAACGTGCTGCCGAAGGACCAGAGCGTCTCTCGGGGCTACGGCGTCACCTGGTATCCGTGCGTCATCCGCATCGCCGAGTCGCCGCGGGACGCACAGGTGCTCTGGGCCGGAACCGACGACGGCAATCTTCAAGTCACGCGCGACGGCGGCCGGAGCTGGAAGAACGTCGCGGCGGCGGTGCCCGGCGTCGCGAAGGGCACCTACGTCAGCGGCATCGAAGCGTCGCGTAGCGGCGCTGGCGCGGCGTACGTCGTCTTCGATGCGCACCGCGCCAACGATTTCAACCCCTACATCTTCAGGACCGACGACTACGGCGCGACGTGGAAGGCGGTGTCCGGCGATCTTCCGCACAACAACGGGTCGGTGCGCGTCGTGCGAGAGGATCCGGTCAACGCCAACCTGCTCTTCGCCGGCACCGAGTTCGGCGCGTACGTGTCGTACGACCGCGGCGAGCACTGGCTGCTGCTCGGCGGCAACCTGCCGACGGTGCGCGTCGACGACATTCAAATCCATCCGCGCGAGCACGACCTGATTCTCGCCACGCACGGCCGCTCGATCTGGGTGCTCGACGACCTGACGCCGCTCGAGCAGTTGACGCCGGCGCGCTCCACCGAGCTGACGATGTTCGACATCCGGCCGGCGGTGTCGTGGCGGAGGTTCGGACCGACCAACGCACAGCAGGGAACGAAGATCTTTGCCGCGCCCAACCCGCCAGAGGGCGCGCTGATCAGCTACTTCCTCAAGAGCACGGCCGAACACGTGCGCGTGACGATTGCCGGTCGCGACGGCAAGGAAATGGCCGCATTCGACGGGACGGGGCACGCCGGCATCAACCGCGTGAACTGGGATCTGCGTCTCGCGGCGCCGGTGCCGCCGACGACCGAAGATCGCTGGGCCACGTCAGAGGGATTCTTCTCGGGATTCATTCATCCGCCGGGTCCGTTCGTCGAACCGGGCGAGTATTCGGTGAAGATCGACGCCGGGAATCATCGCGCGACGAAGACCCTACGAGTCGAAGATGATCCCTCGATTACGATCAGCGCGCAGGATCGCGCGCGCCGGCACGACGCGATGATGAAGGCGTACGAGCTCTACAAGACGTCTACCCGCGAAGCGCAGACCGTCCGCGATCTCCGCGCGAACCTCACCGAGGTCGTGGACGGCTGGAAGGATCGGAAGCAGCCGGCGATTCCGGACGCACTCCGCCAACAAGCCGACGCCTTCTCGAAAACGCTCGACGAGATGAACGTCCTCTTCGTCGGAAGACAAGGTGGCGGCGGAGGGAGCCTGACCTACACGCCGCCGCCGATGCCGGCGCGTCTCGCCACCGCGCTCTACAACTTTCAGAGCTACACGGCGGCGCCGAGGAAACAGGATCTCGACAAGCTCGAGGAGCTCACCGGCGTCGCCCGCGACGCCAGCGCGCGGCTGAAGCGCGTCGTCGACGTCGATCTCGCGGAATTGAATGCCGCGATCAACAAGGCGGGCATTCCGAGGATCGCGACGTCGCGGAAACCATGAGGGCAACATGAAACCACCGACGGTATTTCTCGGCGAGATGACGAATCCGGAAGTCGAAGCGTTTCTGAAAAGGCACCACACGGTCATCATTCCGACCGGCGCGACCGAGCAGCACGGTCCACACGGGCCGCTGCTGACCGACGTGCTCATTCCGCAGGAGGTGGCGCGGCGTGTCGCGCCGCGGATCGGGGCGGTGGTGGCGCCCCCGATCAACTACGCGCTGTCGTACCCGCACGTCGGCTTCACCGGGATGATGCACATCCGCATCCCGACGTTCATGGCGCTCGTCTCCGACCTGTGCGCCTCGTTCGCCTCGTCCGGCTTCAAGCGCATCATTTTCTTGAACGGCCACTACGACAACACGTACGCTATCGCCTACGCGTGCGCCGACGCGGCGGACCGGATGGCGAAGGACGTGAAGGCGTTTCCGATCAATTATTGGGACGGCCTGACCGCGGAAGACGTCGCAGAGTTCTCCGGCCTGAAGAACGGGTTGCACGCGAACGCAGCCGAGACGTCGGCCGTGCTCGCGATCGACCCGAACCTGGTCGATCTCGATCGGGCGAATGCCGAGTTCCCGCCGTTCCCGGAGTACACGGTGAACATGGCGCCGGTGCACACGGCGTTCTTCTTCACCTCGCCCGGCTCGGTGTACTGGGCGACGAAATCGGGCACGTGGGGCGACGCCCGCAAGTCGACGCCTGAATTCGGCGAGCGCTACCTCGAAGCGGGTGTGCGATCGACGCTCGCCGTGCTCGAGAACATCGAAAACACGTTCGCGGCGATGCCGCCGCG
>DAIUKO010000252.1:0-11507 GCA_036848175.1 Vicinamibacterales bacterium | reverse complement strand
GCGCGTTGGCGAGCGGCACCTCCAGATCCGTTTCGTCGAACGGCTTGCTGACGAAGTCCGTCGCACCGAGCTTCATCGCCTGGACGACCGTGTTCGTCCCCCCTTTGCCGGAGAGGACGATGACCGGGACGTCGCGATCGATCTTCTTCAGCGCTTCGAGGGCCGCCAGCCCGTCCATGCTGCCGGGCATGACGACGTCGAGGATCACGGCCGCAGGCCGCTCGGCGTGGTAGCGCTTCACCGCCTCTTCCGCGCTCCCCAGCGTAATCGCCGTGTAGCCGCGGTCGGCGAGAAACGTTCGCAGGAAATTGCACATCGCAAGGTCGTCGTCGACGACCATCACTTGAAGTCTGCCGTTCATGGAAGATCCGTTCGCGCCATGCGCGCCATGCTGCTGAGGCGTACTCATCACAAGCGCCCTGTTGAGCAATGGAGGTGCCACAGATGAAAAAACTTAGCGTTGTTGGCGAAAAAGGAAGGATTTCCAAGCCGGCGTCGTGGTCAGCAGTAGGAAATATTCATGACCCGCGGAAGGAAAGTTCTCAGAGTGACACCTGCGGCGGGCCTTTATTGTCGTGTCGCTACACGAGCTAGATCACGGAAAGGATTCGTGATGTGGAATTTGCGATTCGTTGTGATGAGATTCGGCGCGCCGACTCCAAGCGCGGAGTAGAAATGGGTACGAGCGCAGGGATCGATGACACTCAATGATCAAATCCCGAAGATCACACCCTGACGATCACTTCGTGATGATCACATCCCGAATCCCAAGTCCCGAATCCCGGCGGGTCACTTACGACTAATGCCGCACTCTTTGATTTTGTTGAGGAGGGTCTTGTAGCTGACGCCGAGCTGCTCGGCGGCGCGGCGGCGATTCCAATGCACCTGGCGAAGCGTGTCCTCGATGATCGCCCGTTCGGCTTTGAGCGCGGCTGCCTTCGCCACGTCGGCGAGTCTTGAAGCGGGAGCGGCGGCCGCTTCCTGCGGGGCGTTGCCCTCTTCGATCGTCTCCGCGAGATCGCCGTGCTCGCTCTCGGCTTCCTCCGGTTCGTCGGCGACGACGTTGCCGCCGGGCCGCGCGCTCGGCGCGCCCATCCCGGCGCCGGCGTAGGCCGCGATCGGACGGCCGGCGCGCGTCATCTCGCGAACCACGAGCTGCTCGTCCTGCAGCACGACGATTCGCTTCACCATATTCTCGAGCTCGCGGATATTGCCCGGCCACTCGTAGGACTGGAAGAGTTGGACGAGAGTGGGCGAGATCTGTCGCGGCGCCCGGTTGTAACGCCGCGCGTAGCGGTCCATGAAGAAGTCGGTGAGATGCTGGATCTCGCCGCGCCGCTCGCGCAGCGGCGGCACCGTGATTTCGATCACCTTCAACCGGTAGTACAAATCTTCGCGGAACTCGCCGCGCTGCAGCATCAGCTCGAGATCGCGATTGGTGGCCGCGACGATCCGCACGTCGACATTGATCGGCTTGTTGCTGCCCAGTTTCGTGAACTGCGCGTCCTGCAGCACGTGCAGCAGCTTGGCCTGGAGCGCACCCTTCATCTCGCCGATCTCGTCGAGGAAGATCGTGCCGGTGTCCGCCTGCTCGAACTTGCCGACGCGCGTCGTCGCCGCACCGGTGAAGGCGCCCTTCTCGTGGCCGAACAACTCGCTCTCGAGGAGCTCGGCGGGAAGCGCCGCGCAGTTCACCTTCACGAACGGCCGGTCTTTGCGCGGCGAGCGCGTGTGGATGGCGCGCGCGACCAGCTCCTTGCCGACGCCGCTCTCGCCGCGAATCAGCACCGTGACGTCGCTGTCGGACACCTGCTCGACGACTTGCGCGATCGTTTTCATGTCGGGGCTGTCGCCCCAGAACAGGAACGCGCGATCCTGGTCGTCGCTCAACTGCCGGCGCAGCTCGGTGATCTCGGAGACCAGCCGCGTCTTCTCGATCGCGTTCTTGATCGCGGCGTCGAGCGCGATCTCGCCGAGGCCTTCCGGATCGTCGGGTTTGACGACATAGTCGGCGGCCCCGAGGCGGACCGCTTCGACGATCGTCGAGGCGTGCTCGCGGCCGGACAGCATGATGACCTGCAGATCCGGTTTCGCCGCCTTGAGCGCGCGCAACGTTTCGAGACCGTTCATTCCCGGCATCATCACGTCGAGCAGCACGATGTCCGGCGGATCGCCCTGCTTGACGGCGGCGAGCATCTCGTCGCCGCGCGTGTAGGACCGCGTCTCGTAACCGCGGAGCGAGAGAAACGTCCGCAGGTAGTTGGCGAACGCTGAATCGTCGTCCACGATCGTGACGTAGGGTTTCTTCAACAGCTACTCCGTGACCGGAAGGGAAACGATCGCCGTGCCGCGCGCGAGCGCGGCGTCGTCGCCGCCGGCGCCGGACGGTGCCGGAGACCAGAGGCGGCCGCCATGCGCCTCGATGACGCGGCGCGCCAGGGGCAGAGCCAGACCGAGTCCGCCGCGTTTCTCGTCGAACGGCGCCGGCGCTCGATCGCATGCCGTCTGGACGCTGCCGTCGTCGGCGACGACGACCACGGCGCTCGTGCGTCCGCCGCGCGAATCGAGGCGCCGATCGGCGACGACTGTCGATGGTCCTGGCTTCTCACGCAGAATCGCGCGAAAGATCGCGTCGAATGCGCTGCGCAGCCGCGCCGCGTCGCCGTTCATCCGTGCCCCGTCGGCTGCGCCGCGTACCTGCAGATGCACTCCGCGATCCCGCGCCTCTTGCACGAGCCCGGCCACTTCGCCAACGAGCGCGAAGAGATCGAGCGGCTGGCGCGCGACGGCGATCAGGCCGGCGTCGAGCTTCGAGATCTCGCTCATCTCGGCAATCAACGCGACCAGCCGCCCGCACGATTTTTCCGCCTCGTCGACCATCTTTCGCTGCCGCTCGGTGAGCGTCGTCTCGGCGTCGCGCTGGAGCATGCGCAGGTACCCGCCCACGACACTCGCGGGTGTTCGGAATTCGTGAACGGCGAGCGAAAGAAGTTGTGGGTACGCGTCGTCCGGCGAGGTCGCCATAGTCAATGCATCTCGGTGCGAGCGCTGATGAGCTTCGCGAACACTCGAGCGCACGGATGAGCGTAACACAAGGGCGGCGCCCTCCCGGCGAGTCTCCAAGATGTGAAAACCGGTTCCGCGACCCGCGTCCACGATCGGCGCGCCGTGTCGACGTCCACGCGCCCGCTTCGGGTGCTGACCGGCTTTTTCGAGCGTTCGCCGGTCCAATTGTCGAGAGCGGCAAGCGATGGCTCGTGGCATATCGCTTGTAGCCTTCGGGAATGTGCGCGCGATACGGCCGACCTGCCGCCGCCGCGCATTAACGAATCCAGGTCGCGTGGTTCGTACCGAGATGCGAGGCTTGCGTAAAAGATATCGCGTGTTGCTGTTTGCGGCGCTCGTCGCCGCGCTCGCCGTGCCGGTTGGTTTCGCGTGGTCGCTCGATCCTGCGCCGCTCGCCGTTCACCGCCGTCATCCGTCTACCGCGGCCGTCGCCTCGTCGGCGGCCGTCAACGTCACCTCGTCGGTCGTGCTCTCGGCGCCGGCAGCGGATCAGGCGCGTCGGGGCGCGCGCATCCCCGCAGTACCCGACGCCGCGAAGCTGCTGCTCGTGGGGACGATCCTCTTCGGGCTCGCCGCGTTCGTTCGCAAAGCGATCTAGCGCAGGAGCGTCATGCCCTGCCGCCGCTCATCCTGAGCTCGTAGAAAGGTGAGCGGCGCGCGCCTGGGGATGACAGCCTATCATCGCTGTCGTGCGCAGCGACATCTCTGTCATCATCCCTGTCTATCGCGACACCGATACGCTCGCGCGAATGCTCGCGTCCACGGAGTTCGGCGACGCGGAGGTGATCGTCGTGTCAACGGCCGCCGACGCGGAGTCGCTCGCGCCCCTGCGTGCGGCACACGCGGCGATCCGCTGGGTGGAGGCGCCGCGCGGACGCGCGGCGCAGATGAACGCCGGCGCCGCCGTCGCAAGCGGAGCGTGGCTGGTGTTCCTCCACGCCGACACGCGGCTGCCGCCTGACTGGCAGTCGGCCATCGCCGGTGCGGCGCAGCAGCCGGATGTCGCCTTTGGCTGTTTCCGCTTCGCGCTCGATTCGCCGCAGCTGATCGCCCGCGCCATCGAGGTTGGCGTCCGGCTTCGCGTGGCGCTGTTCCATCTGCCCTATGGCGACCAGGCGATTTTCGTGCGGCGCGAGGCGTTCGAGGCGATCGGCGGCTACGCCGACTTGCCGATCATGGAGGACGTGGACCTGGTGCGGCGCCTGCGCGTAACCGGCCGACTGTGGCGCGCATCTAACGAAGCAGTGACGTCGGCTCGGAGATGGGAGCGCCTTGGCTGGGTCCGCGTCACGGTCGAGCACTTGCGCTTGATTCTGCTGTATTTCCTCGGAGTCGCTCCCGAGCGGTTAAAATGCACTCATGCTGATTAAACAGGCGTCGGATATCCGGAGCTCGGAAATCACCGACAAGAAAGTGTACTTGAATCGTCGGGAGTTCATCCGCGCCGCGGCGATCACCGGCGCAACGGCGGCCGCCGGACTGGCTGGCGCCGCAGCCCTGACGCCGGTCACGCTTCTTGCCGCCAAGGGCGCGCCCCACGGACGCAAGCTCCCGAACATCAAGAAGGGCTTTGCCGGCAACGTGGACGAGAAGCTCAACGCGTGGGAAGACATCACCAGCTACAACAATTTCTATGAGTTCGGCACCGACAAGTCGGATCCGGCCGAATACGCCCGCAACTTCAAGACCGAGCCGTGGACAGTGACGGTCGAAGGCGAGTGCAACAAGAAGGGCGTGATGAATCTCGAGGATGTGCTCAAGGGCGAAACGCTCGAGGAGCGCGTCTACCGGCATCGCTGCGTCGAAGCGTGGTCGATGATCATTCCCTGGGTCGGCTTCCCGCTGGCAAATTTCATCAAGCGATGCGAGCCGACGTCAAAGGCGAAGTTCGTCGAGTTCTACACGCTCTACGATGCGAAGCAGATGCCCGGCACGCGCGTGCCGGTGCTTCGCTGGCCGTATCTCGAAGGGCTGCGGATGGACGAAGCGATGCATCCGTTGACGATTCTCGTCGCCGGCTTGTACGACGAGGTGTTGCCGAACCAGGATGGTGCGCCGCTGCGGCTGGCGGTGCCCTGGAAGTACGGATTCAAACACATCAAGTCGATCGTGAAGGTCCGCTTCGTCGAGAAACAGCCGCGCAACACCTGGCAGGAGCAGGCGCCGGACGAGTACGGGTTCTACGCGAACGTGAATCCGACGGTCGATCATCCGCGCTGGACCCAGGGCACCGAGCGCCGCATCGGCGAGTTCCTGCGCCGCAAGACGCTGATGTTCAACGGCTACGGCGATCAGGTCGCCTCGCTGTACACTGGACTCGATCTCCGCAAAAACTACTAACATTGCGGATTGAGGATTGCGGATTGCGGATTTATTGGTGATTGAATCGTCCAATGAATCCGCGATCGTTCAATTGCGGATTTATTGTCGAGTGAATCGTCCAATGAATCCGCAATCGTCCAATTGCGGATTTCTTCGTGGCTTCAATCACCAATAAATCCGCAATCCGCAATCCTCAATCCGCAATCCTCTGGTTCCTGAAACCTGTTGTTTTTCTCGCCGCGCTCGGACCGGTGACGTGGCTGGTTTGGGCCGCGCTCACCAACAATCTCAGCGCCAACCCGCTCAGCGATCTCACCAACGAAACCGGGACGTGGACGCTGCGGTTTCTCTGCATCACCCTCGCCGTGACGCCGCTGCGGCGGCTGACCGGCTGGAACGTTGTCATCCGCTTCCGCCGCATGACCGGGCTGTTTGCGTTCTTCTACGGCACGCTCCACTTTCTGACCTACGCGATCGTGGATCGGTACGCGGGCCTCGACCTGACGAACGGATACTTCAACGCGTCGGTCGTTCGCGAGCTGGTGAAGTCGGTCGGCGGGGACATTTACAAGCGTCCGTTCATCACCGTCGGGTTCACCGCCTTCTCGCTGATGGTGCCGCTCGCGCTGACCTCGACGTCCGGCATGATTCGGCGCCTTGGCGGCAAACGCTGGAATCGGTTGCATCGGCTGGTTTACGTATCGGCGGCCGCCGGCGTCGTGCACTACTGGTGGCTGGTCAAGGCCGACGTCCGCCGGCCGCTCGCGTACGGCGTCGTCGTCGCCACGCTTCTTCTTTTCCGCGTGTGGTGGTCCAGAGCGCACGCGACCGTGACGTGGAAAAAAGCGCCGGATCCCGTTCGGCGATCGGTGTAATCGCGCGTGCACCGTCGGCGGCGGGCAAGAGTCGCCTCGCTCCGCATCTCTCCGACACGCGCCTTCGATCGCTGCGGACGGCGCTCCTCGCCGACGCCCTTCACGTCGTGTCGGCGCTCGACGAAGTCGAGCGGTTCATCTTCTTCACGCCTGACGAAGCGGCGAGTGAGATCGCTGCGCTGGCGCGTGGACGTTTCATGCTGCGGCCGCAGCGCGGTCACGATCTCGGTCAGCGGATGCATGCGGCATTCGAGGAGTTGTTGATCGATTGTCACTGCCCGTCGGCGATTCTGATCGGCTCGGACATTCCGCTGCTGACCGTCGCGCACCTGAAAGCAGCTGGAGACCGATTGCGCAGCGCCGGCGACGTCGTGCTCGGCCCCGCTGATGATGGCGGGTACTACTTGATTGGTTTGCGTACTGCGCAGTCGCGGCTGTTCGAGGGGCTCGAGTGGGGAACGGACCATGTATTTTCCGACACGGTCCGCGTCGCCGAGCGACTCGGCTTCACGCCGCAGGTCGTCGAGTCCGCATACGACGTCGACACGATCGAGGATCTGCGCCGCCTCGAACGGGACGTGGCGCTGACGCCGAGGGCGATTGCACCGAACACGCGACAGTGGCTGGAGTCTGCGTAATCCCATCCAGCCCTCCCGCCATCCTGCCTGTCCCACCCATCCAGTCCATCCCGCCGCCCCCGGCTCAGCGAAGCATCGCGATTCGGCCGTCGATTTGCGGCGCAATCTCGCGCGCCGCGGTCACGAATTTCTCGAGCTCGGTCACCATCAGCTCTCCGGACTCGGGCGGCGTGACGATTCGCTGGTCGGCGAACATCGTGTAGCCATCGCCGCCTTTGAACACGAAGTCGGGAACCGCAACCGTGTAGGTTTTGTCCGGATCGAGCGGCCGGCCCGCCACGCGAACATCGCTGACGCGATCGCCGGCAGGCCGCCTGGCGTCGACCGTCATCGTCAACCCGGACACCTGCGGGAACTGACCGGCGCTGGCGGGCAGTTTCGACACGCCGTGATTCAACGCGGCAAGAACGACGCGTCCCGGTACGGCGACCTTACAGACCACGTTGCCGAACGGCAGCATCTCGATGAGCAGGCGCTTGGTCAGCGTTCCGGCGGGATAGGTGCGATCGCCGCGGATGCCGCCGGCGTTCAGGAGTGAGATGTCGGCGTCGCCGCGAATCGCGTCCGCGATCACGTCGCCGATATTCGTCTCGCCCGCGCGGAGCCGCACGCTGTTGGCGTCGAGCGGCACGCGCGTCGCGCCGATGGCGACGTCGAGTGCGGGGCCGAGCCGTGATTCATAGTCGTTGACGACCGCGGCGGTGGCGGGCTCGTCGGGAATGGCGTTCGTGATCGGAATCAGCTCGTAGAAGCGCTCGAGCGTCGTCCCGGTCTGCCGGTCGGCGCGAGTGACGCGGTTGAGATCGATGCGAGCGATCCACTTGGCGTCGCTGCCCGCCTTGCTGATGAGGGTCCGGTTCTCGGTCGTCGTGATCGGATAGTGTTCGTGTCCGCCGATGACGACGTCGATCTCGGGAAAGCGTTCCACGAGCGCTCGATCGGTCGCGAAGGCGAGATGCGTGACGGCCACGATCACCTCTGCGCCTTCTCGCTTCAGCATCGGGATGTACTCAGCGGCGGCGTCAAGCGGAGGAACGATCCGCGTGTGCGTCAGCTTCAGGCCGCTGATTGCGCTGGTGTCTAGGCACAAGCCGATGAATCCGACCTTCATGCCGCCGAACGTGCGCACGAGGTACGGCGCCGCGCCGCCAATCGGCTTGTCCGTCTGTGTGTCGATGACGTTCGAGATCACCCACTGCCACTTGGACTCGCGCATCCGCTGAATCAGGAGATCGTCGCCGAAGTCGAATTCGTGGTTGCCGAGCGTCGCCATGTCGAGGCCCGCGGCGTTCAGCGCGGCGATCATCTGTTCGCCCTTGAAGACGCTCGACGCCACCGACGAGGAGAGAAAATCGCCGGCGAGGATGAGCAACGGCGTGCGCCCGGCCGCGGCGAGCCGCCGTTTGAGCGTGGCGACACGCGCCAGTCCGCCGAGGCCGTCGACCGGCACGGTCGAGTAGACGTCGTTCAGCTGCAGGATGGTCAGCGGCGCCTGCGCGCGCGGCGATCCTGGTTCGTCCTGCTGATGTCCGGCCCGAGAGGGACCTGCGATGAGCACAATCGCCGCGGCTGCGGCGATCGCGCGCGTCAGGCGCTGAGCCACTGCGAAACCTGCGTGAGGTCGACGTTGCCGCCGCTGAGGATGACTCCGACGCGCTTGCCGCGAATCGCCTGCGTCCCTGCGAGCGCCGCCGCGGCGCCGAGCGCGCCAGTCGGTTCGACGACGAGCTTCAACCGCTCCCACAGATAGAACATCGTCCGCAGCAGCGTCGGATCGTCGACGGCGGCCATGTCGCTGACGTATTCCAGGACCAGCGGAAACGTCAGCGTCCCGAGCGACGGCGTGCGCGCGCCGTCGGCGACCGTCTTGGGATTGTGCACGGTCTGAAGCGTCTTCGATCGAAACGATCGATTCGCATCGTCGCCAGCGGCCGGCTCGACGCCGACGACTTTACACTCCGGCGACACCGCGCGTGCGGCGATCGCGGCGCCGGACAGGAGTCCGCCGCCGCCGCAGGGCGTGAACAGAAAGTCGAGCGGTCCGACGTCTTCGAACAGCTCGTGGGCAGCCGTGCCCTGGCCGGCGATGATGTGCGGGTGATCGTACGGCGGAATCAGCGTCAGCCCGCGATCGCGTGCGAGCCGCCGGCCGATCTCCTCGCGATCCTCGCGGTCGCGATCGTAGAGCACGACCTCGGCGCCATACCCTTCCGTCGCGATGCGCTTCACTGACGGCGCGTCAGACGGCATCACGATGACGCGCGGGATGTCGAGGACCTGACCGGCGAGCGCGATCGCCTGCGCGTGATTGCCGGACGAGAACGTCACGACGCCGCGCCTGGCGTCTGCCGGTGACAGCCGCGACAGCGCGTTGTAGGCGCCGCGAAACTTGAATGCGCCGCCGCGCTGCAGGTTTTCACACTTGAAGAACAGGTGAGCGCCGGCGCGATCGTCGATCAGCCGCGAAGTGGCGACCGGCGTGCGGTGTGCGACGCCGGCGATTTGCGCCGCCGCGCTCTCGACGTCGGCGAACGTGGGTAGCGATGTCATTCGGTCGCGTGTGGTACGTCGTGTCCGGCTGTCGCCGGACCTATTGAAGTTTTCCGTCGAGCTGCTCGTACACTCTGCGAATCGCAATCGGCCCCTGCGATTTCGCCAGCGTCCACGACGCGTACTCGCCCCAGTTCGCCTGCTTGATGGCGTCCTCGACCGGCACGCCGGCGTTGTGAAGCCGCGTCGCCTCGGCAATCACCGCCTCGAGCGCCTTGTGATAGGCGCGCAGCGCTTCTCTCGAGACGCCGCCTGTTTCGGTGAAGCCATGGCCGGGGATGTAGATGCTGACGTCCATCCGCTCCGCCTTGGTCAGCGCGGCGAGCCACTCGCTCGGATACGCCGACCGCATCGCCGGGAAGACGCGGTTCAGGAAGATCTCGCTCATGAAGAGAATCTTCTGCCGCGGCAGATAGACGCTGAGGTCGCCGCCGGTGTGGGCGCGGCCAAGGAACAGAATCTCGATCGCCTCGCCGCCGAGCGTCAGCGGATTCCTCTCGGAGACCAGTTGCGCACCGACCGGCAGCCGCCAACTCGGCGTGCCGCCTCGGCCGCCTCGCCCTTCGGCCTGTCGATCGAGGATCGCCTTCGACGTCGGGTGAACGATGTAGCTCACGCCTGGAGGAAACGCGGCATTGCCGCCGGTGTGATCGCCGTGATCGGAGCAGATGACGACGTATTTGATCGGTTTCGGTGTGACCTTCGCGATTGCGTCGACGAGGCCCTTCGTCGCGGCGACGTCGCCTTGACCGTCAGCGACCAGGACGCCCTCCGGCGTGACGACGAACATGTTGGTGGTGGTGAACTTCTCGTCACCGGCGTGGAAGTCTTCGTAGGTGTAGACGTTCTCGGTGACCTTGACCGTCCGCGGAAAGTCGCTCTCCTTCAGCCCGCGTTTGACGGGGTCCGCCGTGCGCACCTGCGCGGCTACTGATGGCGCGGCTATTAATAATGTTGCGAGGACACCTGCGCGGGTCACGACTCGTATGCTATCACCGGATGAGCCAGACACCGGTGAGGCAGACGGCTGCGCCGATCAAGGAGAGCGGTGCGACATGTTCGTGCCTGAAGACGACGCCGAGCGTGAGTGCGACGACCGGCACGAGGAAGCTCGTCGTCGAGGCGCGCGCCGCGCCGAGACGTCCGGCCGCGGTCGCTGACAGCACGTAGGCGATGCCGGTGCCGAATGCGCCGAGTGTGAGAAGCGCGGCCAGCGGCCCCGGCGACCATCGCGCGCGGAGCACGTCGGGCAATCCAAGGGGTGCGGTCAACGCGACGGAGACGGCCTGCGCGGTCCAGACGACTGGTAGGGCGCCGTTGCGCTGTTGAAGCGGCCGCGCGAGGTTAATCGCGATGCCGTACGACACCAGCGCCGCGAGAATCAGCAGAACTCCGGTGGATTGACTCGTCACGTCGGGATGCGCCGCGATCAGCCCTGGCAGTCCCATGAGGATCGCGCCGCCGAACCCGACGGCAAGGCCGACGGCGACGCGGCGTGCGGGAAATCGCCGCGCGAGAATGCCGGCGACGGCGGTCGCGAAGAGCGGCACGGCGCCGTTCAGCATCCCGGTCAGCGCGGACGACACGTGCTGCTCGGCGAAGGGAAACATGCTCAGCGGAAACGCCATCCAGATCACGCCGAGGAGGACGCCTTTCCAGCGGTCGCGCCGAGCGAGCGCGTGGCGGGCGGCGGGGATCAGGGACAGTGTGGCGAAGCCGACGGTGGTGCGGACGAAGGTGATACCGTTGGGCCCGATGGCGTCGAGACTTTGGGCGATGAAGAGATAGGAGGCGCCCCAGATGAGGCCGGGGAGAATCAGCAGCGCCCAATCACCGGCCGTGCTCCCGGAGGGCGCCAGCGTTGACGTCGACGTGGTCATGCATCAACCTTGTCCGCGTCGTATGTGGGGCACAAGTGAATGTTTCTCATCGAATCGATGCGCCCTGTGCTAACATAAGCGTTCTTCCAAGTGACGCGGGGTGGAGCAGTCCGGTAGCTCGTTGGGCTCATAACCCAAAGGTCGCGGGTTCAAATCCCGCCCCCGCAACCAACTTT
>DAIUKO010000251.1:0-11555 GCA_036848175.1 Vicinamibacterales bacterium | reverse complement strand
GAAGGTGTTTCACAGATTTCGCCACGAAGGCACGAAGGCACGAAGGCACGAAGGCACGAAGATCTCTTGGTACTTCGCTTTCTTCGTGGCTTCGTGCCTTCGTGGCGTGCTTGTAGGAGTGAATGATGCCCGCCGTTGAGCGTATCCATAACTTCGCCGCCGGTCCCGCGATCCTGCCGGTGCCCGTCCTCGAAGAGATTCAACGCGATCTGATCGCGCTGCCTGGCGTCGGTATGTCGATCCTCGAAATCAGCCATCGATCGCCGACGTTCGAGTCGATTCTCGATCGCGCGGAAGCGGACATCCGTTCGCTGGCGAACATCCCGTCAACCTACAAGGTGCTGTTCCTGCAGGGCGGGGCGAGCCTCCAGTTCTCGATGGTGCCGATGAACCTGCTTGGCGCCGGACAGACCGCCGACTACATCGACAGCGGATCGTGGGCGGAGAAGGCCTACAAGGAAGCAAAGAAGGTCGGCAACGCGAACATCGCCGCGACGACGAAGGGCGACAATTACTCGCGCGTGCCGCGACAGTCCGAGCTGAACCTGACGCCCGGCGCCGCGTACATCCACATGACCTCGAACAACACCATCGAAGGCACGGAGTTCAAGGAGCTCCCGGACGTCGGCGATGTGCCGCTTGTTAGCGATACCTCATCGGATATGTTCAGTCGTCCGATCGACGTCTCGCGGCATAGGCTCATCTACGCCGGCGCGCAGAAGAACATGGGGCCGGCCGGTGTGACAGTAGTGATCATTCGCGACGATCTGCTGCAGCGTTCACAAAAATCGCTGCCGACCATGTTGAACTACGCGGTTCATGCCGAAAATAGATCTTTGTACAACACTCCTCCGGCGTTCGCCGTGTACGCGCTCGGTCTGGTGATGAAGTGGCTGATCGCGCAAGGCGGACTGTCCAAAATCGAACAGCGAAATCGACGGAAAGCCGACAAGCTCTATGCTGAGATCGATCGGACCGGGTTCTATCGCGGCACCGCGCAGAAGGACAGCCGCTCCCTGATGAACGTCACGTTCCGGCTGGGCTCGGAAGACCTCGAGAAGGAGTTCGTGAAAGAAGCGACCGCCGCCGGGCTCGACGGACTGAAAGGGCACCGGTCAGTCGGTGGGATGCGCGCGTCGATCTACAATGCGTTCCCCGAAGACGGAGTCGACGCGCTCGTCGGATTCATGCGCGAGTTCGAACGCACCTACGGATGACATGGTCGAGCCGGTTCCAACTCGTGCTACCATCGTTTGTTTTTACGGTCCCCTAAGGTCTCACGGCTCACCCAGTTTCGCTCAGCGCTCTTCCGGAGGAGAGGATACGTGCTTGCTTCGCTCATTTTGACGCTCATTCTCGCCGCCATCGTCATTCAGACGGCCGTGTTCAGCACGACGATCTTTTTGCATCGCACCGCGACGCACAAAGCGCTCGCCCTGCACCCGGCGGTCGAATGGATCTTCAAGTTCACCTTGTGGATGACGACGGGACTGCTGACCAAGGAATGGGTGGCGGTGCACCGCAAGCATCACGCCTTCACCGACGAGGAAGGCGATCCGCACAGTCCGGCGCTCGAGGGCTTCTGGCGCGTGCAGCTCGGCAACGTCTTCTATTACATACGTGAGGTGAAGAACACCGACGTCGTCGAGCGCTACGCGCGGGACATCAAGGAAGGCTGGTGGGACCGCCACCTGTACAAGCACGGATGGCTGGGACTTACGTTCGGCACCGTTCTCCTCTGCCTCGTGCTCGGCGTGTGGTGGGGACTGCTCGCCGCCGGTATTCACGCGGTGATGTACGTCTTCGTCCTGTCGTCATCGATCAACGGACTCTGCCATCACGTCGGCTACAGGAATTTCGACAACACTGCCACCAACATCCGCTTCCTCGCGCTGCTCACGGGCGGCGAGGGCCTTCACAACAACCATCACGGATATCCGCGCAGCCCGAAGTTCAGCTGGCGCGCGAGCGAGTTCGATCCCGCGTGGCCGGTCATCAAGCTGCTCGTCGCGCTGAAGCTCGCCAAGCCGTACAAGACGATCGAAGAGATCGCCGCGTAATTCTCTTCGAGCGTTACGCTCTCAGTTCTGTCCGGGTGTCGGGCTGAAGCGTCGCCGTCGGCGGCGGCGCTTGCGGCGTCCGCGAAACGGCGCCTCGGTCTCCACGCCGCCAGCGGCAGCCGGTTCGGCCGGACCGCTCCCCGCCACTTCTTTCCAGTGCGCGACCAGCTCGGGCGCACAGCCGTGAATCTCGAGCCACGCCAGCGCGTCGCGAAAAATGTGGCGATGCACGAGCGCGCGCTGCGCGCGCGGGCTCGCTCCGACGTCACGCAATCGCCGCTGCAGACCGAGGATCTGGCGGAGCCGCTCGATGTCGCGCCGGGCCAGCGGAAGATCGCCGAGTCGCGGTCCCGTCCGGCGCTCCCGTCCATGCGGGGCTGCCTGCACGCTGTCCCCTCCAGCAGACGCATGTACGGGCCGCCCTTCAGGGCGTCCCTCGCCGCGTCCGGGTTGAAATGAGATGCCGAGCGGGACGAGCAGGGTGCCGAGGAGGATCGAGTTCGTCAGCGTGTCGGGCGTCGAGTCGAACCGGCGCCGATAGGCGTCGAGCGCCGCGAGCGATCGCCACAGCGCGTCGGTCGCGCCCTTGTGCAGCTCGCTCGAGATCGGTTCGAGCAGTCCGATGTCCGCCAGACTGCGAAACGCGCGTTCCGCCGAACCGGCACGCAGGATCTTGTAGTACTCCTCGAGCAGCCGCGGCTGCGAGCTCTTGGCGATCTCGCGGCGGTGGGTGCGGATCGCCTCGACGAGCGTCGGCTCGATCGTGAAGTCGAGCCGCGCCGCCAGCGCGATCGCCCGAATCATGCGGACGGGATCCTCACGCAGACGGACATCGGGATCGCCAATCGAGCGGACCACGCCGTTCTTCAAATCGGCAAGGCCATCCACGTAATCGATCACCGAAAAGGTCGCGATATCGTAGAAGAGCGCGTTGATCGTGAAGTCGCGGCGGAACGCGTCTTCCTCCGGCGTGCCGAACGTGTTGTCGCGATGGATCAGGTGTTCGCCTTCAGGCGTCGACGGATCGGGCGCCGGCACGCCATCGGCCACGACTTCCTCGCCGGGTGCGACCTGACGACGAAAGGTGGCGACTTCGATGATCTTCTGGCCGAACTTGACGTGGGCGAGGCGGAAGCGCCGGCCGATGATCCAGCAATTCCGGAACAGCTTCTTGACCTGATAGGGATGCGCGGAGGTGCCGATGTCGAAGTCTTTGGGATGGCGGCCGAGGATCAAGTCGCGGACGCTGCCGCCGACCAGATACGCGATGTGATCGAACTGACGGAGACGATAGAGTACCTTGAGCGCGTCGGGATCGATGTCTCGGCGCGAGATCGGGTGATCCTCGCGCGGCACGATCCTTGGGTCGCCCATTCGCGGCATTGTACCAAACGCCGAATCCAAACTACCTAAGCCATTGACATGCAATAGGTTAGGGCTCGACCGCGTATAGTACTATCGACTTCTGCGGAGTAGCAGCATGCAGCAGACTCGAACACTGGCGCCCACAACTACACGGACATCGCAAGGCGTGCGGTCGGCATGTTGTGCGATCGTCGTCGCGTCTCTGTGGCTCGTGAACGCCTCGGGTTCGCCGGCGCGAGCCGGCGACGATCCGCTGTTGCGCGCCCGATCGCTCTATAACCAGCGTCAGTTCCAGGATGCGGTTGCGGCGGCCGAACTCGCCCGCCGGACGCCGTCTCGCGCCGACGCGGCGGATCTCGTCGCCGCCCGCGCGTATCTCGAGCGCTTCCGCGAAAGCGCCGCGAGCGACGACCTCGCCAACGCGCGCGACCGCCTGCGGCGCCTCGACCCGCAGCGCCTCGGCACGCGCGAGCGCACCGAGTACATCGTCGGCCTCGGCGAGACGCTGTACTTCGATCAGTCGTTCGGCGTGGCCGCGGCGGTCTTCGATTCGGTCCTGCAGAGTCCGGACGTGATGACGGCCGACGCCCGCGATCGCGTGCTCGACTGGTGGGCCGACTCGCTCGATCGCGACACCCGGCCGCGTCCCGAGATCGAGCGCCGCGGCGTCTATCAGCGGATCCGCGACCGAATGGAGGAGGAGCTCGCGAAACATCCCGCGAGCAGCGCCGCCGCGTACTGGCTCGCCGCCGCCGCCCGCGGCCACGGCGACCTGCAGGCGGCCTGGGACGCGGCGCAGGCGGCATGGGTCCGCGCGCCGCTCGCGGCCGACAAGGGCGACGCCCTGCGCGCCGACGTCGATCGCCTGGTCGAGCGCGCGCTCATCCCCGAGCGCGCGAAGGCGTCGGCGCAGCCGCCGCAAACGTTTCAGCAGGAGTGGGAACGGTTCAAAGAACGGTGGAAGCGTTAGACACCAGGACTAGGACTTCGCATCCTTCCAGTTCTCACCGATACCGACATCGACCGTGAGCGGTACCTTCAGCTGAACCGCCGACTGCATTCTGTCCCGCACGATCGCCGCGACCTCGTCCGCGCGCGCCTTCGGCACCTCGAAGAGCAGCTCGTCGTGGACGGTGAGAATCATCCGCGCCTCGGGATCCCCGACGAGCGCCGCGTGGACGTCGATCATCGCGCGCTTCATGATGTCGGCCGCCGTCCCCTGAATCGGCATGTTCACCGCCATCCGTTCCGCCGCCGACCGAATCTGGTAGTTGCGGCTGTTCAGCTCCGGCACCAGCCGCCGCCGCCCGAACATCGTCCTGACGATGCCCGTCGCGCGTCCTTCTTCCAACGTGCGATCGATGAACGCGCGGACCTGGGGAAAGCCGGCGAAGTAGCCGTCGATGAACTCCTGCGCCGCTTCGGGCGTGACGCCGATGTCTTTCGACAGCGTGAACGCACTCTTTCCGTAGAGGAGCGCGTAGTTCACCATCTTCGCGATGCTGCGCAGCTGATGCCGATCCTTCCCGCTGTCGGTGCCGAAGATCTTCAATGCCGTCCGCTCGTGAAAGTCGGCACCTTCCTGGAACGCGTCGACGAGGACGGGATCCCCTGACATGTGCGCAAGAACGCGGAACTCGATCTGCGAATAGTCGGCCGAGATCAGCACGTTCCCCGCTTCGGCGACGAAAGCGCGGCGGATCTCGCGGCCGAGCGCGGTTTTGATCGGAATGTTCTGCAGATTCGGATCGCTGCTGCTCAACCGTCCGGTCGCGGCCACAGCCTGGTTGAAGCACGTATGGACGCGTCCGGTGCCGGGATTCACGAGCTGCGGCAGCGCGTCGATGTAGGTGCCCTTCAGCTTCATCAGCGCGCGCCATTCCAGGATCATTCGCGGCAGGTCGTGCGCGAGCGCGAGCTCTTCGAGCACTTCGACGGCCGTCGACGGCGCGCGCGACGTCCCGGTTCGTTTCAGGACCGGGAGCTGCAGCCGCTCGAACAGGATCTCCGAGAGCTGTTTCGGCGATCCAATGTTGAACTCGCCGCCGGCCAGCTCGTAGATCTGCGTGGTCCGCTGCGCCAGCTCCTGCTCGAGCTTCTGCGACTGCGACGCCAGCAGCGGTCCGTCGACGTGGATGCCGGCGCGCTCCACGGCGATGAGCACGGGAATCAGCGGCAGCTCGAGCGTTTCGTAGACGCGGACGAGATCGTCCTGCGCGAGCTGATCGCGGAGAATCGGCACGAGCTGGCCGACGAGATCCGCCCGCTCGCCCGCGTAATCAACCGCGGCTTCGGCCGGCAGTTCCGCCAGCGTGACCGCCTTGACGCCGCGGCCGCAGAGATCTTCTTCGCTGATCGCTTTGTAGCTCGTGTACTCGAGCGCCAGGTCCTCGAACTTGTGCTCGGACCGCGTCGCGTCGATCAGGTAGCTGGCGAGCATCGTGTCGAGATCGAGCCCGCGCAGCGTGATGCCGTGGCGCGCCAGCATGATGGCGTCGAACTTCAAATCGTGTCCGACCTTGGCGACCGACGGATCTTCGAGCACCGGACCCAGTGCGTCGAGCGCGACTTCGACGGGCACCGACGCGGCCGCGCCCAGGGCGCGATGGCCGGTCGGCACGTAGTCGGCGTCGCGAGGCGTGGTCGAGAACGCCAGGCCGACGATCGCGGCGCGCATGGCGGACGGCTCGTCGGGCAGTATCCGGAGCGCGAACGAACCGGCGGCTTTGAGCCGATCCGCAAGCGCCTTCAGATCTTCGGGCGTGTTGACGATACGGTACGACTTGGCGATCGTATCGGCCGTCGGCGCGTACTCTTTGGCGAGGCTCCGGAAGCCGAGCTCGTTGAAGATCCGGAAGGATCGATCGCGCGACCCGCCCTGATAGCGGACGGCATCGGGATCGAATTCCACGGGCACGTCGGTGTGGATCCTCGCGAGCACCTGGCTCTGCCGCGCATCCTCGGCGTGCCCGAGCAGTCCTTCGCGATAGCGCTTGTTCTTGATCTCCGCGGCGTGCGCGAGGAGATTGTCCATCGTGCCGTAGGTGGCGATCAGCTCGCGCGCCCCTTTGTCGCCGATGCCGGGCACGCCTTTGATGTTGTCGATCGTGTCGCCCATCAGCGCCATCACGTCGACGACCTGCGCCGGCGTGACGCCGAGCTTCTCTTTCACGCCGTCCGCGTCGTACCACGTGCCGTCTTCCCGCGGGTTGAAGACGCGGATGCCGTCGCCGACGAGCTGAAAGAAATCCTTGTCGAGCGTGACGATGGCGACGTCGAAGCCGGCGGCCGACGCCTTGACCGCAAGGGTGCCGATCACGTCGTCGGCTTCGTAGCGCTCGGAGGTGAGGATCGGCACGCCGAGCGCTTCGCACGCTTCGTGGACCATCGTGATCTGCTGCGCGAGCTCGTCGGGCATCGGGGTGCGATTCGCCTTGTAGTCGGCGGCGAGATCGTCGCGGAACGTGCGTCCGGGCAGATCGAACGACGCGGCGATGTACTGCGGCTTGTGCTCGTTCAGAAGTTTCCGCAGCATCGTCACGAAAATGTAGACGGCGTTGGTCGGCTGGCCCTTCGCGTTGCGCAGCAGTCCGCCCTCCGCGGTGCGAACCGGCGCGTGGTACGCGCGGTACATCTGCGAGCTGCCGTCGATGAGATAGACGATCGGTTTGGCGGCCATCAAGCTGAGGGAAATTTTTACTATATCATTGAGGGTTATGCGGTTCCGTGAGGGCGCGACAGCGGTGAACGCGACGGCCGCGAAGATGGCGGCCGCCGGTGTGCTGTGCGTCCTCTGCGGTTTGTCCCTGCTCGTCTCGTCGTGCAGCCGCGCGGCCGCCTTGTTCAAGCAGTACGAGTACGAAGAGGAAGTGTACCTGTCGCTCGACGGAACGGCGACGGTGTACGTGCACGCCTCGATCGCGGCGCTCAATGCGCTGCGCGGCACGTCGTTCGACACGAACCCGGCAACCACCATCGACCGCGCGGCGATCCGCGCCTACTTTTCTACGCCGGTGACACACGTGACATGGGTCCGGCCGTCGCGGCGCGGCGGCCGGCGCTTCGCGCACGTGCGGCTCGAGGTCGACGACATCCGGCGGCTGAGCGAGGCGGCGCCGCTCGCGTGGTCGACCTATCAGTTCGACAAACGCGGCGACCTCTTCGTCTATCGGCAGAAGGTCGAGGCGGCGGCGGACAAGGACGTCGGCAACGTTGGATGGACCGGCCGCGAAATCGTCGCCTTCCGCCTGCATCTGCCGAGCAAGATCCGCGATCAGAACTCGGGCGGCGGCATCGGACGCGGCAACATCCTCGCGTGGGAACAACCGCTGACCGATCGCCTGCGCGGCGTGCCGGTGGATATCGACGCGCAGATGGATCCGGAGTCGATTCTCTATCGCACCTTATGGCTGTTCGCCGCGACCTTCGTCGCCGTCGCCGCCGCGTTCGGCGTCGTCATCTGGTGGGTGATCCGCCGAGTGCCTCCCACGGTGCCGGCTGAGGCGAACTCGCGGTGACGTTCGATCAATTCGGTGCAAAGCCGGCGGTGCTGCGCTGTTCGCGATGCGGCAAGTTCGTGGACTGGGAAGAGGCGCAGGTGCAAGTGGTGTGCTCGTGCAAGCCGCGCCTCGATTTGCCGCCGGTACTCGTGCGCGAAGCGACCGACACGGACCGTGCCGCGGCACGTGAGCTCTTCGCGCGCGACTTCGGCCGCACGCAGATCGTGGCATTCGGCGAGGTGATGGATATCGACGCGATGCCGGCGCTCGTGGCCATCCAGTACACGGAGCCGTCCGGCGCCCTCGCCTATCGGCTCCTCGGCGACGCGCTCCACATCGTCGCGCTCGCCACCGATCCGATGTCGCAGCGATCGGGCGTCGGAGGACATCTCATCGCGGAAGCGGAGCTCCTCGCACGGCGGCTCGGACTGAAACGCCTGATCGTGTCGACGAGCAACGACAATCTTCCGGCGCTGTACTTCTATCAGCGGCGCGGCTATCGCATGACGGATCTCGTCCCGAACAGCATCGCCGGGCTGACGAAGCACGAGGTCGCAGGCTTTGCGGGGATTCCGGTGCGCGACGAGGTGCGGCTGGAGAAGACGCTGTAAGGGCGGGAGGGTCCAGCCCTCCCGCCCCTCGAGCGTTAGAACCTGATCCCGAACGCCATCCTGAACAACCGTCCGCCGTTGGTGCCGGGAATGGGCTGCGGGAACTGGTTGTCGTTGGTCGGCTTGCCGAAGTTCGCGCCCTGGATGTAGCCGGTCGCCAATCCGTTCGCATCCTTCGGGCTGTTCGCATCGGCCGTGACCGTCGTGTCCCACCTGATCTGCTTGTCGTTGTTCAGCAGGTTGTAGAACTCGACCTTCACCCACGGTTTGACCGTTCGCCACACCGGAACGCTGTAGGTCGACGCGAAATCGAGCAGGCCGTAGCCCTTGAAGCTGCCGACGCCGCGATCACCGAAGAACAAATTGAGCGCCGTGTTCGGGTTGATGTTGTTCACCGGATAGCCGGGGTTCCTGGCCAGCTCGATCGCGGAGAGCGGTACGTTCGCGGCGGTATAGCTGAACACCCCGCCGGAGTCGACTCGCCACAGCGGCGACAGGTCCAGCGCGCCGAAGCGTCCCATCCTCTGGGTGTAGGTGCCGTACACGCGGAGCTTGTTCTGCTGATAGTCGGCGAGGCGTCCGGACGGCAGATAGCGATCCAGCGCCGGTCCGAGGATTTCCGGATAGTCGCCAAAGACCGACACGATGCCCGGCTGGTTCGCGGCTTCGACGTTCGAATTGCCTTCGTTCTTCAGCTGCACGGTGTAGTGCGCACCGAAGGTCAGGTTGTCGCGGAAGCGATAGCCGTTCTGGAGCACCAGCGCCTGGTACTCGCGGTGGATGCCGTCGGTGTTGTCGTAGATGACCCGCGACAAGTTGCCGATGTTGGCGCCGTTGCGATTGACGTTCACGACACCAGTCGTCATGTCGATGATGTCCTCGACGAAGTCGTACCAGCGGCGGAACTGATACGTCGCCTTCGCGAATCCGCGAGTACCGAGTTCGCGGCCGACGCTGGTCGTGAACTCTCTGACCGTCGGCGAGTGCAGGCCGTCGGCGACGGAGATGTTCGCGGTCGGGAACGACGCACTGATGATCGTGCCGTAGTTGGCCAGACTGAACGCCGGCGCGAAGTCGCGGCCCTGGCCGGCGGGACCGGTGTAGCCGTAGGTCACGCGGCTCGGGTTGCCGACGTCGGTGTTGGCCGAGAACTGCGCTTCGCTGTACTTGCCGGAGTAGTGACCGTACGACACCTGCAGCACGGTGCGGCCGTTGCCCTCGAGATCGTAGGTCCACCCGAGGCGCGGCACGATCGTCGTCGTGTCGACGGTGACGATGTCGCCGGTGGCGTTGCTGCGGACCATCTCGAACCGCGTGCCGAGGTCGAGCGTCATGCGCGGCATCGCGATCCAGTGATCCTGGAAGTAGAGTGACGTCGTGTTGATGTTCACCTGGGCGCCGATCGTCGGCAGCCAGTTCTGCACGCGCGACACGCCCGGCGTGAATACCGGAACGGGAACGCCGCTCGCGTCATACACCGGCCGGCCGCCGACCTGCAGGTAGTCGGTCTGGAACACGTAGTTGGTCGCGCTCTGCGAGTTCCCGCCGGTGCGCGTGCTGCGGTAATACTCGCCGCCGCCCTTGAAGTCGTGCGTACCGGTTTTCTTGGTCGAGAGCGTGTACGACAGGCTGCCGGTGAACTGCCGGTTGTTGCGATCCTCAGGGTCGAGCGCGCTGAAGTAGGGCGCGGCGTAGTGCAGACCGGACTGGATGCCCGGTGTCGTGCCGCGCGTCATGAACGGCGATGCGGTAATCGCGGTGTCGGTGCCGCCGGCGCCGCGGAAGCCGAACTTCTTCTGCGAGAACTGCAGCGTCGCGAAGTATTTGTTCGCGAGAATGCCGTTGTAGTTCGTCACGAACAGGTTGTTCGGCTGCGTCTGCGTGACCAGCACCGACGGATCGAGCGAGTTGCTGTTGAGACTGAAGCGGTTGCCCTGCGTCGTGCTGTTGTTGGTGTAGTCGCCGGAAATCGTATGGCCCGGCGCCGGGGTGCCGGTCAGCTTGATCTCGCCGCGCTTGTTGGTGTCGTGGCGAACGGCCGCCTTGTCGCTCAGGATGAATGTGAGGTTCTGATCACTCGATTCATAGCGGCCCGACGAGAAGAACCACAGCTTGTCCCGCATGACCGGGCCGCCGAAGGTCCCTTCGGACGACTTGCCCAGCAGATCCGGATTCGAGATGTTCGCTGTCTTCTGCCGCGGCGTTTCCTGAATCCACTTCGGGTTGCTCAGGTTCTCGCGGAAGCTGCCGCTGAACGTGTTGCCGCCGCTCTTGGTCACCATGTTGATGACGCCGCCCGAGAACCGGCCGTACTCCGCCGAGATCGCTCCCGTCAGAATGTTCGTTTCCTGAATCGCGTCCTCGATGAAGAGATTGTTCGCGGTGCCGAACAGGTTGTCGTTGATGTCGACGCCGTTGATCATGAACACGTTGTCGAACGCCGTCGCTCCCGAAATGTTGACCTGTCCGACGTTCGGCGAGTTGCTGCTGAGACCCGGCGCGAGATCGGCAATTTGCGCCGGCGTCCGCCCGACCGGCAGCGTATCGAGCTCCGCCTTCGCGTACGACTGACTCAATGTCGGTGTCGCGAGCGGCGCGGGCGTCGAGTTGGCGACCACGTTCACCGTCTCGGAAACCGACGCGAGTGACATCGTTTGATTCGCCTCGGCGGTACCGCCGACCGTCAGCTCGATGGTGTTGTTGGTCGCGGGTTTGAAACTCGAAATCTCGAAGTTCACCGTGTAATGCCCGGGAGGCAGCCCCTTCAGGATGTACACGCCATTCACGTCGGTGACGGCAGTACGCATCCCTTGCAGAGCAGGCGAGGTAACCGTGACGGTCACGCCGGGCAGCGAAAGGCCGTCCGCGGACTGCACTGTGCCGGTGATCGTGCCGGTCTGCGCCCCCTGCGCAGAGGCACGCGTGGCGGACGCGAGCGCGGCCAGGCACGCAAGAACTACTAACACACGTTTCATTCGTTATCTCCTAAGTGACGGAAGTCTCACAGCACTAACGGGGTC
>DAIUKO010000250.1:0-11565 GCA_036848175.1 Vicinamibacterales bacterium | reverse complement strand
TTCAGGGCATCGGCATGTCGCTAATGTTCGTGCCGTTGACGATGGTGGCGATGGATGCGATTCCGCGCGAGCGCATGGGCAATGCGACGAGCCTGTTCAATCTGATGCGCAACATCGGCGGCAGCGTCGGCATCGCGATCACCGGCACGATGCTCGCGCGCAATCAACAGTCGACGACGGCGCTCCTCGGCTCGAACGTGACGATCTACGACCCGGCGACGCAGCTCCGCTTCGCGCAGCTCAAGGGCGCGTTCATGTCGGCGGGCGCCGATTCGGTCACCGCGACCAGCCGCGCCTACGCCGCGCTCTTCGGCATGGTGCAGCGCGAGGCCGCGATGGTCTCGTTCGTCGGCGTCTTCCAGCTGCTCGCGATCATGTTCATCGGACTCGTGCCACTCGTGCTCCTGATGCGGCGTCCACGCGCGGCACCGCCGCCGGCGGCGCACTGACCTCAGGATGGGCCCGACGCGAGTCGACGTCGCCGGCGTGAGCGTCTCGCATCCAGAACGCCTGCTGTTCCCCGCCGCGAAGGCGACGAAGCTCGACCTCGCGCGCTACTACGAATCGATCGAGGACTGGATCCTGCCGCACGTGATCGACCGTCCGCTGACGCTCGTCCGCTGTCCGAACGGCGTCCGTCCCGGACCGAAGGGTGACGCGGACTGCTTCTTCATGAAGCACTCGAAGGTGTGGACGTGGCCGGCGGTGCGGCGCGTGCGGATTCGCGAGAAGACGAAGGTCGGCGAATATCTCATCGCCGACTCGTTGACGGCGATTGTGTCGCTGGTGCAGATGGGCGTCCTCGAAATCCACACGTGGAACTCCCGGTTCGCCGACGTCGAGCGGCCCGATCGGGTCGTCATCGATCTCGATCCCGGCGCGCGCGTCGCCTGGCGTTCGGTTGTCGAGGCGGCGCGCCTCGTGCGCAAGCTGCTCTCGCTCCTCGAGCTCGAGAGCTTCGTCAAAACCACCGGCGGTCGCGGCCTCCATGTCGTCGTCCCGCTCGTGCCCGACGCGGATTGGGGAGCATGCCTCTCGTTCGCGCGTGCGTTTGCCCAGGCGCTCGTCCGGCGCAAGCCGTCGATGTTCACCGAACGGTTCGCGAAGAGCGGACGCGACGAGAAGATCCTCGTCGACTATCTCCGGAACAACCGGACGAACACGTCGATCGCCGCGTACTCGACGCGCGCCAACGTCGACGCGACGGTATCGGTCCCACTGACCTGGCAGGAGTTGTCCTCCGCCCGCAAACCCGACCGATTCACCATCACCACCGTGCCGGCACGGCTCGCGCGGCTGCGTGTCGATCCGTGGATCGCGTATTGGAAGCTGAAGCAGCGTATCTCTCGCCACGCCATCCGCGCGCTCGAAGCCATGTAAACTGATGACGTGCGAACCGGCTCTGCACTACTCGTCGCCGTCGCGCTGACGACAGCTGTCGAGGCAGGACAAACCCCAACGACGACGAGCACGACGACCGATACGCGGCCGTCGTTCTCCGAATGGCTGGCCGGCGTGCGGGAGGAAGCGCTCGCGCAGGGGATCCGGCAGGAGATCGTCGACGAGGCGCTGTCGAACATCGATGAGCCGGTGCCGGTCGTCCTGGAGCGCGACCGCGCACAGGCCGAGACTGTCTACTCGCTCGAGACCTACGTGTCGCGCCGCCTGACGCCGAAGTTCCTGAAGCTGGCGCGCGAAAAGTACGCGAGCCAGCGCAAGCTGCTCGACGAAGTCGGCGAGCGCTACGGCGTGCCGCCGCGCATCATCGCGGCAATCTGGGGAGTGGAATCGAACTTCGGCCGGTTCAGCGGCGTGCGGCCGACCATCGCCGCGCTGGCGACGCTCGCCTGGGATCCGCGGCGCGCCGCCTTCTTCCGCGGCGAGCTGTTCAAGGCACTCGAGATCCTCAATCGCGGCGACATCGAGCTCGCCCGCATGCGCGGGTCGTGGGCTGGCGCGATGGGACAGGTGCAGTTCATGCCATCGAGCTACCTCCTCTTCGCGGAGGACTACGACGGCGACGGCCGCCGCGACATCTGGTCCACGCCGGCCGACGTGTTCGCGTCGATCGGCAACTACCTGAAGGGACGAGGCTGGAAAGCCGGCGGGACGTGGGGCCGCGAGGTCAACGTCACGCCCGAGGTCGCGAAGAAGATCGTCAACGTTGTCGATCGCCGCAACGGGACGTGTCAGGCGACCCGCAACATGACGGTCGAGTTGCCGGCGAAGCGGTGGAACGAGTTGGGCGTTCGCTCGTTGAGCGGAAAACCATTACCCACCGATCTGCCTGACGCCGCGCTCGTATCGGGCACCAAGCAGCACTATCTCGTGTTCCCCAGCTACGACGCGATCCTCGACTACAACTGCTCGCACTCGTATGCGATCACGGTCGGCTTGCTGGCCGATCGCCTCGCCGCTCGCACGTCAGCGCCGGCACCAGCAAAGAAAAAGAACGCCGCATCCAAGGGCTGACATCTTTGCGCCATCGTCGTAGGGGTACGACAGGCGCGCCGGCGGTTATTCAGTCCGAAGCGCCGTGACGGGATCCAAGGACGCGGCGCGTCGCGCCGGCACGTAGCTCGCGGTGAGAGCAACCGCGACCATCACGGCCGCGATCGTGACGAACGTCGCCGGATCGCCGGCGGTGACGCCGAAGAGCAGGCCGCTGATAAGGCGACTCGTCGCGAAGGCGCCGGCGAGGCCTGCGACGATCCCGGCGATCGACCACATCGCGCCGCTCTTCACGACCAGCGCCACGACGTCGCGGCGCGTCGCGCCGAGCGCGACGCGAATGCCAATCTCGCGCGTCCGCTGCGCCACCGCGTACGCGACGACGCCGTAGACGCCGACGAGCGCGAGCGCCAGCGCGAGGCCGGCGAACGACACCAGCAGCGTCATGTTGAACCGCCGCTGCGCCGAGGCGATCGACAGCACTTCATCGAGCGTTCGCACGCTGGTGATCGGCTGATCCGGATCGATCGACCAGACCGCGCGCTGAATGCCCGACACGAGCGCATGCGGATCGCCGGTGGCGCGCACCGCCAGTGAGGCGAGGCGGACCGGATAGAGGTCGGTCTGCGCCGCCGGCAGATACACCTGCTGAAACAGCGCCGCTTCCTTCCCGTCGCGCCGGACTTCTCCGACGACGCCGACGATCGTGATCGCCGGTGCGCCGTCGGAGCGGGAGAACTGCCGGCCGATCGGATCGCGATCGCCAAGGAACCGCCGAACGAAGGTCTGGCTGACGACGGCGACGCGCAGGCTGCCGTCGCGGTCGGCCTCGGTCAGCAGACGGCCGCGGACGAGTGGAATGCCGAGCGTCGCGAAGTAGTCGGGGCTGACCGCCTGAAAGTCGGCGTCGGCCCGGATCACTCCGGACGGCCCGTTCATGGCGAAGCTGCCGCCCCACCCGCCGCGCATCGGAAACTGGTTCGCGAACGCGACGTGCTGCACACCCGGAATCGCCCGGACCCTTCCGGCGAGCTCCTGAAAGAACGCCGCCCGCATGCGCTGGTCGGTGTACTTCGTCTCCGGGAGTCGGACGTTGAGCGTCAACACTCGATCGGTGTCGAAGCCCAGCCCGACCGCGTTCAGATGCATCAGGCTGCGAACCAGAAGCCCAGCGCCGACGGCGAGCACGAGCGCCGCGGCAACCTCCGCGGCCATCAGCACGCCGCGCCAGCGCATGATCGTTCGCTCGCTCGACGCACCCAGGCCGGCGCCTTTCAGCGTCGGCGTCACGTCGACGCGCGATGTCTGCAGCGCCGGCAGCACGCCAGCGAGCAGCCCGGTTGCCAGCGACAACACGATCGTCACGCCGAGCACGCGCGGGCTGACGGCGAGCTGATCGAGCCGCGGAATCGACGCCGGCGCCATCGCCACCAGCGCGTCGCGCGTCCAGACGCCGCACAGAAGACCCGCCGCGCCGCCGATCGCGCCGAGCACCAGCGCGCGCGTGACCATCTCGATGGCAATCTGTCCGCGGCTCGCGCCGAGCGCCATGCGGATCGCGATCTCCTGACGCTGACCGATGGCGCGCACGATCAGCAGGTTGGCGATGTTGACGCACGCGATCAGCAGGACCAGGCCGACCGCGCCGAACATGACCAGGAGCGACACGCGCACATCGCGCACGATGTCGTCGTTGAGCGGCCGAATCAGGGCGCGCACCGATTGGTTCGTATCCGGAAAGCGGCGACCGAGGTCCTCGGAAATCGTCCGCAGATCGGCCTGCGCCTGTTCGATCGTCACGCCCGGTTTCATCCGGCCGACGACGGAGATTTCGTGATCGCCGTGGTTCGCGAGCAGCTCGTCGGGGTACGCAGCCGGAACGAAGAAGACGACCGGCACCGTCGATCGGTACTGCGTGAGCGGCCGGAACGACGCGGGCATCACGCCGACGACCTCGTACGGTTCGCCGTTCAGCATGATCGACCGGCCGGCGATGTTCGGATCGGCAGCGAATCGTCCCCGCCACAGCGCGTCGGACAGGATCACGACGTGCTCGCCTCCCGGCCGATCCTCTTCGGGGAGAAACGGGCGGCCGATCGCTGGTGCGACGTCGAGCACCGCGAACAGACTCGCCGTCACCGCTTCGCCGAGCAGTTGCTCCGGCGCGCCCGCCCGGGTCAGGCTCATCGAGCTCGACGCGATCCCGGCAAGGCCGTCGAACGTCCGGTTCGCGCGCGTGTAATCGACGAGATTCGCCGGCGCGACGTTGTTGCGCGATCCGGGGCGTTGATCGTTGGTCTCCCACAACGACACCAGCCGTCCAGGCGCGGTGTACGGAAGCGGCCGCAGCATCACGGCGTCCACGACGCTGAAGACCGCGGTATTGGCGCCGATTCCGAGCGCCAGCGTCAGAACCGCGACAGCGGTGAATCCCGGCGATTTGCGGAGCAGCCGCAGCGTGTAGCGGAGATGCTGGAAGAGCATTCGGAATTACCCCTTCGGTTCCCAGAGTTCCACCCGGTTCCCCTCGGGGTCCATGATCCAGCCGAACTTCCCGTAGTCGTACTCCTCACGCTTCGGATCGACGTCGACGCCTTCCGCGATCAGCGCATCGAGGAGCGCGTCGAGATTCTCGACGCGATAGTTCAGCATCAGCGCCGACCCGCTCGGATCGAAGTACTTCGTGTCGGCCGGAAAGATCGACCAGACGATCATGCCGCTCTCGTCGCCCTTGTTATGAAAGATCGCCGAATGGGGATCGTCCCGCTTGATGCCGAGATGCCTTTCGTACCACGCGTAGAGCGTTTCGGGATCGCGAGCCTTGAAGAAGACGCCGCCGAGACCAATGACACGTCGCATGAGCTGCTCCTCTGTGGACGCATAGCCTACAATGGTTTGCATGGCCACTGTGGACTTCGATGACAAAGGGATGGTCGTGCCCTGTCCGGCGTGCGGCCAGAAGAACCGTCTCGCGTACGAGCGCCTCGGCGATCCGGTGAGGTGCGGCAAATGCAAGCACGAGCTGCCGGCCCCGAACACGCCGATCGAGCTGCACTCCGCGGCGGATTTCGATCGCCTCGTCGAACGGGCGTCGATTCCGGTGGTCGTGGACTACTGGGCACCGTGGTGCGGCCCGTGCCGCATGGTCGCGCCGGAGCTGCAGAAGGTCGCGGCGCGTCAGGCCGGCAAGGCGATCGTGGCGAAGGTGAACACCGACCAACTGCAGGAGCTCGGCGCACGGTACGGGATTCGTTCGATCCCCACCCTCGCCGTCTTCGTCGGCGGCAAGGAAGTGACACGCTCGGCCGGCGCCAGGCCCGCCGAGGCGATCGAGGCATTGATCGATCAAGCAAGTCTGAAGTCTGAAGTCTGAAGGATCTAACGATTTAAATCAGACGTTCAGACGTCGAATGGCTTCCCTTCCAGCTTCAAGCTTCACTTCAGACTTCAGACTTCAGACTTCAAACTTTCTAGCCAATGCGATCAGGGCCAGGCTAGCCGCGATCGCCGTGACGCCGACGGCGAGATTCGCCGCCGTCAACGCGATTCCCGGCCGCGGCGGGACGTGCACGACGCCGCGCTCGTCCGCGACCGCCGGATACGGGACGTAGCGCCCGCCCGACGGCATTGCCTCGTCGAAGCGATCGGCGAGCGCCCACAGCGCCGCGCGCATCGTCGCGCCGCGAAGCACATGACCGTGGCCGGTCGCCAGGACTTCGGGCTCGAGCCGCGCCAGCATCTCCACCGATCGACGCGCCGCGCTCCAATCGCTGGTGTAGTAGGCAGGCGGGCGCCACACCACCTCACGCTGCAACAACACATTGATCGTCGATTCCTGTCGCGTCGTGACGACGGCGTCGCCGGCGATGAGCGTTCGATCCTGCTCGCGAAACAGCGACACGTGACCGGGCGTGTGGCCGTCGGTCGACAACCATCGCCAGTCGGCGAATCCCGGGACGCCGCCGCGCTGCGGCAGCATCTCCACGCGGTTCTCGAGATCGATCGGCCCTCGCGGATACAGCGGCGAGATCCAGGACTGCGAACCGCCGCCGACGGTCGGATCGGGCGGCGGATACGGCGAGCGTCCGGTCAGGTACGGCAGTTCCAGCGGGTGAGCGTAAACGGGCACGCGCCACTCGTCGGCAAGCCGCGGCAGGCCGCCGACGTGATCGAAATGGCCGTGCGTCAGAACGATCGCGGCCGGCCGCGCACCGAACAGCTTCCGCGCTTCACGGCGAATCACGCCGGCGTAGCCGCGCATTCCCGTGTCGACGAGCATCCAGCGCTGTGGCGATTCGGTATCGGCAACGAAGTACACGTTCACCATCAGCGTTCGCAGACGGTAGACCCGACGTGCGATCTGTTCAGCCTGCATGACGGCCGCGGCTGCAATGCCTATGCCCGGGCTATGATTTCTGCCCATGAGATGGCCTACTGCTGTGACGGCTGGACTGCTCGCCGCAAGCGCACTCCGGGCGCAGGCGCCGGCTCGAGCGACGTTCGATCTCGATGAAGCGACGATCGCCGGGTTACAGGAGCGGATGACATCCGGCCGCGACACCGCGCGCTCGCTCGCCGAGAAATACCTCGCACGCATCGACGCAATCGATCGAAACGGGCCGGCGCTGCGCAGCGTGATCGAAACCAATCCTGAGGCGCTCGCCATCGCCGATCGCCTCGACGCCGAACGCAAGGCGGGCCGCACGCGCGGGCCGCTGCACGGCATTCCGATTCTGCTCAAGGACAACATCGCGACCGCCGATCGCATGATGACGACCGCAGGATCGCTGGCGCTCGCCGGCGTCACGCCGCCGAAGGACGCCTTCATCGTCGCGCGGCTGCGCGGAGCCGGCGTCGTGATCCTCGGCAAGACCAACTTGAGCGAGTGGGCCAACTTTCGATCGACCCACTCATCGAGCGGCTGGAGCGGCCGGGGCGGTCAGACGAAGAATCCGTACGCGCTCGATCGCAATCCATCGGGATCGAGCTCCGGATCGGGGAGCGCCGTGGCGGCGAACCTCGCCGCGGCCGCGATCGGCACCGAGACCGACGGCTCGATCGTCTCGCCGTCGAACAACAACTCGCTGGTCGGCATCAAGCCGACGATTGGACTCGTCAGCCGAAGCGGCATCGTACCGATCTCACACAGTCAGGACACGGCGGGACCGATGACGCGCTCGGTTGCCGATGCCGCGATCCTGCTGACGGCGATGGCCGGCGCCGATCCGGATGATCCGGCCACCGTCGTGGACCCGCGTGTCCGCCCCGCGTCGCGGCAACCGGTCGGGCCAGGGCCGGCACGTGGGCCGGCGCCCACGTCCTATGCGCTCGACGCGAACGGTCTCAAAGGTGCGCGCATCGGCGTCGTGCGGAACCGGTTGTTCGGCGGCAACGCCGCCGCCGATCGCCTCGCCGAGGCGGCGATTGCCGAGATGAAAAAACAGGGCGCCGTCATCGTCGACCCGGCGAACATTCCGACGCTCGGCAAGTTCGAGGACAACGAGTTCGAGGTTCTTCAGTACGAGTTCAAAGCCGGCCTGAACAAGTACCTCGCCTGGCTCGGCGCGGCCTCGCCAGTGCACTCGCTGAAGGACGTGATCGCCTTCAACACGGCGCACAAGGATCAGGAGTTGCCGTACTTCGGCCAGGAAATCATGGAGATGTCCGAGAAGAAGGGACCGCTGACCGACGCGAAGTACACGGCGGCGCGCGCCGGCAACCGCCGGCTGACGCGAACGCTCGGCATCGACGCCGTGATGACGAAGAACCGGCTCGACGCGCTCGTGGCGCCGACCGGCGGTCCGGCCTGGTTGATCGATCTCGTCAACGGCGACAGCTTTGGCGGCGGGACGCTCGCGCCATCGAGTGTCGCGGCGGTCGCCGGCTACCCGCACATCACCGTGCCGGCGGGCTATTTCAGAGGGTTGCCGATCGGGATCTCGTTCATCGGCCGCGCGTGGAGCGAGCCGACGCTCATCAGAATCGCGTACGCGTACGAGCAGGCAACAAAGCACCGCAAGCCGCCGGCGTTTCCAGCGACGGCCGATCTCTCACGATAGCAACGGGCCAACACACACTCTTCGCACATGAGCGCCAAATCGCTGACGCCTGACGTGTGCATCGCTGTGAAATCCGGCGCAGTCGACGTGCGGCACCGGGGTTGCGCCTACCCAGGCGGAAAGGGGACCCACATGTTGATGTTCAGCCGTACGCAGTTATATATCGGGCTTGGACTGGCGGCGCTCGTCGAAATTGCCATCGTCGCGCGCTTCATCATTCACTAATCAATCGTTCTTTCCTTGCCATACGGCTCGGCCCACGAAAAAGGGGCCGAGCCGTTCCAGATACAGCGACGTCTGCTGTGTCTTCCTCATCGTCTGGACAATCGACGACAACGGATAGAGGTCTTTGCCGATCAGGCCGACCACGAAGTCGTTGTCGTCTTTGTCGAGCCCGTGGCAGGCGAGCCGGATATCGTGCGCGTAGTCGGCGACGCCGTACGACATGCCGATCGCGCCATGCTCGGCGAGGATGACGCGCTGCTCCTCGGGCGGCAACTGCGCGAACTTGCCGCTGCGCCGCAGCGGATACCACACCGCCCACTTCCACTCCGGGTTCAGCACGGTTCGCCGCGGCCGGTGCATGAGGACGTCCACGAGATCGGGTTCGTACCCGAGTGAGTAGGTGCGCCCGAGCATCGTGTACTCCGGCTTCTGTACGAGCGGCCGGAATGCCGGCCCGTTCAGCATCGGGCGGACGCGATCGATGAAGAAGTTCGGATCGTCGCTGAACGTGAGGAGGGCAACGCCGCGCGGATCGTTGACGTCCTCGTAGAGCACGCCGGTGACGCTGCTCTCCTGCATCGCTTCGACGAGCGGCTGCGTCCGTTCGCATCCGCCGAAGGCGAGAAACTGCATGAACAGCCGCGCATCGGATCGCTGCGGCTGGCCGTTCTTCATCCCGCCCTTTTCGCTGATGTCGGGCGGTTCGGGTCCGCGTCTCGTTTCAGTTGGGTGCGCCATCACGTCAGTATAATTCTCGGGCCGTGAGTGACAACTACCGGGTTCGTGCGGCGACGCTGGACGATGTGGACGCGCTCGTTCGACACCGGATCGGGATGTTCGCCGACATGGGGCTCACCTTCGATGCGACGGCGGTCGAGCGGTTGTTTCGCGACTGGCTCGCGGCACAGATGCCGGCCGGCGTCTATCGCGCCTGGCTCGTCGAGACCGGCGACGGCCAGATTGCCGCCGGCGGCGGGCTCAGCGTGCTGCCGTGGCCGCCGGGTCCGCAGTACATGGGCGACCGCATCGCCGTCGTGTACAACGTCTACACCGAACACGGCCATCGCCGCCGCGGCCTTGCACGGCGGCTCATGGAAACGATTCACGCCTGGTGCCGGAGCGCCGGGATCGCGTCGATTGCGCTCAATGCGAGCCAGGACGGCCGGCCATTGTACGAGTCGATGGGGTATCAGCTGCCGTCGAGCCCGATGATGTTTTTTGCATTTGCCGCAGGGTATAATCCGTCGGCTCAAGCACCGGAAAGGCACAAGAGCTAGCCAGCTGTCGGCTGTCGGCTCACCTGGCAAAACGCTGAGAGCCGAGCGCCGAGAGCGACAACATTCAACGAGACAAACGGAGACTCGCGAGCATGCCGTTCATCATCACCGACCCGTGCATCGAAACGAAGGACACCGCCTGCGTCGACGTCTGCCCGGTGGACTGCATCCACCCGCGCAAGGACGAGGCCGAGTTCGCGCAGACGACGATGCTCTACATCCATCCGGATGAGTGCATCGACTGCGGCGCCTGCGTCCCTGCGTGCCCGGTCGCGGCCATCTATGAAAGCATCGACGCGACTCCGGCGAATCAGAAGGATCTGGTCGAAGCCAACGCCGTCTATCGCAACGGCGATGCGGACACGATGGCCCAGGCCGAAGCGATCGTGCAGGCGCACATCGCCGCGCACGCCGACATCATGGCGATCCCGGCCGCGGAGCGCCAGGCGTCGCACGCGCGCTTCTAGCTCTGAAGCTCGCCACGTGGAACGTTAACGGCATCCGGGCGCGGCAGGCGCAGGTCCAGGAATGGATCGAGCGCGAGCGCCCGGACGTCGCCTGCCTCCAGGAAATCAAAGCGACCATCGATCAACTGCCGATGTTCCTCTGCGAGATCGAGGGATATTGGTGTTACTGGCACGGCGGGAAGGGCTATTCGGGCGTCGCGCTTCACGTCAGCAAGACGTTCTCGCCCGAGCGCCCCGCCTTCGTGCACCCCGACTTCGATTACGAGAACCGGATCGTCACCGTCACCGTCGGCGATCTGACGGTCGCGTCAGTCTACGTCCCGAACGGCGGCAAGGATTTTCCGGCGAAGATGCAGTTTCTCGAGGCGATGGATGCGTACGCGGCGTCGTTTCAACAGGGCGGGCGGGGGCTGGTCATGATGGGCGACATGAACGTGGCGCGCACCGAGCGCGACGTGCACCCGAAGGAGCGGAAGCCGCGCGCGATCGGGCAGCTTCCCGAAGAGCGCGCGATGATCGAGCGGATCCTCAGCCGCGGCCTCGTCGACGTCGGACGGATGGTCGATCCGGACAACGACGGGTTGTTCACGTGGTGGGCGCCGTGGCGCAACATGCGGCAGCGCAACATCGGGTGGCGGCTCGACTACGTCTTCGCGAGCGAAGCGCTGGCTGCGCGGGTCACGGCCTGTCCGGTGCAGAAGGACTTCGGGACCAGCGATCATGCGCCAGTCGTCGCGACGTTCGAGACTTAGGCCACGAAGGCACGAAGGCACGAAGGAAGAGCGGTTCGACGTCGGCCTGCGTAGCAGGCCGGCCTGCACGGACGAACCGGGATCGGGATCATGAACGGCCCCACGCGTCCATCCGCTCATGATCCCGATCCCGATTCGTCCGTGGGCGTCGCTTCGCGACGCGTCGAACCGCTTCTCCCGTCGCCACCGTTTCATCCCGATGCTCGTGAGGTCATGTGTCCGGCGGCCCTCGTGCCTTCTCGTCTTCGTGTCTCTTCGCGTCTTCGTGTCTTCGTGGCAAGATCAGCGAATGTCGGTTGTCGTACAGAAATACGGCGGGTCCAGCGTCGCCGAC
>DAIUKO010000249.1:0-11570 GCA_036848175.1 Vicinamibacterales bacterium | reverse complement strand
CTTCGACGGCGGTTTTCGGGCCGCGACAACGCCGGGGTCCCCACCGCGCACGCCTACGCGGTGGGGTGGAGCGGCCCGGTAGTAAATCCGAGGAGACACTCCACTAGGACTGCCTCTCGAACACGCACACGGCTGACCACGGCCGCGACCCCTGCGGCCCCGACGATTCCGGCAGCATCGCCATCATCCGAAGAAACAGCGGCAGCCGCTCCAGCTTCCGCGCCGTCTTCAGCATCGACGCCACGTCGATCGCCTTCCAGCCGCATTTCTCGAAGAAGGCGGGGCCCTCGGCCGGCGCGAACAGGAACGGCGCGCCCGCCTGCTGCACGTGCTCGCCGATCCGATCCTTCAGCATGGCAATCAGGCCGGGTGAGGCGATGTCGGTGATCCACTGGCGGAAACCCGTCTGCGCGGCGAGATCGCGGCCGAGCGCGCACACTTCATCGGGCATCAGGTAGATCAGCAGACCCTCCGACGCGACGAGCACATTGGTCGCCTCGCGGCCGACGCGCGAGAACAATCCGCGGCGCGCGTCGTAGTTCGACAGATCGAGGCGGACGCGCTCGACCTTGCACACCGGGTTGGCGTCGCCGAGCACCTCCTCCTTGTAGTCGAGGATGTCGGGCAGATCGACTTCGATCCAGCGCAGGGACGGAGGGAGATCCATCCGGTACGGACGCGTGTCGAGGCCGGCCGCAAGGTTCAGGACCACATCGGCGCCGGCCTTGACTCCCCTCGCGATGCCGCGGTCGAAGAGATAGGTGCGCGTGACGAACGGCCACTCGTTCTCCTGCGCGAACGGCAGCGCGGCGAGGATCTGCTCGCCGCGCTCGCCGGCCAGCGCCCGCGCGAACGGATCGCGAAATACCGCGTCGGCCCGATCGCTTTCACGGGCGCGGTAGACCGCCATCCAGCGCGCGGTGTCCGAGATGTTGCGAATCGGTGAGGACATTCTTCTGGCTCGCCCGATTCTATTGCGACGAATCGCCGGCTCGCTACACCAACGAAGAGAAGGAGATGACCTCTTTCGCTCGATCTCCGCGCGTAGAAAGGCAGGAGGGGATGATGTGGCGGACCTTCGCGACTGCATGTGCCGTGATCGGCTGTCTCGCGATGGTCCGGACCGAATCGCAGGCCGAGCCGGTCGTCCACGCCTTCGCCGGCAAGGAGCGCTTCGCCATCCTGCGCGCCATCGATGGCGCGCTGCGGCGCCTCGCCACGCCGGACTGCCAGCGCCTGTTCGACGATTTCGCCGATCGGGAGGGACGCACGCTCGCGGAAAACCTCGCGACGCTCGGCAGGACGCCGCGCCAGTTCTTCAACGAACTGTACTTCACCGAGGATCGCGTCACGCCGTGCTGCCTGAACCGCGGCACGCTGGCGTTCACCGCCCCCGGCCATCGGGTGATCCGCGTCTGCCCGCGCTTCTCCTCAGTGGCGATGCAGAATGTGTCCTTCGGCGACGCGACGCTGATTCACGAGATGCTGCACGCGCTCGGCCTTGGTGAAAACCCGCCGAAGAGCAGCGACATCACCCGTCAGGTGCTGGCGCGCTGTTCGTGAGCTCGAACAACTGAAGCAGGGCGGCCTACGGGCGGTACTTCGGACTTCCGACCTTCCCTATTCGCAGCGAAGAGCGACCATCGCGTCCACGCGCGATGCGCGGCGGGCCGGCACGGAGCCTGCCACGATTGTGACGGCGGCGACCGCGAGCGTCGCGATCGCGGCGGTCGCCGGATCATAAGGACTCAATTCGAACAGTTGCGCGCGCAGGAGTTGCCCGGCGGCGAACGCGATCGGCAGGCCGAGCAGCACACCGGCGGCTACGATCGCCATCGTCTCGCCCAGGATCATGCGCTGGATGACGCCGCCCCTGGCGCCGAGCGCCATGCGGATGCCGATCTCACGCGTCCGCTGCGCGACCGCGTACGCCATCGTGCCGTACAACCCGACCGACGCCAGCGCCAGGGCGAGTAGTCCGAAGAAGCTGCTCAGCATGGCGAGCGTCCGCTCGAGGACGAGCATCCGGCCGATCGCCTGGCTCTGGGTTTCGAGGCCGATGACCGGCACGTTCGCGTCGACGGCGAGCGCTTCGCGCTCGATGGCGGCGACGAGCGGCCGCAGGTCGCCGCTGCCGCGCACCTGGAACGTCATGGAATTCGGCACCGCGAGAAACTGCTGATACGGCATGTAGGCAACGGGCGGAACTTCCGTCCGAAGCTGGTTGTACTTCGCGTCCTGAGCCACGCCGACGATCTCGAACACGTTCGGACGTGCCGCGCTGCCGAAGTCGATGCGATGGCCGATCGGATTGATGCCGCGAAAATGCTGCTGCGCCAGCGTTTGATTGATCACCGCGACGTGAGGAGCGGCGCGATCGTCCTCGAGTCCAATCGTGCGGCCGGCAACAATCGGAATCCCGAGCGTGTCGAAGTATCCGGATCCGATCTGATGACGGAAGATCGTCGGACGCTCGTCAGGCGCCGTCACCCCGGGAATCGTCGCGCTCGACGATCCCGATCCGCCGCCGACCGCCGGACGCTGCGACAGCGTCGCCGACCGCACGGACGGAATCGTATTGAGCCGGCGCTGCAGCTCGTCGTAGTAGCCGACCAGGCGCGCGTCCTTGTAGCCGTTCAGTCCCGGACGCACGCTGAACAACACGAGCTGCTGCCGATCGAACCCGATATCGACACGCTGGAGCTTCAGCAGCGTTCGCTGCAGCAGGCCTGCCGACATCAAGAGCAGCAGACACGCCGAGACCTGCGCGCTGACGAGCAGCTTTCTCGACGTGATCCTGGCGATCGGCCGCACGTCGGTGCGCGTGGCGCGAATCGCCGGCGCCAGGCCGAAGGCGAATCCGGTCGCGATCGAGATGGCGGCGGTGAACATCAGCACGCGCGCATCGAGACGCGGCGTCACCGGCAGCGGAGAATCCGGCGTCGTCAGGAGCGCGACGAGCGCCGAGTCGATCCATACCGCGCAGACGAGCCCGGCGGCGCCGCCGAGCAGCGCCAGTAACAGACTCTCGGTCAGGAACTGGCGAACGAGCCGGAACGGCCCCGCGCCCAGACTCAATCGAACCGCAATCTCCCGCTGCCGCGCGCTCGCGCGCGCCAGGAGCAGACCGGCGACATTCGCGCAGGCGATCAGCAGGACAAGTCCGACCATTCCCATCAACAGCAGCAGCGCCGTCGCATAACGCGTCCGCAGCCGATCGAGTCCGCGGCCGGCCGGGATCGTCGTCACGCGCGGCGTTGGCGCCGTCTGCGCCTGCGCGCCGCCCGCCGCGCGAAGACTGCGCTCGACGAGGAGATTGACGCGCACGCCGGCCTGGGCCGCAGTGACGCCCGGCTTCAACCGTCCGGCGACGAAAATCCACCACGTCTGCGGATCTCGCGTGAACGGCATGTCGCCGGCGTTGCCGCCCGCGATGAGCATCGCCGCGTACTCGTGAAGCGGCATGAACAGACCGGCATCCGAGGCCGGGTCGACGCCGAAGAACCCGGGCGGCGTGACGCCGACGATCGTCACCGGCACACCGTTCACCATAACGTCGTTCCCGACGAGCGTGGGGTCCGCGCCAAGCTTCGAGCTCCAGAACCGGTGCGACGCGACCGCGACCGGCGCCGCCGATTCCCGATCGTCGGCGGGCCGCAGCAGCCGGCCGTACAGGGGTGCGACACCAAGCACGTCGAAGTAGTTGCCCGACACGCCTTTCACGCCCGCCCAGTCGGCACGGCCGCGCAAGCCGACGTTGGCCGAAGGCGTATTGCCGGCGAACGCGAACGTGCCGTCGAAGAGGTCGTTCTGATCGCGGACGGTCTCGTATGCCACGAACGGCAAGACGAACCCGTGCGGTCCTTCGATGGTGTGCGCGAACTCTTTCGGCACGCCGTTGTGGGTCCACGTCAGCATGACCAGCCGCTCGGGCTGCCTGACCGGCAGCAGCCGCAGCATCACGGCGTTGATCGCGCTGAACATCGCCGTGTTCGCGCCGATGCCGAGGGCAAGGGAGAGGACGATGACGAGGGCAAAGCCGGGATTGCGCCGCAGCGTGCGCGCCGCGTAGCGCAGATCGCGGAAGAAATCTTCGATCACGCGCGTCTTTCGCATGTCGCGACACTCCTCTTTGCGTTGATCGACGCCGCCCATCGCGATCAGCGCCTCGCGCCGCGCGCGTGCCGGCGTCATTCCGCGCGCGATGTGCTCCTCGATTTGCCGCTCGAGGTGATACTGCAGTTCCTCGTCGAGCTCGCGGTCCACGAGCGTGCCGCGGAAGAGCGATCGCAGCCGAAGGCGGAGTGTGTCGATCAATCGCATCGCAGGGCCACCATGGGATCGACGCGCGCGGCGCGGCGCGCCGGGAAGACGCTCGCGAGCGCGGCAACGAGGACCATCACCGCGACGGCTGCCGCGATCGTCGGCGGATCGGCGGGGCTCACGCCGAACAGCCGCGCACCAAGAAGTCGTGTCAGCGCGAGCGCGATCGGCAGACCGATCGCGACGCCGACGGCGACCAGCGTCAGGCTTTCCTGCAGGATCGTGCGCAGCATGCGGCCGCGCGTCGCGCCGAGCGCCAGCCGCACGCCGATTTCCGCCGTGCGCCGCGTCACGGCGTACGAGACGACGCCGTAAAGGCCGACGCACGCGAGCAGGAGGGCCAGAAGTCCGAAGAAACTCGAGAGCAGCGCGATGAGCCGCTCCTGAACGAGCACATCGTTCAACTGCTCTTCGATCGTGTCGATGCGCAGCACCGGCAGCTGCAGCTCGACATCTCGCAGCTCCTGACGGATCCGCGCGGCCAGCGCGAGCGGATCGCCGGCGGTCCGCACCGCGATCGTCATCGATCGCAGACGCCGGGCGGCCTCCTTGTCACGGTAAGAGAAATAGGTCGGCCCCGATCGTCGCGTCTCGCGGGGCGATCCGCCGGCGAAGTCTTTGACGACCCCGATGATCTCGGTTGGCGCTGCCGTGTCTTCTGAAAACCAGATCCGATGCCCGACGGCTGGCCGCGAACCAAAATAGTGCCGCGCCATCGCTTCGGAGATGATGACGCCGCGCGGGGCGGCGGCCGTATCGCGCTCGGCGAAATCGCGTCCCGCAACGAGCGGCGTCCCGAGCGTCTTGAAAAAGCCTGGCGTGATGAAGCTTCGGAATCCCGGCAGCCCGCTCGGGAGCGGCGGCTCACCGTCGATGCGCAGCGACGGTCCCGTGAGGTTGATCACCTCGCTGCCGTTCAGGATCCCCTGATTCGAGGCGCCCACCGACACGACGCCGGAAATCGACGAGAGGCGCTCCTGCACGCGGTGCCAGAAATCCGCCGCGGCGGCGCCGCGGCTGTCGGTCTGGCCGGGCAGCGTCCAGACGAGCAGGACGTGCTCGCGATCGAATCCAAGGTCCTGTGTCGTGAGATTGCGCAGTGTCCGCGCGAACAGCGCCGCGCCGATGAGCAGCACGATCGACAGCGCCACCTGTGACACGACGAGCAGCTTGCCGATCGCGAATCGCCCTCCGAATCCACCGGCGTACGGCCCCCGGCCGGTCAGCGCCGGCGAGAGCGGCGCCTGCGATCCGCGAAACGCGGGCGCGAGGCCGGCCAACACGCCGGTGACCGCGCAGAGCGCCGCTGTGAACGCCAGGATCGTTGCATTCGGATGGACGTCGAGATCCATCGAGTAGGCCGGCGCCGCGTTCGTCACCGGGCCGAGCCGGACAAACGCCGCCAGCGTCGCGGTCGCCCACTGCGCGAAGATCAAACCGGCCACGCCGCCGATGACCGATAGCACCACGCTTTCGGTGAGCAGCTGCCGGACCAGCCGCCCGCGGCTCGCGCCGACCGCGCGCCGGACAGTCAGCTCGCGCTGACGCGATGCGGAGCGCGCCAGCAACAGATTCGCGATGTTGGCGCATGCGACGAGCAGCACCAGTCCGACGGCGATCATCAGAATCGTCAGCGACGGTCCGAACGATCGCCGCTGCGGCGAGAAGCCGCGCGCGCCAGACTCGACTTCGACGCGGGATTGCATCAGCGCCTGCAGTCGCACCGGCGGCAGATTGGAGCCCGCTTCGTCGCGGAGCTGCTGCGTGTATGCAATCTGGAGCGCGGCACGCGCCTGCTCGATCGTGATTGCGCGTTTGAGCCGGCCGAGGATCGTGACGGTCGCGTTCCGCAGCCCTCCGACGGGAAGCTCCGCCATCACCAGCGGCTGCCAGATGACCGGAATCCACACGTCGGCGGGCCGCCCCACCCACTCGCCGGTGAAGCCGTTGGGTGCGACGCCGACGACTTCGTAGATCTGCCCGGTGATGGTCAAGGTCCGTCCGACGACGTCCGACGCGCGCGCAAACCGCCGGTCCCAGTACGCATCGCTGATCACCGCGACGCGATGTGCGCTCGATGCTTCGTCGTCCGCACCGGCAAGGACGCGACCGACGCTGGCATCGACCCCGAGCGTCGAAAAGTAATTGCCCGACACGAGCGCGACGCGGACCGGCCCGGAGTCGAGGGCGGCGGCGCCGCCGCCGGATGCGCCGATGGGGACGTTGTAGCGATCCGTGTGCACGATCGCGGTCAGGTCGGCAATCGTCTCCGCGCGTTCACGGAACGTCTCGAACAGCGAGTATTGCGTGAAGTTCTCGGACGTGCCGACGAGCACCAGCCGGTCCGGCTCCTTGACTGGCAGCGCGTGGAGCATCAGGACGTCGATGACGCTGAAGATCGCGGTGTTGGCGCCGATGCCGAGCGCGAGCGAGAGGACGACGGCGGCCGTCATCGCCGGACTGCGCCGCAGCATCCGCAGCGCGTAGCGCACGTCATGCATGGCGTCCTCGAACATCAAGCCTCCGGGGCCGACACATCGGTCGGCCCCTGATCGAGATGAAACCGCAGCTCCTCGTCGAGCTCGTCCTCGGTCTTCTCAACGCTCATCCTGAGCTTGTCGAAGGATGAGCCGGTTGGCTCGTGGTTCGACAGGCTCACCACGAGCGAGATGGACTGGTGCTCGAACCACACATCAATCGCATCGGAGCGCCACCATCGGATCGACCTTCGACGCTCGCCGCGCGGGGAGGTAGCCCGCGAGCCCTGCGGTTGCGGCGAGCAGGACGACCGCCGCCGTGAACGTCGTGATGTCGTACGGCGACAGACCGAACAGCAGCGACGCGGCGCTGCGCGTCGCCATCGCCGACAGGACCACGCCAACCGCCACACCGATCGCCACGAGCAGCGCGGTTTCGCGAACGATGAGCAGGACGATGCCCGGCGCGCTGGCGCCAAGCGCGAGACGGATCCCGAACTCGTTCCGCCGGCTCACGACCATGTACGCGATGACGCCGTACAAGCCGATCGTCGCGAGCACGGCGGCGAGGACGCCGAAGAATCCGGCGAGCCACGCCATCAGGCGCTCGCGGACGAGCCCCTCCCGGATCTGCGTCTCCAGCACACTGAATTGCATCACGATGTTGGGATTGATCGACGCGACCGTGCGGCGCACCGCCGGAATCACGTCCGGCAGCGGCGCCGACGATCGGAACACGATCCCTTTGAGCGACGTGAGGTTGGGATGCTGAGCGAGCGGCACGTACGCGATCGGTGGAATCTCGTCCCGAAGGTTCGCGTACTTCGTATCGCCGACGACACCGACGATTTCGTACAGCGCTTCGGGATAGTTCGGCTCGGCGACGGTTCGCACCACCCGGCCGAGGACGTCCGTCTTCCCGAAGAAGCGCCGAACGAACGCCTCGCTGACGATGACGACCTTGCGCCCGCCGCTGGTGTCGAAGTCATTGACGTCGCGGCCGGCGAGAAAGGGAATTTCGAAGGTCTTGAAGTAGTCGCTGCTGATGTAGGTGAATTTCGACGAGCCGCGCCGCTCGCCGTCCGCATCGTTGCCGCCGGGGACGCGAACCCCTTGCGTCCAGCTGCTGCCATTCAACGGAAACTGCGTCGACGCGGCGGCGGCGTCGATCCGCGGCATCGTTCGAATCCCTTCGAGCAGAGCCGCCTGCGCCGCAAGGACGGCCGCCTTGCGATCGCCTGTCGTTGGTGGACCCGACAGATCGGCGAACAGACCGAGGACGATGCCGCTTCGGCGAAAGCCGGTGTCGAGCGTGATCAGGTTTCGAAAGCTGCGCACGAACAACAACGCCGCCACCAGGAGCACCAGCGACACGGAGACCTGGCCGGTGACCAGCACGCGTCGAAACATGAATCGCTCTCGGCCCATCGTCGTACCGCGGCCGCCGGACTTCACCACGGCGCCCGGTTCGACGAGCGAAGACTTCACCGCGGGCGCGAGGCCGAAGACGATGCAGGTGAGGAACGCGATGCCGGCGGTAAACGTGAGAATCCGCCAGTCCAGGCCGACGTCGAGTTGAAGATCGTCGCCGGTTCCCAGGAACGCGATCACCGCGCGGCTCAGGAACGCGGCGACCGCGGCGCCGAGCACTCCGCCGAGCACGGCCAGGAGCAGGCTCTCGGACAGCAGCTGCATCGCCACGCGCGCTCGCGATGCGCCAATCGCCACGCGGATGGCGATTTCGCGCTCATGCGTGGCGGCGCGCGCCAGCATCAGATTCGCGAGGTTCGCACAGGCGATGAGCAGCACCAAGGCGGTGATCCCGAGCAGCAGCCACAGCGATCGTTCGTACATCCCGCGCAGGCGGCTGATACCCGATCCCGCCGGCTGCGCCGTCAACTGAAACTTCCGATAAATCTCTCGCGACGACGCCGGATATCCGGGCGGCTCTGTCGCCGCGAACACAGTCGGGCTGATGGCTCGCAGATGCTCGGACGCGCGCGCCAGCGTCCATCCTGGCTTCAACCGCCCCATCACGGTCAGCCACCACACGTGACGCTGATCGAGCGAGTTGCCCCACGCCGCCGCCGAGCAGATCGGCAACGCCACGTCGAACTGCTTCCCGATCTCCAGTCCGAAAAACTCCGGCGGCGTGACGCCGATCACTTCAATCGGCTTGCCGAAAATCGTCAACATCGATCCGACTGCAGAGTCGCTCCCGTCGAAGTATCCTCGCCAGAACGGATAGCTGATGACGGCGCGGCCTGGTCCGCAGCCGCGCCGGTCGTCGTCGGCAGCGATGAGTCGGCCCCGGAACGGAGCCACGCGCAGCACCGAAAACATCTCCCCGCTGACCCACAGGCCGCCGACGTTGCGCGCCTCGGCGCCGCGGCCCAGCAGGAACCCGGTCGCGCCCCACGCGAACACGCCGGAGAACGGTTCCTGGCGATCGCGAACCTGCTCCCACAGCGGATTGGTCATCTCTGACGCGAAGCCGTTGGTCAGACCCATGCCGTTGTGGCCGCCGGCCGGCAGGATTTCCGCAAGCTCCTGCGGATTGGCGACGGGTAGACTCCGTAACCGGATGGCGTCGAGCAGTTGAAAGATCGCGGTGTTCGCGCCAATCCCGAGTGAGAGTGAGAGGATGGCCACCGCGGTGAAGCCGGGATTGCGTCGGAGAGCGCGCGCGGCGTGACGCAGATCGCGCACGGCATTCTCGATCCACCGCACGCGACGCGCGTCGCGGCATTCTTCTTTGCGCTGATCGAGGCCGCCGATCGCACGCCTCGCCGCTGCACGCGCCTCGTCGGGCGCGAGCCCCTGCTCGATGAAGCGCTCGGCCTGCCGATCGAGGTGATAGCTGAATTCCGCGTCGAGCTCGTCTTCGACGCGCGACCTGAGGAACAGCGATCGCAGGCGCAGCGCCAGCGTGCGGATCATTCGCATCGCAGCGCCACCATCGGATCGACGCGCGAGGCACGCGATGCCGGGGCGAAGCCGGCCATCGCGGCGACGCCGATCATCAGCACCGTTGCGCCTGTCAGCGTCAGGGGATCGGTCGGCGTGACGCCGAACAGTTGCGCCGACGCCAGTCGCGTCGTCGCGAGCGTGATCGGCAACCCGATGGCGACGCCCGCTGCCACGAGGATCAGGCTCTCGCCGAGGATCATCCGGCGCACGACGCCGCCGCTTGCACCGAGCGCCATCGCGAAGCGGAGATCCTGAACGGCATCGTCGACGAGACGCACGCCTATGCCTCTTTCAGCTTGACGATCCCGGAGATGGCCGCGGAAAGGCGCTGCCAGTTCGCGGCTTCACGCTCGAGCTCCCTGCGGCCCGAGCGGGTCAGCTCGTAGAACTTGGCGCGGCGATTGTTCTCGGTCGGCTTCCAGACCGCCTTGATCCAGCCTTCCTGCTCGAGCTTGTGCAGCGCCGGATAGAGCGATCCGTCGCTGACCTGGAGCACGTCGCCGGAGATTTGTTTGAGACGCTGGCTGATCGCCCAGCCGTGCTGCGGCTCGAGGGCGAGGATTTTCATGATCAGGAGATCGAGCGTCCCCTGCACGAGATCGGACGGCTTGCTCACGAGCCCTTCCCCTTGGTTACCGAGGTGAGCCTACACCAGTCTCCTCTCGGTAAGCAAGGGGAAGCGGACAGCTACTGCGGGTTCTGCGTCGGTGCGCCGAGATTCGACTTCAGGAACGTCAGCAGCTCGCGGTTGAAGAGCGCCGGATCTTCCATGTGCAGCACGTGGCCGGCGGTCGGAGCGACGAATACCTGGGCGCCCGGAATCGTCTCGCCGATGTACTTCGCGCGCGCCGGGAAATCGGCGCCGTCCTTCTCTCCGCCGATCACGAGCGCCTTCGCCTTGATGTGCGCCCAGTCGTAGACGACCGGATCGGTGTAGACCATCTGCTGCAGCAGCGTCCGCACCATCGCCAGCCGCGGCCAGTCGCCGTTCAGCGTCCACGCGTACATGATCCGCGCGAGCTTCTCGTATTCCGGCTTCCACGTCTCCGGCTTCGGGAAGTAGCGTTTGAGCGTCCCGAGCGCCTGCTGATACTCCTGATCGCGCGTCTGCGCGAGCCGCGCCTTGTAGGCCTCGTCGGTGCTGCGATACGGCCGCTCCCAGCGCGCATCGGTCAACCCGATCGGCGCGTAGAGGACGACTTTCTCGGTGATGTCGGGATATGACGCCGCGAAGCGCGCCGCGAGCATGCCGCCCATCGAGTGCCCGACGATCATCGCCTTCTTGATGCCGAGCTCGTCGAGCACACGCTTGCTGTTCAGCGCCATGTCGTGAAAGTTGTACGGAATGATCGGCTTCGACGATCGGCCGAAGCCGATCTGATCCGTGACGATGACGCGGAAACCTTCCTTGCGCAGCACCTCGATCGGCCCGGCCCAGTAGAAGCCGGAGAAATTCATCCCGTGGAACAGCACCACGGTGTGGCCGTTGGGCTGGCCGGCCGGCGCCACATCCATGTATGCCATCCGCACGTCCTGCCCGTAGGTTTGAAACGGCAGATACGAGACCGGATACGGATATTCGACGTCGTCGAGATTGATGCTTCCGGGTTTCACGTCTGCGGGCGCGGTGACCTGAGGCGGCGTGCGCGACGGTTGACCGGCCGCTTGCGTCAGCGCCACAGCCAGAAGGAGTGCGTGAATCATGATGGCGACACCTCGTTAACACTCACGTCAGCCGAATTGTTCGAAGGCAAATTCTGCCACGCGGATCGCGATTCCCTGTGGAAATATCTGATCGCT
>DAIUKO010000248.1:0-11574 GCA_036848175.1 Vicinamibacterales bacterium | reverse complement strand
AGCACGTGCCCTGTAATATACGCTGCCTCGTCTGACGCAAGGAAGCACGCCGCCGCCGCCACGTCGTCGGCGCTGCCGAGACGTCCCAGCGGAATCTGCGCCGCCCAGTCGACCTGGCCCTTCTCGCTGAGCGTGCGCGTCATGTCGGTCTCGATCATCCCGGGCGCGATCACGTTCACGGTAATGCCGCGCGACGCAACCTCGCGGGCGAGCGCTTTCGCGAAGCCGATCAGTCCCGCCTTGGACGCCGCATAGTTGGTCTGACCGGCGTTGCCCATCTGGCCGACGACCGAGCTGATGGCGATGATCCGCCCGCCGCGCTGCTTCAGCATCGGACGCATCGCGGCCTGCGCCAGGACGAAGGTCGCGGTGAGATTGGTGGCGATCACCGCGTCCCAGTCATCGCGCTTCATGCGCATCAACAGCTGGTCGCGCGTGATGCCGGCGTTGCTGATCAGGATGTCGAGCCGGCCGTGCTTCTCGACGATGCCGGCGGGAACCCGTTCGAGCGCCGTGGCGTCGGTGACGTCGAGGGTGAGCGGCTCGGCGCGATGACCGCGGCCGGTGATCTCAGCCACACAGCCGGCCGCGTTGTCGGCGCGCGCCGCCGCGACGACGGTTGCGCCCTGTGCCGCGAGCCGCCCTGCAATCGCACGCCCGATGCCGCGGGACGCGCCGGTGACGAGCGCAACCTTGCCGGAGAGGTCAAGCATCGGCGATCGGCGAATGACGGCTGGCGATGGCGCTCTCCACGGCGGCGAGATCGTCCGGGCTGCCGAAGCTGACAGTGATGGCGTCGCGATGGATCTTCCGCACGAGTCCGCTCAACACCGAGCCCGGACCCACCTCAACATACGTGCTGACGCCCTCAGACGCAAGGCGCTCGACGACCGACTGCCACTTCACCGGAGACGCGACCTGCTCGATCAACGCCTCGATCGCCTCGCCGGCGCTGCGCTTCGGGTGCGCATCCACGTTGGCGACGATCGGCACGCGCGGCTGGGACGTCGTGAGCGCGCGCAACTCCGGCGCGAGCCGCGCCTCGGCCGGCCTCATCAACGCCGTGTGAAAGGGCGCGCTGACGTTGAGCGGAATGACGCGCTTCGCCCCAAGTGCTTTCGCCCGCTCGCCAGCGCGCCTCACCGCATCGCGCGCGCCGCCGATCACCACCTGGCCGCCGCCGTTCAGATTCGCGGCGCTCACCACCTCGCCCTGCGCCGCGTCGGCGCATGCGACCGAAATGTTCGCCGCGTCGAGCCCGAGAATCGCCGCCATCGCGCCCTCGCCGACCGGCACCGCCTCCTGCATGTAGCGGCCGCGGCGGCGCACGATGCGCAGCGCGTCGGCGAACGCGAACGTACCGGCGGCGACGTTGGCCGAGTACTCACCGAGACTGTGGCCGGCGACGTAGGCCGGTTGCAGGCCGCGCGATTCGAGCAGCCGATAGGCGGCAATGCTGACGGCAAGAATCGCCGGCTGGGCGTTCTCGGTCAGCGTCAATTGATCGTCGGGACCGTCGAAGATGACGCGGCTCAGCGACTCGCCCAGCGCGTCGTCGGCTTCCTGGAACGTCGCGCGGCAGATCGGATACGCATCGGCGAGCGTTTTGCCCATGCCGACCTTCTGGGAGCCCTGTCCGGGAAAGATGAAGGCAATCACTGGTGAGACACCGTCGCGGTCGCGATCTCGCGCTGAACGCGCGCGATGAACTGGTTGTCGGCGAATCGATACGCCATGGCGACCGCGTTGCGCACCGCCTTCGCGCTCGATCGTCCGTGGCCGACGATGGTGATGCCGGCGACGCCGAGGAGCGGCGCGCCGCCGTACTCCGAGTAGTCGACGCGGCGCCGGAAGCGGCGCAGCGCGCGCCGCGTCAGCAGCGATCCGACGCGCATCGTCAGCGTGCTCGACAGCTCCTCTTTCAGCAACCCTTCGACGACCTCCACGAGCCCTTCGCTGATCTTCAGCGCGACGTTGCCGGTAAACCCGTCGCAGACGATCACGTCGGCGTCGCCGCCGTAGACATGACGGGCCTCGACGTTGCCGGTGAAGTTCAACGCCGCGCCTTTGAGCAGGCGGTGAGCTTCGCGCGTCAGCTCGTTCCCCTTCGTCTCCTCCTCGCCGGTCGACAGCAGCCCGACGCGCGGCGCTTCGATGCCCAGACCGACGCGCGCGTACACCGTGCCCATCACCGCGAACTGCAGCAGATGCTGCGGCCGGCACTCGACGCTCGCGCCGACGTCGAGCAGAATCGCCGGACGGGTGAGCGTCGGGATCGTCGCCGCGAGGGCCGGCCGATCGACGCCGGCCACCATGCCGAACGCCGCGTGCGCCGCCATGACCGTGGCCCCCGTGTGTCCGGCGCTGAAGAGCGCCGACGCTTCGCCGCGCGCCACCACGTCGGCGGCGACCCGGATCGACGCGCGCGGCTTGCGCCGCAGCGCCGTCACGGGCGACTCCGCCATCGTCACGACCTCGTCCGCGTCGACGAGGCGCAGCCGGCTCGAGTCGATGTCGGGATGACGTTGGAGCTCGGTCTCGAGCACGCGCCTCGGGCCGACGAGGACGACACCGAGATCGAAGTGCCGCGCCGCCGCGAGCGCACCGTCGACGACGGGAGCGGCGGCGAAGTCGCCGCCCATGGCATCAACGGCTACCCAGATCATGCGTCAGGGCCGAGAGGACTGCGCCGATGGCTGAAGGCGAACCGCTATTCCTCGTCAACGGCACGCGCCTGGCGACCGCGGTAGTAGCCGCAGTTTGCGCAGACGCGATGCGGCAGCTTGGGCTCGTGGCAATGCGGGCACTCGCTGAGGCCCACCGCCTTCAGCGCGTCGTGCGTGCGGCGCTTGGCCGTCCGCGTTTTCGAATGTCGTCGTTTTGGATTCGGCATGATCAGCTCTCAGCTCTCAGCTTTCCGCTCTCAGCTTCTTGAGCGCGGCAAAGCGCGGATCTTCCCAACCGGTCTTGCAGTCGCACGCGCCGCGATTGAGGTTCGTGCCGCAGCTCGGGCACAGGCCGCGGCATCCCTCGCCGCACAGCGGTTTCATCGGCAGCGAGAGGTAGAACTGCTCCCGCATCAGTTGTTCGAGATCGATCTCGTCGTGCTCGTAGAACGCCGTCGTCAGATCGTCTTCTTCGATCTCGCGTTCGCCCTCGCCCCTATTCAGTGCGCGCGGCTGATATCGCAGATCGAACTCGGCCGCCACCGGCGAGGTGAACGGCTCGAGACAACGGCTGCAGGTCAGCTCGAGCGTCGTCTCGACGGTGCCGGCGAGCCGAAACTGCTGCTTGTCCTTGTCGATGTCGAACGCCAGCGAAACCGGTGCAACGATGCGAAACCCTTCTGGCTCGGGACCAAAGGCCTCGGGCGCGTAGACCTTCTCATAGCGCTCGCGCGCTGTCCTGATCTTGCCCAGATCGAGCCGCATGGAACCATCCAATATAACCCGAAACCGGGGAGTTAGTCTGCCTCCCAGGGTTTCGGGATGAAGAGCTCTTCGAAGAGGCGGACGGCGTAGCGATCGGTCATGCCGGCGATGAAGTCGCGCGTGGCGACGTCGAGACCATCCGCATCGATCGTGCGGCGATCGAGGAACGCGTCGGGCCGCTCGCGCACTTTTTCCCACAGCCCGCTGAGAATGTCTGTGGCCTTGCGGAACTCCGCCGTCGCGGCGGTGTTCTCGTACACCGCTTCGAAGAGAAAGCTGCGCAGCGCGAGCACGGCGTCGAGCACGCGATTGCTCATCCGAATCTCGGTCAGGTTGCCGGCGAGCGTTTCGGTGACGACGTCCTTGACGAGCGTCGCGATTCGTGCGGACGACGTCTGGCCGAGAATGCCGATCGGCTCGCGCGGGAGGCGGTCGGCGCTGAGCAGTCCTGCTCTGACCGCATCGTCGATGTCGTGGTTCACGTAGGCGATGAGATCCGCGACGCGCATGATCTGCCCTTCGATGGTCCCCGCGCGCAGCGCGTCGGCGACGCCGACCGGCGCGCCCGACTTGCCTTTCGAGTGCTTCGCGATCCCGTCCCGCACTTCCCACGTGAGATTCAGTCCGCGGCCGTCGTTCTCGAGGACGTCGACGATGCGGAGGCTCTGCTCGTAGTGGTTGAAGCCGCCCGGCATCAACCGATCGATCACGCGCTCGCCGGCGTGGCCGAACGGCGTATGGCCGAGATCGTGGCCGAGCGCGATCGCTTCGGTCAGCTCTTCGTGCAGCCGCAGGACCTTGGCGATCGTCCGCGCGATCTGCGACACCTCGAGCGTGTGCGTCAGGCGGGTGCGGTAGTGATCCCCGGTCGGCGCGAAGAACACCTGCGTTTTGTGCTTGAGCCGGCGAAACGCTTTGCAGTGGATGATGCGATCGCGATCGCGCTGAAAGGCCGGACGGACGTCGTCTTCGGCCTCGGGACGCAGGCGGCCGCGCGAGTCGGCGCTCCTGGCGGCCTGGGGTGCGAGGATGTCGCGCTCGCGGGCCTCGAGCTCCTCACGAAGCGTCATCCTGGTCGTGCTTGGAGTCACGGGTGTTCAGTCGATGCCGTGGGCTCGGGGCGGACACATGGGTCCGCCCCTCCACCACCCTGATATCGATCGTGCATGGCCCCTGTATCGCGCCTGACCATGTGTCGGCAGCGCATCGGCCTCTACATGATGTCACGAAGGAAGCTCGTGCCGTGGGCGAGTCTGCCGACGCCGAATACCTCAGCTAGCGTCTGTCCCACGTCGGCGAACGACCGCCGCGTGCCGAGATCCACGTCGGGCCGGACGTGAGTACCGGTGACCAGCAGCGGCACGTACTCGCGCGAGTGATCGGTGCTCGGCGTCGTCGGGTCATTGCCGTGGTCCGCCGTCACGATCAGCAAATCGTCGTCTCGGAGGCGCGGCAGCAGCGCGGTCAGCCGCCGGTCGAATCGTTCGAGGTTGCGCGCGTAGCCGTCCACGTCGTTGCGATGGCCGTACTGCGTGTCGAAGTCCACGAGGTTCGCGAAGATCAGGCCGTCGTCCACCTCTGTCATTTGACGTTCGACGTGATTCATTCCCTCGTCGTCGCTGGCGGAATGAAACGACGCGGTGATGCCGCGGCCGGCGAACAGGTCGCTGATCTTGCCGATGGCGACGACCGGCAGCGACCGCGCCTTCACCCGATCGAGGAGCGTCTCAGCGGACGGCGGCAGCGCGTAGTCGTGGCGATTCGCCGTCCGCGTGAAGTGACCGGGCGTGCCGACAAACGGCCTCGCGATCACCCGGCCGACACCGAGTCCTTCCGCGACCAGTCTGTACGCGATCTCGCACGCGCGGTACAACTCCGGAATCGGCACGACCTGCTCGTGCGCGGCGATTTGAAACACGCTGTCGGCGGAGGTGTAGACGATCAACGATCCGGTCCGCATGTGCTCGGCGCCGAGCTCGTCGATGATCTGGGTGCCGGACGCCGCTTTGTTGCCGATGACGCCGCGTCCCGTCTGTCGCGAGAACTCGTCGAGGATCTCGGTCGCGAATCCGTGCGGAAAGAGCGGAAACGGCCGTTGAAGGACGATTCCCATCAGTTCCCAGTGTCCAGTGACAGAGTCCTTCCCCGCCGACGCCTCCGCCATCCTCCCAAACGCCCCCGCGGTCTGACCGCGGTCTGACCCCAGGTCTGACCGCGGTCTGACCCCGGGTCTGACCGCGGTCAGACCGCGACTCTCAGCGTCGGGCAGACAGCCGAGGCGATCGAGGCCGAGGGTGCAGAGCGTCGGCACGTCGAGGCCCACCCGCCTGGCGATGTTGCCGATCGTGTTGCTGCCCTCGTCGCCATACGCGGACGCATCCGGCAGCTCGCCGATGCCGACGCTGTCCATGACGATGACGATGGCGCGCCTGAAGGGGGATGGCGCGCTCACGCAGCTCTACTGATGCGAGAAGTAGTTGGAAACCGGCCTCGGCGTTTTGATGGCCGCGATCGCATGCTTGAAGATCATGTGATCGGTGCCGCTCTGATCGAGCACGAGCGCGAACCGATCGAAGTTCTTGATCCGCCCTTCCAGCTCGGTGCCGTCCATCATGCGAATCGTGATGGTCAGCTTCTCGCGTCGGACGTAGTTGAGGAAGACGTCCTGAATGTTCGGCTGCGCGTGGGCAGTTTTCGAGTCGGAGGCGGGAGCCATCAGCGCGAAGTCTCCTGAAGCCGCGTGTCGATCAGGCTGGTCACGGCCGCGATCGTCGACGACGATTCGCCGGGACCGTCGAACCAGACAAGATTAGGCTCTTTGCGGAACCAGATCAACTGCCGCCGCGCGTAGCGACGATTCTCTTGCGCAATCAGCGCGCGCGTCGCCGCCTCGTCGCGGAGACCGTGCAGGTGCTCGAGCGCTTGTCGATAGACGAGGCCGCCGAACGGGCGCGCGGTTTCGGGAATCCCACGATCGAGCAGCGTGCGGATCTCGTCGAGCAGCCCGCGCTCGAACTGCTGATCGACGCGCCGCGTCACGCGCTCGGACGTCGCCGCCGCCGGCAGGCGCAGCGCGATGGCGATGACGTCGACGTCGGGAAGCGGCGACGCCGTGTCGGCAAAGTGCGCCGTCAGCGGTCGTCCGGTCAGAAAGTACACCTCGAGCGCGCGCACCAGCCGCTTGAGATCGCGCGGCTGAATGCGCAGCGCCGACCCGGCATCCACTCGCTTCAGCATCCGATGCAGAAAGGCGACGCCGCGCCGCTCGGCGATCGACTCGAGCCGTCGCCGCAGCGCCGCGTCCTTGCCCGGTCCCGGAAACAGGCCGCGAGTCAACGCGCGGTAATAGAAGCCTGTGCCACCGACGACCATCGGCAGGCGGCCGCGCCCGTGAATGTCGCGGACAACCCGAGCGGCATCGCGCGCGAACTGTGCGGCGGTGTATTCATCGGTTGGATCCGCGATGTCGATGAGGTGATGCGGGATTCCGCGGCGATCCTCAGGCGCGATCTTGTCGGTGCCGATGTCGAAGCCGCGATAGACCGCCGTCGAATCACAATTGATGATCTCGCCGTCGAAGCGTTCGGCCAGGGCGAGCGCCAGCGCACTCTTCCCGGTCGCAGTCGGACCGAGAATCGCGACGAGCTTATTGGACACGCACGAGAACGTAGACGACGAAGACGAGCAGGAGGATGAGAAGCCCGAGCTGCTGCGTGCGCGTCACCGCGGTGTTTCGTTGTAGAAGAACGTGACGGTGAAGAACGCGCGCTCGGACGGATACTCCGGCGGCAGCGGCTGCGTCGGGTTCGACGCGGCGAGCGCGCCGAACGCGGCGTTGTTGAACGCGTCGATCGGACACGGTCCAACGACCGTGACGTCGGTGAGCGCGCCGTCCTTGTGGACGTTGAAGGTGATGACGACGTGGCCCTTCATCGACATCGCGGCGTAGGGGATGAACCAGTTGCGCTTCACCTGCGCGATGAATCGGCGAATCCACGGCCCGAACTCGACGCCCTTCGTGTCGAACTGAATCTCGGGGCCGAACTGCCCCCCGCCGCCGCCTTGATTCTCGAACGATTCCGACTGCACGTAGCGCTGCAGATTCCGCAGCGCATCGCCGAGCGATCCGCCCGTCGTCGCGGATCGGCCGTTCGCGCCGGTCGGCGTGTTCTGCGTGGTGTTCGAAGGCAATTGGAGCGTGGACTGCGATTCGGGGACCTTGGGCGCCGGCGTCTCGGCTTGCTGCGGTGTTTGGTTCTTCGCGATCTGCCCAGCGGCCGAATCGGGCGCTGCTCCCCGCCCGCGCGCCGCCTCGCGCCGCTGCAACTCTTCGATCGTCCGCTCCGTCGAATTGCCGCGCGAGTACGGCAGCGGATTCTGCGGGCGCTCGGCGCGCCGCGGCGCCTGTGCCTGACGGTTGAGGTCCGACAACTCCGCGCGGTCCGGGGCCTTCGGCGCAGGACGATCGAGCTTCGGCTGGACGAACACGAACCGCTGCCGGTCCGGTTGAGCCTGCTGCAACACGAGCGGTTTCACCACCGGCGCCGCGAAAATCTTCGGAAACCATTTCGGCGACAGGATGAGGAAGATCAGCATCGTGAGGTGGAAAATGATCGTGAGGAGTACCATCTCGAGCCGCGTCAGCGCGCGGCCGACCGGATAGATGTCTGGTCGGTAGTCCTCGAAATCGAAATACATCAGCGACTTATCGAGTATAGCAGCCGTGCCCGAGCTACGGGCGACCGGGCGGGCGCTCGGCCGTGTAGAGACAGACGCTTCCCAGCGTCAGCCGGACGGCGTTCACGGTTTCGAAGCCGGATTGTCGCAGAATTTTCACGAGCTCGTCCGGAGCGGCAAACGCGTCAATCGAGGCCGGCAAGTAGCCGTAGGCCGCGTCGTGTCGCGATACGGCCCGGCCGATGCGCGGCAGCACGTGCTTCAAGTACCACCCATACACCGACCGCCATCCCACCAGCGTCGGCACGGCGAACTCGAGAATCGCGAGGCGGCCGCCCGGTCTGAGGACGCGGTGCATTTCTGCGCACGCCGACGCGACGTTCTCGACGTTGCGGATCCCGAAGGCGATCGTCACCGCGTCAACCGACGCGGAGGGCATCGGAATCCGCGTCGCGTCGCCGCGGACGAGCGCGAGGCGCCCGCGCAGTCGATCCCGATCGCGCTTCTCCGCCGCGACGCGCAGCATCGCGCCCGCGAAGTCGACGCCGACGACGGTTGCGGCGCCCGGCCGTGCGGTCAGCGCGGCGATCGCCAGATCGCCGGTCCCGGTGCAGAGATCCAGCACCCGCTCGCGGCCCGTCAGCGCGAGCGACCGAATCGCGCGCGTGCGCCAGGTCCGATCGATGCCGCCGCTCAGCAGATGGTTGAGGAAATCGTAGCGAGGCGCGATCGCGTCGAACATCCCGGCGATCCGCGCGGGCGCTTTCGAAATCGAGTCGTCGTTGGCTGCAGACACCGCCGTTCAGCGTACTCGGAAGCGATCTTCTTGACACGTCGATGCGGGCCCACGTGTCCGCCGGGCCGACCTCGGGGTCAACGCTGCCAGGGTCCGTACAACGAAGCGACCAGCACGAGCAAGTAGAGAATCCCAACGTAGCCGTTGAGATCGAACGCGCGTTTGACCTGTGAGAGATCGTCGGCGCGGACGAGCGACTGTTCGTAGACGAGAAGCGCGGCGACGATCGCGACGCCGGCAAGGTAGATCGTTCCGAGCGGTGCGACGAAGGCGAGCGCGATGAAGCAGGCGACGGCGATCGCGTGCAGCAGACGAGAAATCGCGAGCGACGCGGCGACGCCGAAGCGAACCGGAATCGACCGCAGACCGTGCGCGCGATCGAAGTCGAGATCCTGGCAGGCATACAGAACATCGAAGCCGCCGACCCAGGAGCCGATGGCGAGCGCAAGCAGCCACGGCTCCCAGCCGCCGCGACCGCCGACGGCGAGCCAGCCACCGACGGGCGCGACTGCCATCGCCAGACCGAGGAACAGCTGCGTCCACGTCGTGTAGCGCTTGGCCAGCGAATACCAGAACACGATCGCGAGTGCGACCGGCGACAGCGCGAGGCACAACGGATTCAGCCGATACGCAGCGTAGACGAACACGACCGACGCGACGACGACGAACGCAGTCGCCTCACGCTGACTGATAACGCCACGCGGCAGCTCGCGCGCCGCCGTCCGCGGGTTCAGCGCGTCGAGCCGCGCGTCGGCGATCCGGTTGAAGCCCATCGCCGCGCTCCGCGCCGCCACCATCGCGACGACGATCCAGCCCACAGTCGGCCAGGTTACCCCGACGTGACGAGAAGCGAGCAGCGCGCCAGCGAGCGCGAACGGCAGCGCGAACACCGAATGGCTGAACCTGACGAAAGAGGCGTACGTCGCTGCGCGACCCAGAATTGCGGATTGAGGATTGCGGATTGCGGATTTATTGGGGATTGGTGGATTGGGGGATTGCGGATTCATTGATGATTTGGGATTTGCCACCAATCACTCTCGTCGCGTCCGGTGAATCGCCGATCAATCCTCAATTCGGCGATCAATCGTCAATCGCCATCAATCGTCAATCGCCAATCTACAATAAATCCGCAATCCCCCAATCACCAATCCCCAATAAATCCGCAATCCGCAATCCTCAATCCGCAATCCTTAGTCCGCAATCCTTAGTCCGCAATTTCAGGGATCCACCGAATCTGTTGGGGCTGAATGCCGGCGGCCACCAGGTATTCTTCCACATCGATCGTCAGCGGCGGAATCTCGACGGCGAGCAGCCGCGCGCGTTTGCCCGGCTCGATGGTGCCGTAGTCGCCGTCGAAGCCGAGCGCGCGTGCGCCCTGGCGCGTCGCGCTGTCGATCAGCGCCGACGCCGGCACGTCCGGGGCGAGCGCGCGCATCGTCGCGAGCTCCGCGAAGAGGTTCAAGTCGGGCGAGCTGGCGAGGCTGTCAGTGCCGACGGCCACGCGGACGCCGGAGTTGTAGAAGTCGGCAATCGGCGGCGCGCCCGCGCCGGTGTGGCCGTTGCTCCGTGGACACGTGACGAGGGTCGCGCCGCGCGCGGCCAGGCGCTCGAGGTCCTCGGCGGTCATCTGCACGCCGTGGACGGCGAGCACGCGCGCATCGAGGAATCCGCTGTCGTCGAGATACTTCACCGGCGATCCGCCGGGCGGGACCCACGCCGGATCCCAGACGCCAAGGTCCTCGAGGAGACGGCGCCAGGGACCGCCACCGCTGCGGATGAACTCGAGCTCCTCAGTCGATTCGGCGAGATGGACGCTGCTCGGCGCGAACGGATCGCGATCGATCGCCTGCCGGATCGCACGAAACACGAGCGGCGCCACCGAGTACGGCGCATGCGCCGCGAGCGACGCACGGACACGGTCGGTCGGCACGAGGCGGTTCAGCTCCTCCCAGGCGGTGTCGACGAAGCCCTGCGGGTCCGGCGCATTGAACCGAATCAGCTCGTAGAAGACGACCGCGGCCAGCGAGCTGCGCGTGAGCGGTGCGAAGGTGACGAGCGTGTTGCTGATGTCGCCGACGATCGCGGTTCCACACGCGAAGGCTTCGGCCAGCGCGCGATCGATGGCGTCGAGAATCTCCGGCGACTGTGGGTCGGGCCGCCGCCGGCGCGCCGCCATCACCTCGCGAATCCAGGTGACGAACTCGGAAGCCGGCGGCACCTCGTCGCGCAGGTACGACAGCTCGAGATGGGTGTGCGCGTTGACGAGGCCTGGCAGCACCACGACCTCGCCAAGATCGATCAGGTGGCCGGCGTCGGTCGGCGGCCGCCTGGTGACCGCGGCAATGCGCCCCTGATCGACCGCGATCCAGCCGTCGCGCATCGGCGGATCGCTGACCGACACGATCCAGGCGGCGTGGTAGTGGATCAATTCGGAAGGATGCGCAGCTGTTTGGCGGCGCGGCTCCGGGCCGGGTAGTTCATCAACTCGTCGGGCACGCTGGTGTCGCCATCCTCGCGCGCCGTGGCGAGCTCGAGCATCCGGGGCACGTCGCGCTCGCGGCAGATTGGATCGCCGAGGATGTCGTAGTGCATGTTGCGGCGCTTCGCGGTGAAGCCGGCATCCTCGATATTGCGGACGATCTCGGCTTCGTCCATGCAGTAGGCGGCGCC
>DAIUKO010000247.1:0-11588 GCA_036848175.1 Vicinamibacterales bacterium | reverse complement strand
GACGTGGTTGTTCGTCAGGATGCTGCCGTCGGCGTCGATGATGAAGCCGCTGCCGGCGCCGCGATGCGGCGGATCGGAGCGCGGGCTGTCCGGAGGGTCCAGCGGATCCGGCGGCTCGATCATGGTCCGCCCACGCCTCCGCGCCCGATCGCGGCCGCGCGCGGTCGCGTCGATGTTCACGACCGCAGGGTTGATGCGTTCGACGACGTCGGCGAAGTTGACGAGACCAGTGAGGGCCGGAGTGACGCGTGCGTTATTTCGTGCGGTCGCGGCCTTCACGGGTGCGCCGGCCGACACCGCTGAGCGGGCAACACCTCCCGCGAAAATCGCGCCGACGAGGAATGCGACGGTGGCGGTCAGGACGAGTGTGACGACGGTAAAACGTTTCGACATGTATTCAAGCAGCTCTGAAGGCCTGCGCTATCGGAGTCGGGCGCGACCTGACGTGTCGCGCAGGCGTTCAGGCCTGCCTTCCCATTATAAGGTCGCGAAACTGGTCTTCGGTCAGGACCTCGACCCCGAGCTTCTGCGCCTTTTCGAGCTTGCTCCCAGCGTCCCCGCCTGCGACGAGGTAGCTCGTTTTCTTGCTCACCGAGCCCGACACCCTGGCGCCGAGTTGCTCGAGCGCGTCAGTGGCTTGCTCACGGGTCATTGACGACAGCGTGCCGGTGAGGACGAACGTCTTCCCCACCAGCGGACCAACCGGCTCGATCGTCGGTTCTGGAAGGTCGGTCGTCGTCTTGACGCCGGCCGCTTTCAGCCGCTGAACGAGCCCCTGATTGACCGGCTCGCTCGCGAAATCGTGAACCGACTCGGCCACAACCGGACCGATCTCCGGAGCCGTCTGCAGCTCCTCGACAGTCGCCGTCATGATCCGATCGAGGTCGCGGAAATATCGCGCCAGCGTCGTCGCTGCCTTCTCGCCGACGTGGCGGATGCCGAGCGCGTAGACGAGCCGCGAGACGTCGTTCGTCTTGCTGCGCTGGAGCTCGTCGAACACGTTGCGCCCGACCTTGCCGAGCTTGCGCGGGACGGCGCGCTCCGATTTCGGATCGCGCGGCGCGACGACGAGGTTTTCGAGCTGCGCCGGCTCGAGGTGATAGAGGTCGGCGAAGTCGTGGACGAGATCCTGCTCGATGAGCTGATCGACGAGGGACGCACCGAGGCCTTCGATGTTCATCGCCGATCGCGACGCGAAGTGCTCGAGGCTGCGCCGGATGCGCGCCGGGCACGACGGGTTGTCGCACCGCCACACGACCTCTTCCTCGTCGCGGTGCAGCGCGGTGCCGCACTCCTTGCACGTGGTCGGCATCACCCACGGCACGGCGTCGCTCGGACGCAGACTGAGGATCGGCGCGACGACTTTGGGGATCACGTCGCCGGCTTTTTCGATGACGACGGTGTCGCCTTCACGGATGTCCTTGCGCGCGAGGTCCTCGGCGTTGTGCAGCGTCGCCATCGAGACCGTCGATCCGGCGACGAACACCGGCTCGAGCACCGCGTACGGCGTCACGGCGCCGGTCCGGCCAACGTTCACGTCGATTCGAATCAGCCTGGTGTGGACCTGCTGCGCGGGAAACTTGAACGCCGTCGCCCATCGCGGAAACTTCGCCGTCGTCCCGAGCTTCTCGCGGAGCGCGAGATCGTCGACTTTGATCACCACACCGTCGGTGTCGAAGTCGAGCGTCCGTCGCTTCTCCTCCCATTCCTGACAGAAGGCGGCGACTTCCGCGATCCCCTCGCAGCGGCGCCAGTTCGGCTCGACCGGCAGCCCCCAGCGGCGCATCGCCGTCAGCGTGTCGCTGTGATGCGCCAATTCACGCACGCCGACCAACTGATACGTGAAGGCGCCGAGGTTCCGCTTCGACACGAGCCCCGGATCGAGATTCCGCATCGTGCCGGCGGCGGCGTTGCGCGGGTTCTGGAACAGCGGCTCGCCCTCGTCCTCGCGTTCGCGATTCATCCGTTCGAACGACGCCCGCGGCAGATAGACCTCGCCGCGAACTTCGAGGCGCCCTTTCGGCCCGCCGCGCAGCGCCAACGGAATCGCGCGAATCGTGCGCACGTTTGCGGTGACGTCTTCGCCGCGCGTCCCGTCGCCGCGCGTCGCGCCGCGGACCAGGCGTCCGTCCTCGTAGGTGAGCGCGAGGCTCAGCCCGTCGATTTTCATCTCGGCGACGTAGGCCGCCGATCGCTCGCCAAGGCCGGCGCCTCGGCGGACGCGCTCGTCGAATGCGCGAAGCTCCTCCTCGTTGTAGGCGTTATCGAGACTGAGCATCGGCACGAGATGCTCGACGGTCTGAAAGCCTTCGATCGGACGCCCGGCAACCCGCTGCGTCGGCGAGTCCGGCGTGACCAGATCCGGATACTCCGCTTCGAGCCTCTCGAGCTCGTGGAGCAGCGCATCGAACTCGGCGTCGGAGATCTCCGGCGCGCTGAGGATGTAGTAGCACTCCTCGTGATGGCGGATCAGGGCACGCAGTTGCTGGATGCGATCCTCTGGAGGCGTTGACATTCGATCCCGGCAGACCTGAAGGCCTACGAGCGTTCTTCGCCCTCATCGTCGTCGGGCGGCCCTGTCAGGGCCGCCACGCGTACGAACGTATCGTACGCCGGCTGGCCGAACAGGACGAAACGGACCAGGCGCAGCGATTTCGGCTGATGCGCGCGCACGGCGGCGATCATGATGCGGGCGCACTCATCGAGTGGAAAACCGCCGACGCCCGTGCCGAAGGCCGGGAAGGCGATCGAGGTCACGCCATGAGCGTCGGCCATGCTCAGCGAGCTGCGCGTCGCGCGCTCGATGATCGACGCGGACGTTTGCAGGTCCTGCCCCATCACTGCCGCATGGATCACGTATTTCGCCGCGAGCTGCCGCCCACCTGTGATCACGACGTCGCCCGGGTCGACCGGGCCCTGGCGCATGGCGTCAGCCTCGATCTGCGCCCCGCCGCGGCGCTTGATCGCGCCGGCGACGCCGGCGCCCATCCAGAAATGATTGTTGGCGGCGTTGACGATGGCGTCGGTGTCCTGCAGCGAAATGTCGCCGTCGACAATTTCGATGGGAATCACCGATCCCTGGACAGCACGTAGTCGGGCAGCGCGAGCAGCGCGTCGCGCTCGGCGCTCGGCGGGAACGCGTTCAGCGGCTTCTTCGCGCGCTCGGCGTACTCGACCGCCTTGCGGTACGCGTAGTCGATCGAGGCGTGCTCCTTCAGGCTGCGCAGAAGCTGGCTCCACTGATCCTCGGTGACGGTGTGCGTGGCGATGATGTCGCGGACGATGCGCGAGCCGACGCCGTCGTTGTGCTGGCGGAGCAGATGGATGAGCGGCAGGGTCACCTTGCCTTCGCGCAAATCGCTGCCGATCGGCTTGCCGACCGCCTGCGCGTCGCCGGTGAAATCGAGCAGATCGTCGACGAGCTGGAACGCGATGCCGAGATTGAAGCCGTACTCGCGCAGCGCCTGCTCGCGCTCGCCGGTCACCTTGCCGAGCATCCCGCCGATTTGCGCGCAGCCGCCGAACAGGTACGCGGTCTTGCGGCGGATGATGTCGAAGTGCTCGTCCTCGCTGATGTCGGCGTCGCCGTTCTTCGTCAGCTGATACAGCTCGCCCTCGATCATCCGCAGCGTGACGTCGCACAGCAGCCGGATGATCTCGAGCGAGTCGTGCGTCAGCGCGAGCGCCATCGACTTGATGTAGAGGTAGTCGCCGAGGAGCACGGTGATGTCGTTGCCCCAGCGCGAGTGCACCGCCAATCGGCCGCGCCGCAGATCCGAATCGTCGATGATGTCGTCGTGGACGAGCGTCGCGGTGTGGATGAACTCGACCACCGCCGCGTAGAGGATGGCGCGATCGCCGGTATATCCGGACAGCCGCGCCGCCATCAGCAGGACGGCCGGCCGGACGCGCTTGCCGCCGCTCGTCTGGATGTACTTGCCGATCGTCGGAATCAGCTCGACCTGCGACTGGACGTGCCGGCCGAATTCCCGATCCACTTTCTCGAGATCGGCTTTAATCGGCTCGAAAATGAGCGACAGCGCGGACGACGTATTCTCCACAGCGTTTTTGCGGCTAGGACTTTATCACGGGAGAAAGAGGGTGTGGAAGTTGGCGGACGTGCGCGCGGCCATCTCGGCAGGGGTCACCGCGTGGAGGTCGGCGAGGGTCTCGACGACACGCGCGACGTAGGCCGGCTCATTGCGTGTGCCGCGATGCGGCACCGGCGCGAGAAACGGGCTGTCGGTTTCGGTCAGCAGTCGATCGATCGGCACGCGCCGCACCGTGTCGCGGAGATCGGCGGCCCGCGGAAACGTGATGATCCCGGCCAGCGAGATGTAGAACCCGAGGTCGAGACCGGCGGCCGCGAGTGCGTCATTGCCGGTGAAGCAGTGCAGGACGCCGCGGACTCGATACCCGTCGCTGGCGCCGCCCTCCTCGCGCAGGATCGCGAGCGTGTCGTCGTCGGCCTCGCGGGTGTGGACGACAATCGGCCGTTGCAGCTCGCGCGCCAGCCGGACCTGCCCGCGAAACACCTGCTGCTGCACGTCGCGCGGCGAGAAGTCGTAGTGGTAGTCGAGGCCGATCTCGCCGACGGCACGCGCGGAAGGCGTCGCCGCGAGCTGCTCGCGCACGACCGCGACGGCGCGCTGCGGATCGTCCGAAAACTGATGCGCCTGGTGCGGGTGCACGCCGATCGAGAATCGCGCGTCGGGCCAGAGCTGTTCGAGGCGTCCCGCCTGCCGCGCTTCCGCCGCATTGCCGCCTTCGAGGATCACGAGGACGCGCTCGACGCCGGCATCTCGGGCGCGCGCGACGACCTGGTCGAGATCCTTCGCGAAGGTCTCGTCCGCGAGGTGACAATGCGAATCAATCACGAGCCGATGGTAGCTCAGTAGATGTCCAGGTCGTTGCCGACGACGACTTTGCCGTTGTAGGTGCGGCGAACGTCGGACAGATACTGCTCGTCGGAAATCTCGCGGCCGCGCGGACCGATACCGCGGTGATGCATGATGAGCAGTCCCGGCTGCGTCTTGTTCGCAATCTCCGCGAGCTGGGTTGTCGTGGTGTGGTACTTCGAGCGGTAGTCGAGCCAGTTCGGCATGTCCGCCGGCCGATACGCGTCGGCATACACCTCGTGGATCAGAACATCGCACTTCTGGCACTGCTCGATCAGCGCGGCGCTGGGGTTCGTGTCGCCTGAGATCACGATGCTGCGATTTGCGGACTGAAACCGGTAGCCGTAGGTTTCCTTCCATTCGCCGTGCGCGTTGCGGAACGCCGTCACAGTGACGTTGCCGTCCTTGTAAACCACGCCCGGCTTCACCTCGTGCGCTTCGACGGCCGTTGGCTGCCGCTGCTCCATCCCCTTCGTGCGAATGTCGATGTCCGCCTGCCAGGCGGCCATGATGTGCGTCGTCATCGCCTGCAGCCCTTCGGGTCCGTACAGCTTCAGCGGCACGCGGCGGCCTTGCACCCAGGTCGTGAAGATCAGGTCAGGGAGCCCGACGGTGTGATCGGAGTGGAGATGGGTGATGAAGGCCGTCGTCAGCTTGTCGGGCGATAGCCCGGCGACGCCTTTCTCGAATGCCGCTTCCGCGCGACGCACGATGCCTGGGCCGACATCAACGAGATACGAAGCGTTGTTGACGACAATCGCGGTTGCCGGTCCCGAACGCGTCGGCTCGGGCCGCGGCGTGCCCGTTCCGAGGAGCACAACCTGAGTTTTGCCGGACTGCGCGCCGCCCGGCTGCGGCGGCTGCGAAAACGACACGACCGCCGCCATCAACACGAGCGCCATTCTCATGGCGCTATCTTAGGCTGGGCTCCTGGCGACGACCACGGGCTTCGGGCTGCCGGTGCCGCTCGAGGCCTCGCTCGTGCCGGCCACGAGTCTCGCATGCGCCTTCAGAATCAGCATCGCGACGCCGAGCCAGGCCAGCGTCAGGACGACGTTGCCCATGGCGAACTGCGGGACGGTCAGATGCAGGATGCCGGTGCCGAGGAACACGGCGGCGGCCGAGAGGAGATCGCCGCCGCGCACGAAGAACGTGTCGATGGCCTGCTTCGCCTTGTACTTCTCCTCGCGCGTCGTCGGCAGCCACAGCAGCTGACGGGCGGTGTTCATGATCGAGTAGTCGGTGGCGTTCTCGGCCGTCTTGACCCACCGCACGACCGAGAAGCCGACGCCGACGGCCACGATCGAATAGCCACCGAGCGCGATGAGCGGCAGCGCGAGCAGTACGCCTCTGAGGCCGGCATACTTCACGAGCCGCGCGGTGACGAACGTCTGCAGCACCAGCGCCGTGACGTTGACCCAGAACTGATAGCTGCCGAAGAACTGGCCGATGAACGCCTGCTTGTCGAACGCCGCGTTTGCCGCGGCCAGCTCGTTGACGTGGGCGCTCACGAGGCGCGCGATGATGTACTCGCCGGTCGTGTTGACAATGTTCAGAAGAATGATCAGGACCGCGATGAGCAGCAGGTAGTGGTTCGTCAGGACCAGGCGGAATCCGCCTTCGGTTGACATCGGCGGCTCGGGCGCGGCGGCGTGCCGGGTCGCGCGCGAGTTGAGAATCAGATACAGAACCACGCTCAGCGACAGCAGCGCCGCCGAAATCTGAAGAATCAACTGCGGACTCACACCTTCGCCGAACAGCTGCCCCGCGGCGTAGGCGCCGATCGGCGCACCCGCCGTCATGCCGATGACGATGATCGGGAACAGGCGGTCGCCCGCTTCCTTGGTGTAGATGTCGTTGGCGAACGACCAGAACTGCGCCACCAGCGAGATGTTGAAGATACCGACCCAGATGAAGAAGGCGACACCGACGTACGGCACGCGCGCGGCCACCGCCAGCGAGAACAGCTCGATGCAGACGACAAAGAAGAGCGAGACGCCGACCAGCAGCTTCGCGCGGTTCACCCGCGACGCGAACCAGCTGTAGAGCGGCACGTATCCCATCAAGAGCACCGCCTGTCCGGCGGCCGCGTACGACCGCACCTCGGCGCCGCCGCCGAGCAGAATCAGCGGCTCGCGCACCGTCTTGATCACCGAGTAGCAAATGAGCAGCAGGAAGATGTTCGCCAGCATCAACACCGCGGTCGCGCCTTCGCCGGCGCGCACGTCGGTGAAGGGCGACAGGGCCCGATCCAGCCAGGATTTTTCAGCCATTGGTCGATCTCCCGTGGTGATGCGGCATCACAGAGGTAACAACGTCTCATCGCTCGTCCCGATGTCCTCAGGCAAGGGGCGCGCTGATCTCGGGCCTGACGATGAGGGGAACAGGTTGCCGTCATCGACGGTCAACGGTCCAGCAAATTCGACGAGATGCGTCTGCCACCAGCCGCGAGCGGTCTCGTGATCCCACGCCGCGCCGAAGCGGCAGCGGCGCAGCATACGGAGGAGCTCTTCGGCGTTCTGCGGGCGGCGGCGCGGATCCTTCTCGAGACACGCAAGCACGATCTGGTCCAGCTCGCGCGGAATCGGCATCTCCGTCCGCTCCGACGGTGGAACCGGCGGCGCCTGCACGTGCTGCAGGAACATCTTCATCGCCGTGTCGGCCTCGAACACGCGCTGGCCGGTCAGCAGGTAGTAGGCGACGCAGCCGACCGCATAGACGTCGGCGCGCTCGTCGACTTCGCCTTCGAGAATGATTTCAGGCGCCATGTACGCCGGCGTGCCGGTGGTGGTGTGCGCCCCGGTCATCAGCGTGCGCTCCGTCGCCGGCGCGTTGAACTTGACGAGACCGAAGTCGAGCACCTTGACGAAGTCGTACTCGCGCCCCATCCGGCAGACGTAGATGTTGGACGGCGTCACGTCGCGATGAATGAGCCCTCGCGCGTGCGCGTCGGCCAGTGAGTGACACACCTGTTTGAGGAGAAACAGCGCGCGGTCCGCCGGCACCGGTCCGAACTCGCGGACCAGCGTCTCGAGGTCGCGGCCGGCCAGCAGCTCCATCACGTAGTAGAACGTGCGGTCGTGCGTCACGCCGAAGTCGAACACGCGAATCGTGTGCGGCGAGCTCAACGCGGCGGTCGCCTGCGCCTCGCGCTCGAAGCGGCGGAGCATGTTCCGCGCATCGATCTCGCTGCTCGCGCCGAGCAGTTCAGGGCGTACGAGCTTGATGGCGGCGCCGCGTTTGAGCAGCCGGTGCTGCCCGCGCCACACCTCGCCCATCCCCCCGCGCCCGAGCAGCTCGACGAGGTGATAGCTGCCCATGTCCTGCGCCTGACGCAGACGGCGTCCGAGCCGGAGCAGCAGATGCGACGGCAGGACGGCGACGACCGCGCAGGCGTAGTTCGGCATGAACAAGACGAACGTGTTGACGACTGACGGCGTGGGCAGGCCGCGCAGGTGCGCAACCCAGATTCCGAGCGGATCCATCGAGGCCGCGATGATCGAGGCGGCCAGCATCTTCTTCGGCGTCGCCGGCATGATCATCGACGAGACGAGGATCGCCACCGTGTTCCACGACAGGTGCATCGAGTCGTTGATCGGGATCCGGGCCCACGTGTTGAGCACCGCGATCGCCATGGCGTTCAGCACGAAGTAGACAAGGCTGACATCGCTCTTGGTCTGCGGCGAATGTCCCCGGTACGGCACGTAGAAGTACATCGCCACGGACATCAGGATCGCGAGGGCGTCGATGACGACCTGGATCACGGGGATGACCGTGCGGACCGTCAGCGGGTTCACGATGCTGTCCATGACGAGACCGTAGGTCCACAGTCCTCCGCCCACGGCCGAGAACACGGCGAGGCGCCGGACCTGCTCCGATAGCAGCTCCTCCGGCAGCCGGCCCAGCGCTGTGTCCTCGTGCGTGCCCGGCGACGGCGTCGGCGTCCGCGGCGCGATCAGTTTGTGGTGCTCGTTGGTCATGTTCACCTATACGCCCGCTTCGGCGGGCATCACGCCGGGGACGCGGCGCAACTCCTGCAGACTCAGCATGATCGAATGGTGCGACCGCAGAAGATCCGCGATGACTTCGTCGCGGGGACGCGCCGGCCGGCGGACCGGGCGCACTTCGAGGAAGGGCCACAGCCGCTGACGAATCGGCGCCGGCAGGACGGTTTCGAGATATTCGAGCGCCGTGCCCTGCAACTGCACGTCGTCAGTGTGCAAACTACGAAAAGCGATCTGCAATGGTTCCCGCTGGAGCACCAGCGACAGCAGCGTGAACACGTGCGCGAGGCTCTCGCCGGCGCGGTCGCGGACGAATTCGTCGAGCGGCGACTGGCTGTCTCGCACGTCGAACCCGTCGAGCAGACGCCGGCTCTCCCAGACCGGGCGGCCGACCGCGACTTCGCGTAAAACCACGGTGAAGATGTGCGCCGGATCGATGTCGATGCGCGGATTCTTTTCGACGATCGCCGCAAGCGATCGAGCCGATTGGCGGCGGACGTCGAAGCGCGGATCGTCGAGGCCGAACATCAGACCGTCGGCCGCACGCTGCGAGACACAGACAGAGAAGACGCGCGCCAGCCGGCGGCGGACGGCGAAGTCCTGATTCGGATCGAGCAGCGCGTCGATGAGCTGCCCGATGCGATCTTCCGCCACCTTGCGCAGCGCGAAGACCGCGTGATCGGCGACTGGATCCCACGCCAGTAGTGGAATCGCGTGCGGGACGAGCGCCGCGGTCAGCCCGTCCTGGCGCGTCAGCACTTCGGCGACACGATCGCGATCGCGCGACCGCAGCCAGAGGATGTCCTGCACGTCGGCGTCGAGCGACACCGATTTGATGGCGCCTGCAGCCGCCGGTCGCGGTCGCGCCGTGCCGTGCGCGGCATCGACGAACGTCGTGTGCGGCGTTGGCCGCGGCGTCCGGAACGCGTCGACCATCACCGTCCCGGGGGTGCCGTCTTCGACGAGCGAGATATCGATGTCGCCGCCGCGCGTCATCAGACTGTTCTCGAGCGTGTTGACGTAGCCGCGATTCAGGCGGCTCGCCGCCAGCACCGCGATCGCGGAGCACACCATACCGATCGACAGAATCAACGACGACTGCACGGCCGGCGCGGTGAGCAGCGCGAGCCGCACGAGCCCGCCGCCGACCGCATCGCCGAGTCGATCGAACGCGACGTCGATGATCGACTTGGCGGCACGCTTATCCGCCGTCGGAATCGGCGTGTAGAACATTTCGTAGCCCGCGCGAAACAGCGATCCACGGAAGATCGCCTCCCCGCTGCGCGCCGCCAGGAGGCTGGCGAATCCCGGGGCGACGAGGCTCGCGACGCTGCCCCCGAGCAGCGCCAGCGACGGCGTGCTCGTGGTCAGCGCGAGGCCGAATCGATCGAGCGCGAGCCGCCTCGCCGAGGCCTGGACGACGAACGTGATGAGGCTCGTGGCGGCGTAGTACAGCGCAAAGAATCGCAGCAGGTTCTCACCGCGGCCGAACGTCGCGACCGCCTGCGCCTTGAAGAGATAGTCGACCAGCGCGGCGCTCGTCGTGCCGAGCAGGACGACGGCGGCGAGATGCTGCAGATGCGGCGCCTCGGCGAGGACGCGCAATCCCGATCGCGATGATGTCGTGTCGCTCCGCGCGGCCGCGGTCGAACCGAACGGCGTGAACGCGTCGGAGCCGTCGGCGAGACGTCGCACCAGCCATGCGCTGAGAAAATTGAACGCGGCGAGAAACGGCAGCATCGACGCGACGCCGAACCATGCGGCGAGGCGTTCCGCCAGAAGCGCGCTCAGCAGGCCGCCGAGCGTGCCGGCGCCGGCAATCTGACCGAATCGCCGCTTGGCGGTGCGCGGATCGAAGCGCTCACTCGCGATCAGCCAGAACCCTGACGCCAGCAGCGGACCAGCGGCCGAAACATGCAGATAGACGAGCACCGCCGCGAGCGAGGGGATGCGGGCGGCGAGCAGCCATTCGCAGAGGAACAGCGCGCCGCTCACGATGCAGGAGGCCGGCACGAGCGTCGCCGGCCGGATCCACTGGCCGCCTTTCGAGTTCGCGGCAACGAGAAGAATCGAAACGACAGACGAGGCGACGAGCATCGCCGGCAGCGTGGTGAAGTCCAGGGAGGCCAGGAACAACGCATCGCGGGTCGCTTTCCCGCTGACGAGCTGCGCGGTCACGACGCCGGCACATAACATCGCCGTCGCCATTGGCCTGGACGTCGTTTTCATGGCTGCGAGGCCTTCCGGAGCCGGGGATCGAGTTCAGCCGCCACGTCGCTCCAGAACGACGGGCTGCTGGCCATGAGGGCGTGGATTTCCTGCGACGTCAGCTCGTGACCCGAGTCGATGAACGCGGCGAGGGTCCTGGCGAGGTTCCGGACGAACGCGGCCCGGAAGGCGTCATCTGTCAGGAGTCGGCCGATGAGAAGTTCGATGTTGCGCTGCGACACTGTGGCGGTCCGCCTTTCGCCAGCCGATAGGGCAAACTCGCCGCCAGCGCCGATTCCGCATCGCCCTTGTCCGTAACCGCTTGTGCCGATAGGAGTAACACGACCATCTCACCATCGAGACTGGTCCTACGCTGGACTGCGCAGACTGCGCGAAGATCGACAAGTTGCAGACCACCCGGCAGTCTGACCGCGGTCTGACCGTGGTCTGACCGTGGTCTGACCGTGGTCTGACCGTG
>DAIUKO010000246.1:0-11604 GCA_036848175.1 Vicinamibacterales bacterium | reverse complement strand
CGGGGCATCGGTACTCCTCATGCTATGCCCCACACACAAAATTTCGGACACTCTCGTCTAGCCGGCGAGCTGAGTCAGACCGAGGTCAGACCGCGGTCTGACCCGAGTCTGACCGTGGTCTGACCGGGGTCTGACCGCGGTCTGACCCGGGTCTGACTCGCTAGGTCGTCGCGGGGGCGGCGACTGGCATCTCGACGAGCGGCCGGACCTCGATCGTGCCGAACCGCGCCGACGGGATCCTCTCGGCGAGCGAGATCGCCTCGTCCAGGTTTTTCGCCTCGACCAGGTAGTAACCGCCGAGCTGTTCGCGCGTCTCGGCGAAGGGGCCGTCGGTCAACAGACGCTTCCCGTTGCGCACGCGCACGCTGGTCGCGGCCGCAATCGGCTGGAGCTGCGCGCCGGTCACGTACTGCCCGCCCGATTTGACCTGCTGACTGAACTGGCCGTACTCCGCATAAATCTGCTTGCGCTCCGACTCGGGCAACTTCGCCCAGAACTGTTCCTCGTCGTAAATCAGCAGCATGTACTTCATTTCCTTACCTCCACCGGTGAGACGCCTCCCAAACCGCCGGATCGACACCCCGGCTGAAAAGTATTTACCATCGGGAATGCCGATGGAAGCGGCGGCGGCGGTCGATGCGGTCTACCGGTCCGACTGGGGCCGGATCGTGGCGACGCTGATTCGCATCGTCGGCGATTTCGATCTGGCCGAAGAGGCGGCGCAGGAAGCCTTTGCGGTCGCCGTCGAAGCCTGGCAGGCCGACGGCATCCCGGAATTCCCGCGCGCCTGGATCATTCAGACGGCGCGCCGCAAAGCGATCGACCGCATCCGCCGACGCCGCCGTCAGGAAGCGATGATCGAATCGTACGCCGCCTCGGGGCTGAACAAAACCATCGACGATCCCGACTACGACGCGAACGAGATCCCCGACGATCGCCTTCGACTCATCTTCACCTGCTGCCATCCGTCGCTCGCGCTCGAAGCGCAGGTGGCGCTGACGCTGCGCGCACTCGGCGGCCTCGAGACCGACGAGATCGCGCGCGCGTTCCTCGTACCGCCGGCGACGATGGCGCAGCGGCTGGTGCGGGCGAAGCGGAAAATTCGCGACGCCGGGATTCCGTATGTCGTGCCCGACACGACCGACATGCCGGCGCGTCTCGATGCGGTGTTGACGGTGATCTATCTCGTCTTCAACGAAGGATACGCGCCGACACGTGGAGCGCCGCTCGTCCGCACCGACCTGTGCGCTGAAGCGATCCGGCTCGGCCGCCTGGTGAGGACGTTGATGGCGCCGGCGCCGCCCGCTGAAGCGACCGCGCTCGTCGCGCTCATGCTGCTGCACGATTCGCGTCGCGACGCCCGCCTCGACGAGCGAGGCGATCTCGTCGTGCTCGAAGATCAGGATCGGGAGCGATGGGATCAGCAGGAGATCGCCGAAGCGCTTCCGCTCGTCGAAGAAGCGCTTCGCGAAGGCCCTGGTCCGTTTGCCGTCCAGGCCGCAATCGCGGCGCTGCACTGTCAGGCGAAGCGTGCGGAGGACACCGACTGGCGACAAATTGTCCGGCTCTACGACGTCCTCGAGCGGCTGCAGCCCTCGCCGATCGTTTCCTTGAACCGCGCCGTCGCCGTGGCAATGGTCGAGGGCCCGCGCAGGGCGCTCGCGTTGATCGACGCGCTCGCGGCCACCGGCGATCTTGATGAGTACCATCTCCTGCACGCCGCACGCGCCGATCTGCTGCGCCGTCTCGGATCGGCGGGCGACGCAGCCGCGAGCTACGAACGCGCGCTGGCGCTCGTCACCAACGACGGCGAGCGGCGGTTTCTCGAGCGGCGGCTGCGCGAAGTCTCGATCTGAGCCGTTGGCGACCTCGTCAGCGGGCAGTGGCATCGCGGTTGCGTCGACTTTCGAGCATCTGGAGGAGTGACAATGCCCGAACGGGAAACGCTGAAGCGGGCGCGTGCGGACAAGCGCGCCGGAAAAGCGACATCGACACAGGCCGGCGAGTTCGTCCGTGAGGAAATGCATCACATTCGTGAAGGCAAGCACGGCGCGCGGTCGACCAAGCAGGCGATTGCCATCGGCCTTTCGAAAGCGCGACGAGCCGGCGTCAAACTCGGTCGTCCACCGGCGAGCGCGAAGAGAAGGACGAAACAGAGCGCGAAATACGCGAGCCGGGCCGGCGCGCACCGGCATCGGACATCGCCGCGGCGCGCGCGCGCCGTGCGGCGGGCCTTGAAGCGCGAAGGCCGGCGTGCCGCGTCGCGCAAGGCGCTCGCGCGTCAGGCCAAAAGCGCCGCGCGGCGTCGATCGCACCGCGCGCGCAGCAACGCCGCACGACGAGCGGCGCGAACCAAGGGGCCGCGGCTCCGCCGCGCCGCCGCACGCAAAGCGGCGCGCACCCGTCAACGACACGCCGGCCGCCGGCGTCGCGCGACCGCCTGAGACGCGATGGAGGCGGACGGTTCGAACGGCCGGGCGGCGGACGTGCGCGTGGCCCTGGTGCTGAGCGCAGGCGGTCTCCGCGGCGCGGCTCACGTCGGCGTCCTTCGCCAACTGGTTCGCCACGGCATTCGAATCGACTCCATCGTCGGCGTGAGCGCCGGGGCCGTGATCGGCGCGTACTATGCCGCTGTCGGGTTGACGCTCGACGAATTAGTGGCCGACGCTGAGGCGTTTCGCGGGCGGCATCTGCTCGCGTACAGCCTCAACGTACAGTCGGGGTACCGGATCGAGCGCCGTTTCGGATCGTGGTGCGGCGTGATCCCGGCGCGTCTGCGCCAACTCGAACAGGCGGTTTTCGATCGTCTCCATCACGGCGTGCAACGGCTGGGCATCGTCTGCCACGATGTGAACGCTGCCCGGCCTCGCTATTTCGCCACCGGTGCCGAGCACGGCGTTCGACTCCATGAAGTGGTGCGTGCGAGCGCATCGATTCCGCGGCTGTTTCCGCCGATCCCGGTGCGATGCGACGGAGACGAGCTGCGGCTCATCGACGGCGGCGTCAGCGATCCGGTGCCGGTCGCCTTTGCGCACGATCCGGTCATCGGCGCGACCCACGTCATCGTTTCGGATTCGCGCTGGCTGGGCCGCGTGCCCGCGACCGATCCGTCGACCGTGTGGGTTCGAACGCGCATGGCCGACACGGGGACCGTGTGGTCACCGCGGCACGGTCTTCTCGCGACCGTCCGAAGCGGCGAAGCCGCCGTCACCGACGACGTGTTGGCGCGGATTCGTCGCTGGTTCCCGGACGCCGCGCCGACAACGCCATTCACCGCGGCCGTGTGAGGCACGATCAATCGAAGGGAGAGTACGAGCCATGGCTGAACGTCGACGTGAAAGCGGACGCGCCAGGCAGAAACGCATCGAGCGTGAGCAACATCGCCCCGAGCAGAATGCCGGATACGACGACGCCGTGCACGGCCATCCACCGGTGAAACTCGACATCACCGATACCACCGCGAACGACAATCCCGCGTCTCGAAGCGATCGCGAGGTCGATCGCGCCGCCGAAGACGCGGCGCGCGACGTGCGGCGTCACGACCGGTCGGCCGGATAGCGGCGACTCGCACGCGTTCATTTCATCGAAGCGCGCTGCCGACGGCGGCCGCGGCAAGCGCCAGCGCGGCCGCACCAAACATCACGAGCCGGAACGCCGCGACGAAGGCCTGGTCGATCGCGCCGCGAATCTCTTCTCGTCGATCGGGATCGATCGACGGCGCCGCCTTCAATTCGGCGCCGGCCATCTTCGGCAGCTCGCGTTCGATGGCCGCGCGGTCCGGCGCAGGCAACGTCAGTTCGGCCAGCCGTGGCCTGATACGCGCGTCGAACGCGTGAACGAGCACGACGCCGAACACCGCGATCGCCAGAAGTGCCGCGACGCGCGCCACCGCATTGCTCACGCCTGACGCGACGCCGGCATGTTCCGTGTCGACCGCGCTCATGACGGTCGTCGTCAGAGGCGCGACGGTCATGGCCATGCCGAACCCGAGGACGACGACCGCTGGAAAAAACGTCGACCAATAGGACCCTCCGATTCCAGGCCGCGCGTACAACGCGAGTCCGAGTGCCGCGATTGCCGGTCCCGCCGAGAGCGGCAGCCGCGTGCCGGCGCGCGCGACGAGCCCGCCCGACCACCGCGACAACGCAAACATGATCACCGGAAAGGGCAGAAGCGCCGCGCCGGCGGCCGTCGGCGCGTAATGCTGCACCTGAATCAGATTCATCGGCACGAGAAACATCGCCACGCCGAGCGCCGCATAGAGGAGCAGCGTCAGGATGTTGGCGAGCGCGAAGGGGCGCGAGCGAAACAGATCGAGCGGCAGCATCGGGTTCCGGCTGCGATGCTCGACCAGCAGGAGCAGCGCGAGTGCTGACGCGCCGATCGCCGCCGCACCGCTCACCAGCGGATGGGTCGCGCCGCGGGAGGGCCATTCGAGGAGCCCGAAGACGACGCCGCCGAGACCGACGACCGCGAGGGCCGCGCCCATCCAGTCGATTTGCGCATGGCGCGACGGATCGCGGCTCTCGTTCATGAACGTCAGCGACAGCGCCACCACCACCGCCGCAATCGGCAGGTTGAGGAAAAACACCGCGCGCCAGCTCACGTGCTCGATCAGCCAACCGCCGGTCACCGGCCCAATCGCCGCCGTGATCGCGCTGAACGCCGACCACGTGCCGATCGCGCGGCCGCGCTCGGCGCCCTCGAACGTCGCGCTGATGATCGCGAGGCTGCCGGGCACGAGGAACGCGGCGCCCATGCCCTGCAGCGCGCGGCCGACGATGAGCAGACGCGGCGTAGCGGCGAGGCCGCAGAGGATCGACGCGGCGGTGAAGGACAGCACGCCGAACAGGAACACGCGCTTGCGCCCGAACTGATCGCCGAGCGATCCGCCGACGAGAATCAGGGCGCCGAGAAAGAGCGCGTACGCCTCGATCACCCACTGCACCTGAGTGATCGTGGCGTGAAGATTCGACTGCAGGGCGGGCAGCGCGACGTTGACGACGGTCGCATCGATGAACGTCAGGCTCGACCCGAGGATGGTCGCGACCAATGTCCATCGGCGTGCTGACATCGGCTAGCCCTGCGCCGCAGGCGCAAGCCGGCGGCGCGCGACAATCGCCCGGCCGAGAAGTCCCGCGGCCATCACCGCAGCGGCCTCGCCGGCGTTGATGGTGTCGCCGATGACGGCCGCCACGAGAAATGCGGCGGCGCCCGCCAGGACGATGACCGCCGACCACGGGTAGCCCCACGCGCGAAACGGCCGCGGGTGTTCGGGCTCGCGGACGCGCAGCACGAGCAGCGCCAGACAGCAGACGGAGTAATTGAAGACGAGGAAGATCGACGCGATCGCCACGAGCTTCTGGAACGTGCCGCTGGCGATGAGCACGACTGCCACCGCCGTCGTCGCCAGCGTGGCCGCCATCGGCGTGCCGCCGGCGGTGACCTCAGCGGCCCGCCGCCACAAGACGCCGTCGCGGCTCATCGCGAAGAGAATGCGCGTCCCGATCATCATGATGGCATTGAGCAGCGGCGGCAGCGAGACGAGCGACAACAGCGTGATGACCTGGCGTCCGCGGTCGCCCATCAGGATTTGCGCCGCATCGGCCGCGGGCAGCGTCGATCGCGCGAAATCCGGAATCGGCAGGACGGCCAGCAGCGCCATGTTGACGAGCACGTAGACGACGATCACCGATGCGACGCCGGCGATCATCGAGCGCGGCAGATTGCGATCCGGATCGCGATCTTCTTCAGTGAAATACAACGCGCTCTGCCAGCCGCCGTAGGTGATCACGACCGCCTGCAGGGCGACGACGACGCCGACCAGCGAGGGCGCCGGGGCGGGCGCGGACGCGCTGGCCGTGGCCGCGGGCGCGAGCACGAGCGCCGCGATCACGACCGCGAGGAACGCGGCGAACTTGATCGCGGTCGTCGCTTCCTGGAACCGGCTGCTCACGCGAATCCCGGCGAGCTGCAGCCCGACCAGACCGACGAGTGCCGCAACAGCGACCACTTTGACGAATGGCGAGAGCGACGGCACGAGCACGGCCGTGAACTCGCCGATTCCAATCGAGACGTAGCCGAGCACCGCACAGTAGGTCACCCAGTCGGTCCAGCCGACAGCGAAACCGACGACATCGCCAAAGGCTCGACGCGCGTACACGTAGTAGCCGCCCGCCTGCGGCAGCATCGTCCCGAGCTCGGCGAGACAGATGGCGCCGACGAGTGTGTAGAGCCCGCCGACGAGCCAGAGCACGAGGATGGTCGAGGGGTTGGAGATTTGACCGGCGACCAAACCGGGCGCTCGAAGGATGCCGATGCCGAGCGTGCTGCCGACGATCACGGCGAGGCCGAAACCAAGGCCGAGGATCCGTCTGAGGCCGACGGTCAAGGCTTGAGCGAGACGAGGAAGACGTCCACGGCTCTGCCGACGTTGCGCGCCGAGTGGCTCGAGCCGCGCGCTTCGAATTCGACGTCGCCGCGCGACCATCGATTGACTGTCGTCTTGCCGTTCGCGGTGTCCTCGATCGCGCCGCCCGACAGATGCACGACCAGGGTGTCGGCGCCGTGGGTGTGGAACGCTTCGCTCGCGCCGACGTCCATGCGCGCGCGGATGACCCGCACGTGATCGTTCTCGAACACCGGGTTGAAGCTCATGCCCTTGAACGGCGATTCGCCCGGCGCCGATCCCTGGGAAGGCGGTACGGGAACGAGCGGCGCCTTTGCGCGCCGCGGCTGAACGATGATGAGCGCGCCGGCGACGGTGCTCCGTCCCTGGCTGGCGACGTCGTCCATCCACACCGCCGTTGCGCCGTCGAGCGAGATGACCACGCCGGGTCCGGAATCGACGCCGGCGACCGATCCATCGAACGTTCGAAACACGCGGACGCGCGGATTGTCGAGCACGATCGTCGCGGGCGCGAGCGCGATCAAAACGGCGATGAGAGCAAGGCGTGGCATAGCGTCCTCCGAGCCGACGCGCAATGCTACAACATCGAGTACGCTCTGCGACGCATGGAGTATCGACGCCTCGGATCGACCGGACTGAAGGTCTCTCGTCTCGGACTGGGCTGCGGCAATTTCGGCGGCATCGGCTCGGCGCCGGCGTTTTTCGGCATGGGAGAGAGCGAAGAGCAGGCGCGCGAGCTCATGGATCGTGCGTTCGACGCAGGAATCAATTTCTTCGACACCGCCAACGCGTACGGCGGAGGGCGCAGCGAGACGTGGATCGGGCGGTGGCTGAAGGCGAAGGGATCGGCGGTTCGTCAGCAATTGCTCGTCAGCTCGAAGGTCTTCAATCCGGTCGGACCCGGACCGAACGATCGCGGGCTGTCCCGGCGCCACATCCTGCAGCAGGCGGACGAGAGTCTCGCGCGGCTGCAGACGGATCGGCTCGACATGTACCTGATTCACGAGCCGGATCCGGAGACGCCGCTCGAAGAAACGATCGCGGCGCTCGACGATCTGGTGCGGATGGGGAAGGTGCTGTACGTCGGCGCCAGCAACGTCGAGGCGTGGCGGCTGGCGCGCGGATTGTGGATCAGCGACAAGCGCGGGCTCGCTCGCTTCGAGTGGGTGCAGAACTCGTACAGCCTCCTCGATCGCGACGCCGAGCGCGAGTTGTTTCCGCTCTGCGCCGATCAGCGCGTCGGGTTCACGCCGTTCAGTCCGCTGGCCGGGGGATGGCTCACCGGTAAATACCGTTCGGCCGGCAGCTATCCGCCAGGATCGCGAATGACGCTGCGCCCCGAGCCATACCAGCATCTGTTGAGTGACACGATCTTTCGCGGGCTGGCCGCGCTCGCCGACGAGGCGCGAGCGCGCGGCGTCGAGATGAGCGCCCTCGCACTCGCGTGGGTGTTGAGCCACCCGCGCGTGGACGCGGCGATCGTCGGCCCCCGCAGTCTCTCGCACCTCGCCGCCGCGCTGAAGAGTCTGACAATCGATCTATCGCAATCCGATCGAACTCACCTCTCGTCGTTGTTCAAGGCGTCACAAGCGGGCACCAATTAAACGGCCGCCGGACGAGCGATGGACCCGTACTCGTCGGCCGGCCCTTTGAGGGCCGGCGTGATCCCACGCACGATCAAAACGATCCGGTGCCCGGCCGGAAGATGCCGTTCGGCGTCGGCGGCGGCAGCGTGACGACGTTCGCGCCGCGCACGCCGACCGTGTCGCCGGCGGTGAGCGGCGGCGCCTGCTGCACCGCCTCGAAGTTGATGAGCGACGACTGATAGTCGAGTGTCGTTTGCAGCAGATTCACCTGCGCTTGAAGCAGGTCGCGCTGCGCCTGCGTGACGAGGAAGGTCGTCGACAGTCCGACCTCGAGGCGGCGCTGCTCCGAGTTCAAGCGCTCCTCGGCGAGGGTCGCGCCGGCGCGGGCCGCATCCACGCGTTCGAGGGTGCTGCGTATCTGACGGCCCGCCTGCCGGATCGTCTCCGCCGTCTGCACGCGCAGGCTCGCGATCCGCTGCTCGGCCTGGCGCCGCTCGACCTGGGCCCGCGCGAAGTTGGCCTCCTCGTAGCTGTGTCCCAACGGATAGTTGACCGTGACCCCGACGCTCCACGACGGGAAATCGGGTGTGAATGCCTGACCGAGCGCGTCAGCAAGACTTCGGTTCGACGTGCCGCTGATCACGCCGGGGAACGCGCCGGTCCGCAGCAACTGTGTGCCGGCGAGGCCGTTGCCTCGATACGACGTCTCCAGGCGGACATCCGGCAGCCGCTGGTTGCTCAGGTACTCGACGTTGGTCTTCGCGTTGTCGAGTTCGTGCTTCGCGCGCGCGAGATCGTAGCGGGCGTCGAGCGCCTGCGCGACGGCGGCGTCGACGTCGGGCAGCGGAGCGCGTCCGATCGCCTCGTCCGTCGGATCGAGGCGCATCTTCCAGAACGACGCGTCAACCGGATCGATGATCAGCCGGCGCAGCGCGTCTTCGGCGTCTTCCGCCCCAGTATTCGCGCGAATCAGATTCTCGCGCCGCTGCGCGACTTCGGCTTCTGCCTGCACGAGATCGAGCGGCGGGATCTGACCGGCATCGACGCGGATCTTGTTCTGCCGCGCGAGCTCCTGCGCCAGCTCGAGCGAGCGCTGCTGAACGGTCACGTTCGCGATCGACGCCTTGAGCGTCCAGTACGCCTGCTTCACGGCGGCCACGGTCTGGACCACTGACTCGCGGAAGCGAAGCTCCGAGCTCTGCTGATTCCGTTTCGCGATGATGTATTGCTGCCGCGAGGCATCGATCGTGCGGTCGCGCAGCAACGGCTGCGAGAACGCGACCTGGATCCCCGACTGCAGGCTCGGATCGAAGCTGGTGAGCGGGTTGTTGGTCGTCGTCCGCGCCGTCTCCCACGAGACGCTCCACGTGCCGGCGCCCCAGCGCAAGCGCTGCCGCACGCCGGTGGAGGAGAACAAGTCGTGGACGTCCACGCCGCGATCGCCCAGCAGGAAATTGGACGGCGGCGTCGCCGTGCTCGAGCGGCCGAACGTGGTCGAGAACACCGGCGCATAAGCGCCCTTCGTCTCGCCGACTCGCGCCGCTTCGACGTCGGTGTCGAGGCGGACGACGGCGAGATCCGGATTGTGCTCGACGGCCCGCCGAACGGCGTCCTCGAGGGTGAGCTGAAGAGTCTCGGGCTTGTCGACCTGTTGTGCCGAGACGGTTCCAATCGAGAGAGCGCCGAGAGCAAACACGCTCACGATCGCTCGGCGAAAATATCGGTAATTCATATCAAGGTCTCCGCATAGCTACTGCGCCGAAACGCCCGCAAAAACAAACATGGAGGAACGGAGGAAACGGAGCGCCTCGGCATGTCAAGAGTTGCTCCGTTCGTCGTCCGTTAACTCCGCTGCTCGTTTGTGAACTCAGTTCCTCCGTCTAACTCCGTTCCCTACACGGCCTCCGCCAGTTCCCGGACTCTCACGCTTCTGGTCTTCTGTTGCGCGACTGGCACGCGGGTTCGCGCCAGCAGCATGTAGATCGACGGAACGACGAACAGCGTGAAGAGCGTGCCGATGATCATGCCGCTGACCAGCATCGTGCCGATGCTGTTGCGCGCGCCGGCGCCAGGACCGGTCGCGAGGACGAGTGGGAAGTGGCCGACAACGGTGGCCGCCGTCGTCATCAGGATCGGGCGCAGCCGCGTGCCGGCGGCTTCGATCACGGCCTCGAGCTTCTTCGTGCCGGTTTCCTGCAGGTGATTCGCGAACTGGACGATCAGGATCCCGTTCTTCGACACCAGACCGACGAGCGTGATCAGCCCGACCTGGCTATAGATATTCAGCGTCGTGAAGCCGAGGAACGAGAACAGCAGCGCGCCGGACACCGCCAGCGGCACCGAGCCGGCGAGCACGATGAACGGATCGCGGAAGCTCTCGAACTGCGCCGCGAGGACGAGATAGATCAGAATCGCGGACAGCACGAACGTCCCGAGGAACTTGCCGCCTTCGGTCCGCAGCTGCCGCGACTCGCCCGCATAGTCGATCGTGAACCCCTGCGGGAGGATCTTCCTCGCTTCCTCCTCGAGCATGGTCAGCGCCTGATCGAGCGGGACCGGCGGCGGAATCACACCCTGGATCCGCACGGCATTGAGCTGCTGGAATTTCTTCAGCTCGCGCGGCTCGGTCGTGGTGCGCAGGCTCGCGAACGTCGACAGCGGGACGAGCCGATCCTCGGACCCGGTGATGTAGATCTGCTCGAGTTGATCCGGCGTGAGCCGCTCGGCGCGCTGAATCTGCGGGATCACCTTGTAGCTGCGTCCCTGGATGCTGAAGCGGTTCACGTAATCGCCTCCCAGGAGGACGGACAGATCGCGTCCGGCCTGGCTCAGATCGACGCCCTGCGACCGCAGCTTGTCGCGATCGAACACGACCTCGGTCTGCGGCTGATCGAACTTCAGATCGGCGTCGGCATAGATGAACAGCCCGCTGGCGAACGCCTTCTTCACCAGCTCCTCGGCGAGTGCGTTCAACTGCTTCGGTTCGGCGGCCGATGCAATCACGAGATCGACCGGAAAGTTACCGCCGCCAGGAAGAGGCGGCGGCGCCTGCGGGATGACGCGCACGCCGGCGATCTTCGACAGCGGCCCCATCGATTCCATCAGCAGCTGCTGCGTCGTCTTCGTGCGCTCGCTCCACGGCTTGGTGACCATTCCGCCGAAGCCGCCGTTGGGCAGCGTGATCTGGAAAATGCTCGCGCTCTCCGGCATCGACTTGTAGACGTCGAAGATCTGATCCGTGAACAGCTTCGTCTGGTCGAGCGTCGCATTGGCCGATCCCTGGACGAAGCCGAAGAAGAAGCCCTGGTCTTCGTAGGGCGCGAGCTCACGCTGCGAGAACATGTAGAACGGCACCGTGAGCAGGGCGACGATCACCCACAGGACGAGGACGACAGGGCGATAGCGAAGCGTGGCCGTGAGCGATCGGGTATATCCGTGCCGCACGCTCTCGAACCGGCGGTTGATCCAGCCGGCGAACCCTCGATCGGTATCGCCCGCGCGCAGGAGCCTGGCGCCCATCATCGGCGACAGCGTCAGCGCGACAATGCCCGACACGATCACCGCTCCGGCGAGCGTGAACGCGAACTCGCGGAACAGCGATCCGGTCAG
>DAIUKO010000245.1:0-11697 GCA_036848175.1 Vicinamibacterales bacterium | reverse complement strand
GCAGCACGTTCAACAACTTCCTGATCGACGGCGTCGACAACAACGCCTACGGCACGAGCAATCAGGGCTTCTCGAACCAGGTGATGCAGCCGCCGCCGGACGCGGTCAGCGAGTTCAAGGTCGTCACCAACAACGAGAGCGCAGAGTACGGCCGCTCAGCCGGTGCGACCGTCAACGTGTCCTACAAGAGCGGCACGAATCAGTTTCGCGGCGACGCGTGGGAGTTCTTCAGGAACACGGCGCTGAACGCGACCGGCTATTTCAAGCCGGCGTCGGGCGAGAAGCCGCCGATGCAGCGCAACCAGTTCGGCGGAGTCTTCGGCGGACCGATTGTGAAGAACAAGGCGTTCTTCTTTGGCGACTACGAGGGATTCCGGCAGGACCGGAAGCTTCCGGCCTTCGCGACGATTCCGAGCGCGCGTGAGAAGCAAGGGATCCTGTCGCTCGATATCCGCGATCCGCGCACCGGCGTCGTCTATCCGGCCGGCACGCCGATCCCGATGACGAGCTTCGCGCGCTCGGTTCTCACGGGTCTTCCCGACCCGAATCTGCCTGGCGCGGCCAACAACTACTCGGTGCTGCAGGACTTCACGAACAACTCGGACAAGGTCGGCGCGAAGATCGACGTGCAGGTCGCCCCGCAGATGACCGCGTTCGGCCGCTACGGCTGGCGCGACCTCGAGACGGTCGATCAGCCGCTGCTGCCGCTGCCGTCCGGCGGTTCGGGCAACGGCACCATCTACGCACGCAACAAGCAGCTCGCGCTCGGCACGACCTGGACCGCGAGCGATCGCTCGCTCGTCGAGGTCCGCTTCGGCTGGTCGCAGACGCAGGCCGGCAAGAATCCGCCGGCACTCGGCTCATCGAGCGCGCAGGACGCGTTCGGCATCACCGGTCTGCCGACCGATCCGCGTATTTCCGGCGGCCTGCCGACGCAGCTGATCACCGGCTACTCGGACTTGGGACGACAGGCGACGAACCCGCAGTGGCAGTATCCGACGATCTGGAACCCCAAAGTGAACTACACGTGGCTGATGGGGCGGCAGTCGTTGAAAAGCGGGTACGAGTTCCAGCACATCGCCGTGGAAGTGATGGACGTCAATCCGCTCTACGGCCGCGACACCTACGGCAACCGCTTCACGCAGCCGGCGGGCGCGGCGAACAACAACGTCTACAACCTCGCCGACTTGATGCTCGGCCTCCGTTCGCAGTACGCGCTGAGCAACGCGCTCGTTGCCGAGATGCGGAAGAACATGCACTTCGCCTACCTGCAGGACGACGTCCGCGTGAACGATCGGCTGACGGTCAACGCCGGCGTCCGCTACGAGTACGCGACGCCGTTCTGGGAGAACAACAACGTCCTCTCGAACTTCGATCCGTCGACGCGGCGGATGGTCGCGGCCGCCGACGGATCGCTCGCCGATCGTGCGCTCGTCGACGGCGACAAGAACAACTTCGCGCCGCGTCTCGGGCTCGCCTACACGATGCTGGAGAAGACCGTCCTCCGCGGCGGCTACGGCATCAGCTACGTGCACGTGAACCGCACCGGCGCGGCCGACCTGCTGCCGATCAACGGTCCGCAGGTGATCAACGCCGTCGTCAATCAGGCGAGCGCGACCGATCCGTCGTTCAGAGCGACTGAGCAAGGCTATCCGGCGGGGCTGACCGATCCGAGCCGCTTCAACCCGCTGACGGCGAACGTCAGCTACATTCCGAGCGACTTTCAATCGGGCCGCGTTCAGAGCTGGTTCGCATCGGTGCAGCGCGAATTCGGTCCGAGCATGATGCTGGATGTCGCCTACGTCGGCAACAAGGGCGACGATCTGCTGCTCATCGGCAATTTCAATCAGGCGCGCGTCAACAACGCGGCTGGCTCTCTCTCGCTGCAGGCGCGGCGGCCGATTCCGGAGTTCTCGGACATCACCTACGTCTTCAACGGCGGGCGCTCGAAGTACGACGCGCTGCAGGTCAAGTACGAGTGGCGGATGCGCGACGTCAACGTCCTCAGCTCGCTGACGCTGGCCAAGTCGAAGGACAACGGCGCGCAGTCGCTCGAGAACCAGAACGGCAACTTCCCCGCGCCGCAGGACATCAACAACCTCGACGCCGACTACGCCGTTGGCGCCTACGCGCAGCCGTTCAACAGCACGACGAGCTTCGTCTGGTCGCTGCCGTTCGGCCGCGGCAAGCGCTGGGGCGGCCACGTCTCGCCGGTCATGGATCTCCTCGTCGGCGGCTGGCAGATCGCCGGCGTCAACAGCATCGTGCCCGGCGAGGCGGTGACGTTCACCTACGCGCCGACCGCCGCCTTCCAGGTATCCGGCATCCAGCAGGACTTCCGCGGCGCGAACAACTACCGGCCGAATCTCACCTGCGATCCGTACGCAGCGTCGGGACAGCAATCGATCACGAACTGGTTCAACCGCGATTGCGTCGTCATCCCCACCGATCCGAGTCAGCCATTCGGCAACGCGCCGCGCAACAACGTCCGCGGGCCCAACGTCTGGACGATCGATCTGGCGGCGAGCAAGATGGTGGCGCTTGGCGCGCGCGCGCGCGTCGAAGTTCGCATCGAAGCGTTCAACCTGTTCGACCGCGCGAACTTCACCGCACCGAACGGCAACCGCAGCTCCGGTGCGTTCGGCACGATCACGTCGACGTACGATCCTCGTCAGGTGCAGCTCGGCGTGAAGTTGCATTGGTGAGTCGAAAATGTTGCGGGACGGTACCTTCACCGTCCCGCAGCCGTTACTTCCGCACACTACGGTGGCGTCATCGGAGGTTGTTCGATGGCGCGACCCGTTTCCACGGCGGCAATCCTGGTTCTTCTGATCTCGATGACGGACATGAGCGCGGCGGAAAGCGCCGCGCCCTTTGCGCATATTCGCTCGAGTCAAGCGGAGCTGCTCGAGGCGGTCGCTGCCGCCTCCCGCATCTCGCCGACGTTCCGGCGTCTCGAGCAGCGGCTCGCCGCGTCTGACGTCGTCGTCTATCTCGGCTACCGAATGTCGACCGAGCCCGGAGTCGGCGGCGGGACGTCGTTCCTCACCTCAGCTCGCGGCGTGCGCTACCTGCGCGTCTGGATCGATTCGCGTTTGATGGGTTGCGAGCGCCTGGCGCTGCTCGGCCACGAGCTGCAGCATGCCGTCGAAATCGCCAACGCGCCGGCGGTGGTGGACGAACGGTCGCTCGAACACTTTTATGCAGAGGTCGGCTTCCACTCCCCTGCGTCGTGCACGCGCTGCTTCGAGAGCGCGGCGGCGATCGCCGCGGGCCGGCAGATTCGGCGTGAGGTCCTCGGCTACCGCGGTGTGGCTGGCGCGCTAGATCGCGGGCCGCAGTCGAACGTAGGCGGCGCGCACGATCCGTGGGGCGACCTTCAGCGCCAGCAGCACGACGCGCAGTTTGAACGGCCGCTCGCGCGCGGCGCTCAGGTGGTACTGTGCCGCAGCGAAGTTGCCTTCGATGATGCGCCGTTTTCCTTGCTCGATCTCGAGCTGATCGACGAGCGACATCATCCTGATTCGCAGCGCCGTGCGGACGTCGCGATCGAGCGAGCGGGCGCGGCCGAAGCGATCGAGGACGTTCAGGGCGCGCTCGATCTCGGCAATCGCATCGCCTGACAATCCGTCGGCGCGCACCCGGCGCTCGGCGAGCACCACGTTCTGGTACGCCAGTCTCGCGCCGCGCCACGCGAGCCGCAGCCACAGCTCGAAATCCTGCCCGCGCCGCAGCGTCTCGTCGAAGAGACCGGCGTCGGCGACGGCGGCGCGCCGCACGACGACCGTCGACAGCACGATGTTGCAGCGCTGTTGGACGAGGCTCAGCAGCGTCACCTCGCCGTGCGACGGCGCGGTCTCCATGAAGCGTCGTCCGGCAAGAGGCGACTCGCCGCTGACGAGCGCGTCGGCGTAGACGAGATCGCACGCCGGATTGTCGTCGAGATAGGCCACCTGACGCGTCAGGAACTCCGGCATCCAGCGGTCGTCCGCGTCGAGAAACGCGATGTAGCGCCCCTTCGACGCGCGGATGCCGGCGTTGCGCGCGCCGCCCGCGCCGCGGTTCTGCTGAACGATGTAGCGAATGCGTGACCTATAGGGCTCGAGCGCGACCTCGAGCTCGGCGGTATCAGGGGATCCGTCGTTGATGACGACGACTTCGAAATGCGGAAAGGTTTGCGCGAATACGGAATCGAGCGCGACCGCGATGTCGCCGCCGGCGCGGTACGCGGGAATAATGACCGAGACCGCCGGAGCTCCCACGACCACTTTCTTCGCCATGCGCACCTCGTGCGCTTATGCCGCCCACGAGCCGTTCCGATAGAGCGTCAGCGCCACGTCCACGTTCGCGCGCAGCGCGCGCGCCACGGCGTCCCAGGTCTTCTCGCATCTCAGCAGCGTCTTCCATGAGTAGAGATGCTTCGGCTTGTGGAAGTCGCTGTTGGCGACGTACGGGTAGTGCTTCAAGCTGGTCACCGAGAACAGATCGTCGCGATTCGCGGCTTCCCACACGTCGACGAGGTCGACGAGCCGTTTGCGGTGCTCCCACAGGTAGCACGTCCCGATCTCGATGCGGCGCGTCGTGCGGTCGTGCGGATGGCACGCGATGCTCACCGCGCCCTGTTTCCGAATCCCACGCAGGATGTCCTCGGCCGGTTGATCGGCGCTGATGAACTCCGTGATGTTCAGCGCGATGATGTGCGAGTTCTTTCTGCTGCGCAGATGGTTCTGCGTGATCTCGGCGCCGGGCACGACGAGCAGCCCGTAGAGACGCTTCGCCCGCTGCGCCTCGGCGCGGATGTCCGCGAGGTACGCCTCGAATCGATCCTCGGTCACCGAGAACCGGCGCTGGCCGAGCGTGGCGATCCGACCCGCGCGTGCGAGCAGATCGCGCTTCATCAGGATGTGATCGGTGATCGCGATGACGTCGAATCGCTCGGTTCGGCCGTAGAGATCGACGACTTCGCGGATCGACAGGCGCCCGTCGCTCCATCGCGTGTGGACGTGAAAGTCGCAGAGCAGAAACGGTTCGTATCCTGGCATCACGCGCCCCCTGAGATCACGCCCGCACGTCCAGATGCTCCCGGTCCGCGGGCCGATGCCGCAGAATCTCGGACCAGAAATTACGGACGTACAGCCGGAACACGGCCGACTTCCCCATCGCCCGATAGCGCCGCGCCGAAGTCCACACCCAGCATTCACGCGCGATCGCGATCCCTCCGATCGGCGTCAGCCGGCGGCCCAGGTTGGTGTCCTCGCCGTGAAACTCGACCGTGCGATCGAAGCCGCCGATCCGCGCGAGCGCCTCGCGCCGCACCGCGAAGTTGCCGCCGTAGAGAATCGCGCCGATGCGCATCACGCGATGGACGAGCGCGTGCGTCGGCGGTGCGACGAGAACGTCATAGAGACGGATGAGCGTGCGGCCGCTCCAGTCCCAGTCGTAGAACTGGTACGGTCCGGTGACGGCGACCGGCGGTGTGGCGGTCTGGAAACGCGCTTCGAGGCGTTCGAGCCACATGATCGGCGCACGGCAATCAGCGTCGACATACGCGACGATGTCGCCGTGCGCCACGCGGCGCGCGGTTTCGCGGGCCATGACGAGGCCCTTGACCGGCTCGTCCACGACCGTGACGCCGGGAACGGCCGCTGCCGCGGCGCGTGTCTCGTCGGTGCTGGCGTTGTTGATGACGACAATCTCTTCAGGAGGACGGGTCTGGGCGCGCAGGGAATAGAGGCAAGCCGGAATCAGGGGCGCTTCGTTGTAAGCGCAGACGATCACCGTGATCGTCAATCGCCACACTGCCATCGGACGTCGATTTCCATCGACGACACCGTAGCAGATTGGGGTAACGCCCTTATGGCGCTGAGATCACGTTAATGTGACGTTTTTTCGAGCGGCTCGAGGGTGATGAACCAGCTCTCGCAGTCGGTCCGGGATCCGCCGGCCAGCGCGACCGAGAAGGCAAGGTTGAGCGACGGGATTTCCCACCGCCGCTTGGCGCGCCCGGCTTCCATCGGGACGACGTACGGCTTCAACAGATTGTCGGGCGACGCGTGATCGCGATGCTCGTCCTGCACACCCTTGAAGATTGCAAACTCGCGGCGCGGTCCCATGTGGACTTCGAACTTGGCGACGCCGTTGACGACATGGTCGTACACGCGCTCGGCATACCGGCCATCCGCTTCGCGGCACGACTGCCAGTGGCCTTCGAGGATGTTGCGCGGATCGTGCGAGAAGGACGTGAACTGGGACACGCCAGCCGCGGCCGCGATTGTTGCGGCGAAGACACCTGTGAGAAGCCAGGTCACGCAGGAGATCGGCTGACGCACGGCTGTCCTTTCGCTGAGTTACGCGCAGAATACCATCAAATCGGCTCCAGTCCGCTCGGAATCAGCCCGTCTTTACGTAGGACGAAAGTCGCAGCTCGACACCACTGAAGTGGCAGCTCTCGTTTAACTCACAATTAACAACCGTGATACTGGAGTGAAACGCCCCGCCCGTACGCTCGCGGAGCGTAATGGCCAAGCCTCATGTCCTCATCGTCGAAGACGAACACGATATCGCCGGATTGATCAAGCACACGCTCGAGCGCGGCGGTGATGCCGTCGCCGAAATCGTGGGCTCGGGCGATGCGGCGCTCAAAGCCACTGCCGAGCGTGTTCCCGATCTGATCATCCTCGACCTGAATCTTCCGGTCCTCAACGGCCTCGATGTCTGCCGTGTGCTGCGGTCGCGCTCGGAGGTTCGGCACGTGCCGATCATCATGCTGACCGCGCGCACGAGCGAAGACGATCGCGTGACCGGTCTCGAGCACGGCGCCGACGACTACGTCACCAAGCCGTTCAGCCTGCGGGAGCTGTCCGCGCGCGTGCGCGCGGTACTGCGCCGTACCACGGCGTCGCCCGGCGTCGAGGTCACGCGTCCGGCGACGTATCGCGGCGCGCACCTGACCGCGGATTTCGACGCGGTGTCGGTCGCCGTGGACGGCGCGGCGATTCGATTGACGCGGCGGGAGTTCGAGCTGCTGCAATACCTGGTGCAGAACAAGGGCCGCGTCGTGTCGCGCGACCGCCTGCTCGAGCGCGTCTGGGGCTATGAGCGCGTGGTCGAGACGCGGTCGGTGGACGTGCACGTCGGACGGCTCCGCGGCAAACTGCGCACGGCCGGACGGCAGATCGAAACCGTTGTCGGCCTCGGTTATCGCTTCGTCGATTGATTCTCTTCCCGCGCTGCCCGGACGGCAGTAGAGTCTTCCGTGACACCCTCGTCACTTCCAATCACGGAGACTTGCAATGGCCGAACTGGTCCAAACCTACAAGAAGCACGCGCGATGGCTCCCGGCATACCACTTCTTCGTGATGCCGGTGCTGCTGCTCAACGTCGCGAACACCATCCGTCACGTGTACTTGGCGCCCACCTTGGAGATGGTGTTTCAGCTGATCGTCGCGGTGGCATTGTTGATGCTCGGGTTCCTCGCGCGGATCATGGCGCTCACGGTGCAGGACCGCGTGATCCGCCTCGAGATGCGGCTGCGGCTGAGGGCGCTGCTGTCGCCCGATCTGCAACCGCGCATCAACGACCTGACGCACCGGCAGCTCGTCGCGATGCGCTTCGCAAGCGATGCGGAGCTGCCCGAGCTCGCGCGCGAGGTGCTGGAGGGAAAACTGGCGACGTCGAACGAGATCAAGCAGCGCGTGAAGAACTGGCAGGCCGACTGGTTGCGCGCGTAGCGCGGCGGCTACTTCTTCAGCGCGCGCAGAAACTTCGGCGGCATGAACCATCGAAGATCGCCGGGGCCGCTCGGCGGCAGCTCGTCGACGTCGATCCGGCAGATCGCGCCCTTCTTGAACTCGATGGCGTGCCGCGATCCAATCAAGCGGGCCGCCAGCTCGCCGATGCCGGGCTCGTGGCCGACGATCCCAATCCGCGTCTTGCGGCCGTGCTTCTCGAGATCGGACAGAATCGCGGCGGGCGCGCCGCCAGGGGCGAGCGATTCGACGGCGACGATCGGCGGCTTCGGATCGAGTCCGGCGGCGACGATTTCCGCGGTCTGTTTCGTCCTGACCAGCGGGCTGGTCAGGATGACGTCGATCGTCACGTCCTGCCGCGTCAGCCCGCGGACCGACTTCCTCATCCGCGCCATCCCTACTTCACTGAGCGGCCGCTTCGCGTCGTCGGGCCAGGCCTCGCCGCGTGCCTCGGCGACGCCGTGACGAATGAGATAGAGCTCGTAGGGTCCCGCCATTCGCTAACCGGCGCGCCGCGCGTGACTGTCGAGGGTCTCCGGCTGCGACCGCTGAACGAGACGTCCGGCGACTGCCTCGAGCTCGCCGCGAACGCGCATGTATCGCGCGTGGAGCTGACGGCAGTCGTTGTCGAGCGCAGTGACGAGGGCATCGAGCGCGCGCCACAACGGCACGCTCGGCGGCGTGAGCGACGCCTGCACCTGACGCACGCGCTCGAGGAGCATCTGCAGGTCGTGCAGCCGGCCCAGCGTGTCCTGGGCGCGCCGCAGCGTGCGCAGGTCGGGTGTGACGCGGTCACCGGCGATCTCGGCGGCCAGCTCGGCGGCATAGCGAAGCTTCTTGAGTGCGACGCGCACGGCGTGCAGCCGTTCGGGCAGATAGACGGCGCCCGCTTCTTCAATCGCCAGCTTGAGACGCTCGGCGCGCCGCGCCACGCGCGCATCGACGGCCCACTGCCAGCGCTGCGCCGCGACGTTCCCGCCGGATTCTTCGTGGTCTTCCAGGCTGTCCGCCACGCGCTCGAGCTTCTTCGCCAGACGCCACAAGCTCGCAACCGGCAGCCGGTCGAAGAGTCGTTTCCGCGCTTCGTCCCGCTTCCGCGCCGCCGCGACCGCGACGCGACTGAGCGCCTCGCGATGCTCGCGCCGAGACACGTGCCACTCGTCAATCAGAATCAGCAGCACGTCGAGCTCGCGGACAGCTCCGAGACGATTTGTGATCTTGCGGAGGCGGCGACCGATCTTTTTCGCGGCGTCTCCTTCGAGCTGCAGCATCGGCACGAGCTCGCGCAGACGCCGCGTGGCGACGCGCGTTCGATGCAGCGCCGGAACATCGCCTTTTTCGAGCGCGGGTAGCGGACGGGTCAGACGATCGACCGCACGTCGAAGGAGGTCGGAACGATCGATGGGCATGATTCGAGGTTCGGCCAGGGCGCTTTCATTATAGTTAAAGGCTAACGATGCGAATCGCGACAATCGATATCGGCACGAACTCCATCCATATGATCGTGGTGCAGATCCGACCTGATTTCTCCTTCGAGGTCATCGACCGGGAGAAAGAAATGGTTCGCCTCGGCGCCGGTGGACTCGATGGCCGCGCGCTCACACCTGAGGCTATGCACGCGGCACTTCAGGTGTTATCCAAATTCAGGCGTTTGGCCGAATCGCATCGCGTCGACGAATTGATCGCCGTGGCCACGAGCGCCGTTCGTGAAGCCGAGAACGGCGGCGAATTCCTGAAAAGCGTCACGAGTCATACGGGCATTCGCCCTCGCGTGATTTCCGGCACCGAGGAAGCGCGTCTGATTCATTCGGCGGCTGTTTACGGCGTCAGCGTGCCGCGCGACGTCGCCGTCGTCATCGACATCGGCGGCGGCAGCGTCGAAGTCACGCGCGGCGCGGGCGCTGCGATCGAGCTCGGACGCAGCTTCAAGCTTGGCGTCATCCGTCTCACCGAGCGGTTCGTCCGGACCGATCCACTGGAGCCGCGCGACGAGCGCAAGCTCACGCGCTACATTCACGCGGAGATCAACAAGTATCTGCAGCAGATCAACCGTGCCGGATTCGATCGCGTCATCGGCACGTCGGGAACGATCCTGAGCCTTGGCGCCGTCGTCGCGGCGTCCGAAGGGCGCGCGCCCGGCGCGCCGCTGCGCAATCGGCGCGTCGCCGCGAAGCAGATTCGCCGCGTGCGCAAGGAGCTCGTCTCGCTGCATCTCGACAAGCGGCTGCGCGTGCCCGGACTCGAGCCGCGGCGCGCCGACCTGGCGGTCGCCGGCGCAATTCTCCTCGACGAGCTGCTGCGTGGACTGCGCGCTGAAGAGATCACGTTGTGCGATCTGTCGCTGCGTGAAGGCCTGGTCCTCGATTTCATCGCGCGCCATCGTAAGGAAATCGCCCAGGCCGACCGCTATCCCGACGTCCGGCGGCGCAGCGTGTACGAGCTGGGCGAACGCTGCAACTACTGGCCGGAGCACGCCCAACAGGTGGCGCGCCTCGCAATCGGGCTGTTCGATCAGACGCGTCCGATTCACGGGCTGACCGATCGCGAGCGGGAGTGGCTCGAGTACGCCGCCATCCTGCACGACGTCGGCGTTCATATCAGCTACGAAAACCACCACAAACACTCGTACTATTTGATCAAGAACGGCGATCTCCGCGGCTTCGAGCCCGAGGAAATCGAAACGATGGCGCTCGTCGCGCGCTATCATCGTCAGGCGACGCCGAAGCGGAAGCACGAAGGCTTCGGCGAGCTGCCGCGCCGGTCGCGGCGCGTCGTCCGCACGCTGGCTGCGCTTCTGCGGCTGGCGGAGAGCCTCGATCGCAGTCACGCGCAGACGATCACCGGGCTGGAGCTTCACGACCGCGGCGACGACGACCTGCTGCAGCTGCGGACGTCGGGCGACGCGGAGCTGGAGCTGTGGGCGGCCGCGCGTCACGCCGGGCCTTTCGAGCGTCTGGCCGGCAAGCCGTTGCGCATCGAGGTGAGCGGAAACGCCAATGCTGAACACTCTCACGCAACCGCACGAGTACCCGGGCAAGTTGTTCGTCGTCGAGGGGATCGACGGGTCCGGCAAGACGACGCAACTGGGACTGCTGGCGAAGTGGCTGAGCGCCGAAGGGCACCGCGTCTTCGTCACCGAATGGAACTCGTCCGTCCTCGTGAAGGCGGCGACGAAAACCGGCAAGAAGAAGAACGCGCTCACCCCGATGACGTTCAGCCTGCTGCACGCGACCGACTTCGCTGATCGACTGCTCTACAAGATCGTCCCGCCGCTGAAGGCCGGGATGATCGTTCTCGCCGACCGCTACGCCTATACCGCGTTCGCGCGCGACGCGACGCGCGGCGTCGACCGCCAGTGGGTGCGGGAGCTCTATAGCTTCGCGGTGCGCCCGGATCTGGCGCTCTATTTTCGCGTGCCGATCGACGTCTCGGTCGATCGTCTGCTGGCGCGCCGCATGAAGCTGAAGTTCTACGAGGCCGGGATGGATCTCGGCTGGAGCACGAATCCAGTCGAAAGCTTCCGGATGTTTCAGGGCAAAGTGCTGGACGAGTATGATCAACTCGTCGACGAATTCGGCCTCGAGGTGGTGGACGCCAAGGGCAGCATCACCGAGCAGCAGCGATACGTCAGAACGCTCGTGGCGCAGCATGTCAGAATGAGCCGGATGGAGACGGTTGATGACGAGCCCGTCTGATCCCGCCGGAGGCCTGAACGGCAACGGTCTGGCGGGACGGTACTATGGCCGCGGCATTCCGTATCTGCCCATCGACGGCTATCCGGGAAAACTGATTGCGATCGAAGGGACCGACGGCGTCGGCCGCAGCACGCAGATTCAACTCCTGCGCGAGTGGCTCGAGGTCAAGGGCTACGGCGTGATCGAAACGGGATGGACTCGCTCGCCGCTGATGCAGCCGACGATCGAGCTCGCCAAGTCGAGCAACACGCTCA
>DAIUKO010000244.1:3609-11748 GCA_036848175.1 Vicinamibacterales bacterium | reverse complement strand
AGCGTCACGCCGGCGCCGCGCAGGAAGGTCCGCCGTGGGATGTGCCTCTTCGTCACGTACATCGTCCTGCTCCTCGCCGGCCCGCATTCAGGCCCGGCGCCTTTCACGCACTTACGGTGTGCTCGGAGTCGCCTCCGTGGCCTTCACCCGCATCTGGAACTGCGCGCTCCGGATGACGCCGAGCACGATGGCCGAAAACCTTGTGTCGTCCCTGGCGGCGTCGCGCGCGATCGCACGAACCGTCGGCATGTCGGTGTACAGAAGGCCGCGGCCGACCGCATAGGTCATCATCTTCTCGATGAACATGCGCGTGAACTGCGGCGAGTAGCGCAGGAGCGCCGTCCGCAAACCGGCCGGCCCGTCCACTTCCTGCCCGTCGTACAGCTTCACCTTCGCATCGATCGACATGCCCGGCATGCCCGGCATGCCGCTCTGTGTCGCGCGCCAGGTCGCGTCGGCGTCGAAGTTCTCGAGGGCGAACCCGATCGGATCCATGATCTTGTGACAGCCGGCGCACGTCGGGTTCGACCGATGCCGCGTCATCTGCTCGCGCAGCGTCAGCGCCTTGCCGTCGTCGCTTTTCGTCTCTTCGAGTGCAGGCACGTTGGCCGGCGGCTCCGGCGGCGGCGTGCCCAGGATGTTCTCCAGCACCCACGCGCCGCGCTTGACCGGCGAGCTGCGGAAGTTCTGCGTCCAGGTGACGGCGAGGAAGCTGCCCTTGCCAAGCAGGCCGCGCCGATAGTCCATCTCCGCCGGCAGCGTGACGCGGCGGAAGCGCGATCCGTAGACGTTGGGAATGCCGTAGTGGCGCGCCAGCCGCTCGTTGACGAACGTGTAGTCAGCGGTCAACAGGTCGAGGATGTTGCGGTCCTCACGCACGATGCTCTCAAAGAAGAGCTCGGACTCACGCTTCAAGCTCTGTCGCAGCTCGTCGTCCCAGTTGGGATAGAAGAGGCCGTCGGGTGAAGTGGCCGGCAGGTTGCGCAGATAGAGCAACTGCTGCGCGAAGCTCGAGACCAGCGAATCCGAGCGCGGATCGGCGAGCATCCGCCGCACTTGCGGCTCCAGCACTTTCGGATCGCTCAATCGCCCCTCGTTCGCGAGGCCGATCAGCACGTCGTCGGGGATGCTGCTCCAGAGAAAGAACGAGAGCCGCGATGCCAGCTCGAGATCGTTGATGCGGTACGGCTGCCCCGCACGCGCGGCCACCGGCTCGTGTTCCGCGCGGACCAAAAACTGCGGGCTGGCGAGCAGGAACCGCAGCGCGTACTCGACGCCGTCGTCGAAGGTCGCGCCCTTGCGCCCCTCGTCGAAAAACGTCATCAACGTCGCGAGATCGTGCGCGGTCGGCGGACGACGGTAGGCGCGGCGCGCGAGCGTGGTCAGGATCTGTTTTGCACAAGGTCCCTGTTGCGCCGGCTGCGTCGGATGACAGGTGAACACCTTTCGCCGGCTCGCCGAGTCTTCCGGCCGCTGCGCGTTGAACGGACCCTGGATGCGGATGAATCCGATGGCCGGGTAGTACTGCAGTTGCGGAATGGTGTTGTTCTCGAGCGATTTGCGATCGTACTGGCGAATGATGTCGAGGCTGGGGCGGTAATTGGTGGCGATAAACGTCGCGCCCACCAGACGCGATCCGGCGCGGACGGGGACAGTGACCTCGAGCGTCCCGTCCGTGTCCGCTGTCATCCCCACCGCGAGGCCGACGCCCCGATAGGGCCAGACGTGCGCACGTTCGCCGTCGACGATCAGCGCCAGCTGCTCGCCGGGAACGAAGCTGCCGATGCCGAAATTCTGAATCGAGAACTTGTATTCACCATCGGCTGGAAAATCGTGGCGCGCGACGATGCCGCCGCGCGTGCCGAAGGGCATGCCCTCGAGCCGCTGATTCTGCGAGGCGTCACTCGCGGCAAGGTAGGTGGCTTCGGTGGGAGACTTCCAGTAGCCGACCGCCATGCGGGCGACGCGCGCCGCGGCCGTGGCGTACGACTCCAGCAGCGTCGGCGAGATGCTCAGCGATCCGGCAATGTTGTCGAAGCCGTTGGCCGAATCGTCGGGCGGAAGCAGCGCAGCCACGTCGACCCGCAGGTCGAGCAGATCGCGAATCGCGTTGGCGTACTCGGTGCGGTTCAGTCGGTGGAGCACGATCGAACCGGGACTTCCCTTCCCTGCCGCCGCGCGATCGATCTCGCCCTCCAGGAAATCGCGGAGCCCCTCGTACTCGACGAGCGCGGGCCGCGGCAAGTCGGGCGGCGGCATGACGCCGGCGCGCAGCTTGCGGATCACCTTTTCCCAGAGGTCGGCCCGTTCGGCCACCTTCGTCAGATCGAGCCCCTGCAGCGAGAGGTTCGCCGTCTTCAGGCGGTCGTTGTGGCAGGTGACACAGTAGCGATCGAGAAGCGCGCGGTTCTGCTCAGATGACGAGAAGGCGGACTGACTGCCTGCTGCAGCGACCGACGCGGCCAGGACGCCCAGTGCGCAGCCCACTCGTCGGATTCGTCCGGATCGCGCTGTCATCGCTCCTTCCCAGCGCCCGCGGCTCGAGTGCGAACCCGCGCCGACAGAGCGGCGCACCCGCGTGAGGGTCGCACGGGCAAGGCGGTGAGTTCAAGCATGAACCTGCGCGTTCCGAGCGGCGAATGACGCTGACCACGCTTGAGGGCAAGGAACCGCTTCGACAGCTCAACCCCCGGCAGGTGTGCAGTTTGCCGCGAGGCTGAGGTTCCGAAATCAATTCGCAGGCAATCCGCCCTGCGCCCGGGACAGAGATCGACTCACGCGAAACTGATCTCTCTCACCGTACGCCGGGGTATTCGTCTCACCAGATCGCGGCGGCACCTGGCAGAATCTGACCGCGAATCCTCTCACCGATCCGCGAGGGAGAGGCGGAACGCGGCCATCTCCTCGCCGTTGCGAACCAGGAGTGTGTCGCCGATCAATGCCGGGTGGTTCCACGTCTTGCTCTTGAGCACCTCGAGCCGTGCGAGCTCCGTGAACTTGTCGGGGGTCGCGCTGACCAGCGCCAGCTCACCGTCCTCCGATGTCACCAACAGCAGGTCCTGATCGGGCAACAGCACGAGCTGCCCGTTGCCGAAGCGTCCGCCTTTCCATTTGCGCTTGCCGTCCTGGAGATCGATGCACGCGAGGATGTTGCCGTCGAAGCCGAAGGCGTGGCCCTTGTGAATGACGAAGTCGTTGAAGTACGGCTTCAGACCATTCGACGTCCAGCGCTCCTCGACCGTCCATCCACCGTCTCCGTGCGCGACCGCCAGGCGGCGCGTGCCCATGCCGCCCATCATGCTCATCGCGTTGATCAGAACGCCGCCATCCGGCGTGAGCGCCGGTTGCACGATCGCGCCACCTTCCCACGAGTACTCCCACAACAGCGCGCCGTCAGCCGGCGCGACGCTGACCGCGCCGGGTGTGCTCAGCAGAAGGATCTGTCGCACTCCATCGATCGTCGCGAGCTGTGGCGAGCTGTAGCTGCCGCCGTGCTGAGGACCGACCCAGCGCGGTTTGCCGGTGGCGATGTCGTAGGCGGCGAGCGTACCGGACACGGCGACGACCACGAGGTCATCGACCATCAGCGGAGAGCTCGCGATGCCCCAATCCGGAATCTTCCTGCCGGTGTCGGACGCTGCATTGCGCGACCAGATGACCTTGCCGTTGCTGGCGTCGAGCGCGTTCAGTATGCCTGTCGCGCCCATTGTGTAGACGCGATCGTCGCTCAGCGTCGGTGTGCCGCGCGGACCGGCGCCGCCATTCGATTCATAGAAGCGGACGGCGTCGCGATGCCGCCACACCGGCTCGCCCGTGCTCACCTTGTAGCAAGAGACGACTTCGTCGTCGCCGCGCTGCTCCTGCGTGTAGAGGAGATCGCCGCGCACCGCGAAGGATGACCAGCCCGGTCCGATCGGCCGGCGCCACATCTGGACGGGCGGAGATGCAGACCAGTCGGTCTTGATCTGCACGCCGCGAACGATGCTGTCGCGGTTGGGTCCGCGAAAGCCTGGCCACTCAGCCTTGGTCGGAACAACGGCCGGAATCGCGGGCTCGGTTTCCGAAATTGATGCAGGCGTCGCGGCCGCTGCCGGCTTGGCGGCCGGCGATTCCTTGGAAGTTTCCGCTGCGGCTGGAGCCGCCGGCGGAACCGTCGACGGCGGGAGCGGCTTCGGCTCGCCCCGAGCAAGAACGAGGGGCTCGTCGCCGGCCTGGGCCAGCAGCCGATCCTCGGGCGTTGGCGTCCACCGCCAGTGGAGATCGGAAATGCCATCGCCGGTGACGCCACCGGTGCGCACGAGGGTGAAGAGTCCGCAAGCAAGCAGGATGGCGCCGACCATCGAGATGCGGCGGAGTCCGGTGGAGAGACGCCGGCTCGCTGCGGCCCACGCGACCAGCCCCAGCGCCATCATGGGGATGGAGAAGATGGGCATCATCCGGTTCATCCCCGCATTCGCGATGGATGGGTGAACGATCGCTCTCGTCGCAAATACCGCGACGACCATCACGACGACGGCGCCAATGCGCTCGGACCAGGGCGCCCGGCTGAACAACACCCACCACAGGACGATCACCATTCCGCCGACGACTCCACCCAACATCCCGAAGATCATGAATTCGGGCATGACGAGGGGGACGGCGACCATGGCGAGCAGTATCAGCACGGCGGCGGCCGCGCCGGGCCACAACCGAAGCGGCTTTCGAGGAGTCGGTTCGTCGGACTGGTTCGTCATTTCAGATTGCCTCAGGTGCACTGACGCTCGCGATACCGCGAAGAGACTGTCTGACGCGGAGGCGCCAGAGCCAATACAACATGACCACTGAGACCGACGAGGCGCTCAGGAACGCCACCAACGCGCCCGTAAGCGACAGCGTCACAATGGCCACGACAAACAGCAGCCCGGTCTTGCGGTGCAGCGTGGCCCCCTTCGCCGAAAAGAGCGCGACGTAGCCGGCAATGAGTCCGATGCCGCCCGCGAGGATGTGTATCGGCAACAGCAGTTGCATGATGACTACTCGGATCGGAGTGCTTGCAGCACGTCGACACGCGAGGCGCGCGCGGCAGGGGTCAGCGATGCGACGATCGCCGCGGCGATGAGCACTGCGGTCGCGCCAACCACGGGCAACGCGCCCGGCAGTTGCACCTGCTCGAAGAACTTCGCAGCGATACCTGCGAGCGCGTAGCCGCCGGCGGCGCCGGCCGCGATTCCGATCGCGGCAATTCGCACGCCTTCGGAGAGCACGCGGGCCAGCAGCTGACGCGGTGCGGAGCCGACAGCCAGCCGGATACCGAACTCGCGCGTGCGCGCGCTCACCGAGAACGCGAGCACGCCCGCCACGCCCACGACGGCGATCAACAGCGCGATGCCGGCGAATCCCGAAAACACGAAAGCGTTCACGCGCTCGGGCGACAACACCTCGGCGCGCACGTCCTCGAGCGTCGCGGCGCGTTCCACCGGCTGCTCCGCCGAAATCTCGCGGATGACGCGCGTCATCGAAGGCACGAGCGTGTACGGATCACCGGCGGCACGTACGAAGAGACGGCCGGCCACGCCCATCTGCCACACCGGCTGATAGACCGTCAGCGCCGCTCCCGGCACGACGTTCTCATCGTCCACATCGGCGACGACGCCCACGATGCGGCTCGGCACCGGCTTCCCGTAGATGCCGAAGACCGGATCGGTCCACGTCAGGTGCCGGTTCACCGCGTCCCCGTTCGGGAACATCCGCTGTGCCAGGGTCTGGCTGACGATCGTCACCGGTTCGGTTCCGCGACGGTCGTCATCGGTGAAGTCGCGCCCCGCGAGCACCGGAACGCCGAGCACGGCGAAGAAGTGAGGCGAGGTCATGCGCATCCGCGCGCGCGGATTCTCTTCGCCGTCCGCGGGCTTGTAGCCCTCGACGGTGAACTGGAAGTGCAGGAGACTGCCGCCATCGCGCCAGGGCACGGTGCTCCCGACCGCGACGCCCTCGACGCCGGGCAGAGCCCTGATGCGCCGCGTCGCTTCCTGATAGAAATTGATCGCCTTCGGGTCGCCGAGGCCCGTCACTGACGCCGGGATGTCGACGGCCATCACCTGCCGCATGTCGTAGCCCGTGTTCGCCGTCGACATGTTGACGAGTGTCGCGAGGAGCATGCCCGCGCCGGCGAGCAGCACGAACGAGAACGCAATCTGCGTGGTCGCGAAAAGACGCAGGCGGCGGTTCGTGCCCGGCGTGATTCGGACGCTGCCGTTCGCCAGGCCGAGACCCGCAGGCGCCTGCGGAGACGGCAGGCGTGGAACATACGCGAGCAGCACCGCGGCGGCCATCGCGAGGCCGGCGCCAACCCACAGCACGCTGACATCGACGGTGACGTCGAGCGCGCGGATCGAGAAGCGCGCGGCGTACCCGCTGACCATCGCGACGAGCGGCCGCGCGAGCGCCACCCCCAGAACGGCGCCGGCGCCGCAGAGCACCAGGCTCTCGGCGAGCAGCGTGCGCCGCAGCGCGCCGTGGCCGGCGCCGAGTGCGGCGCGCACGGCGAGCTCGCCTTCGCGACGTACCGAGCGGGCGAGGATCAGGTTGGCGACGTTCGAGCACGCGATGACGAAGACGACGGCGGCGGCGGCGAGCAATACGATCAGAATGGTTCGCGCCGGCGCCGCGATCTGATCGCGAAGCTTCGTGACGCGAAGCTGGACGTTGGCCTTCGCCGAGTACGCCTCGGGGTGTTCGCGCATCATGGCCGCGTGCGCCGCCGTCAGTTCGGCGCGCGCCGCTTCGAACGAGCCGCCCGGCGCGAGGCGGCCGAAGAGCTCCGTCATGCGATGGACGCGGCTGGTGACCATCGTGGCGCCGAGGTGATGCGGGCTCGTCACCACGTTCGCGATGATCTCGGTGTCAGCCGGATACGGCACCGACGGCTCGAGGACACCGACCACAGTAGCCGTGCGAGGCCCGAGGCGAACGGTCTTGCCGATCACACTCGGATCGCTGTTGAGCGACGTGGTCCAGAACCTGTACGTGAGCACCGCGGCGCCCGCCGCCTTGGGACCATCGTCGTGCGCGTTCAGGAGGCGGCCGAGGACCGGACGAAGGCCCATCACGTCGAAGAACTCGCCACCGACGACGCCCGCTTTCACCACGCGCGGCTCGCCGCCGAGGCCGATCAGCGTGAAGTCGACCGTGGAAAAGTCGCCGAAGGCGTTGATCGTCCGGACGCGTGACTTGAAGTCGTTGACTTCGGGCACCGAGAACGTCATGTTCGCGGCACCGATGCCCGGCGCGCTCTGGCGGATGTAGAGCAGCCGATCTTCGTCGCGATTGACGAGAGGCCGGAGAAGCACGCCGCGGACGACGCTGAAGATTGCGGCGTTGGCGCCGATGCCGAGCGCGAGCGTCACGACGACGGTGGCGGCCAGTCCTTTCGCACGCAGCAGGGAGCGCATCGCGAACCGGATGTCGCGTGCGAGGGCTTCTGCCGCGTCGAGCCAGCGATAGCGCCAGACGCCTCGGATGGAATCGCGCGTGAGCGTGACGTTGCCGAATTCCTTCAGCGCCGCCAGGCGCGCCGATGCCGGATCCTCGCCGCGATCGATGCGTTCCTTGATGCTGATCGCCAGGTGTCCGCGAATCTCTTCGTCGAGATCGTCGTTGTCGGGGATGTTGGGCCGCATGCGCTACGGCTTGCTCGCAGGCGCCGGGTTCATGATGCGTCCGATCGCATCCACCAGCTGAGACCAGCGGTCCTGCTCGCGCAACAGCTGCGCTTTTCCCGTGGCGGTCAGCTGGTAGTACCTCGCGCGCTGGTTCGCCTCGCTGACGCCCCATTCGGCCTTGAGCCAGCCGCGTTTCACGAGCCGGTGCAGCGCGGGGTAGAGGGAGCCGGTTTCAACCTTGAGGAGGTCGTCGGACTGCGCGCGGATGGCCTGGCCGATGCCGTGGCCGTGCTGCGGGCCCCACTGCAGGATCCGCAGGACCAGCATGTCGAGGGTGCCCTGGAGCAACTCGAGGCGTTGTCCGTCGGATTTGTTGGCCATAGTCATAGACGGTCTACGGCTTTGACGTAGGACGTCTACGGCTTGTTCCCGTGAGGGCCCTGGGGCGTTTTTATGACACGCCGCGGGTCTTCGTCGCCGTCACCGTCGAGATCGGCGG
>DAIUKO010000244.1:0-3509 GCA_036848175.1 Vicinamibacterales bacterium | reverse complement strand
TAGTCGCGGCTGTGATGCGGAATGCGGTTACCTGACGCGAAACGAATTCCGCGGGAGGTAAGCTGTGCGGCGCCGATGGAGCAACAGACGGTACCGTTCTGACCGATCACAGCAGTCGTGAAGCCCCGGCTTCGCCGCCGGGGCTCTCACGTCGCCGCGCCGGTTACCAGCCGAATCTCAGGCCGATTCGCACCTGCCGCTCGTTAGTGGACTCAACGACTTCCGCGAATCCGTTCAGGTCGCGCACGCTTCCATCCGGATTGAGGCGCAGGTTCGACACGTTGCCGCCAGGGTTCGAGAACCACTGACTGTCGAGCACGTTGAACGCTTCGATTCTCAGCTGCACGTTCATGCTACGCGGCAGGTCGAACTGCCGGAACACGCCGAGATCCCAATTCGCGACGCCGGGGCCTCGCAGCACGCGAAACGGGGCGGTCCCGAACCGCGCCTCGGTGACCGGCTTGAACGCCAGGGGATCGAAGTACGCATTGCCGCGGCCGATGCCGCCGAGCACTTTGGGGTCGGAGACGACCTGGTCGGCGCGCTGACTGCTCTCCGGCGCATTCAGCGACGTGCCCGACGCGGTGACGTTGAACGGTGTGCCGCTGAAGAAACTCAGCACGTTGTTCACCTGCCAGCCGCCGGCGATCGCGCCCATGACACCGTCTGTGAGCCAGCGCCGTCCGGGACCGAACGGCAGCTCGGCGATGTTGGAGATGTTCAGGTTGTGCGTGCGATCGAACGAGCTGAGCGCGCGATTCAAGTCGTAGTACTGGGGAATCTGGATCAACGCGGTGCCGTCGCTGTTGGGCGCGCCCTCGATGCCCATCGACTTCGACAACGTGTAGCTGACGCCCAGCTGAAATCCGTTCGCGAAGCGCCGGTCGAGGCGCGTTTGCAGCGCGTCGTAGTGTGAATCGCCGATCGGCGCGACCACTCGTGTCTGCGCCGTTCGCCCGAACTTCTGGCTCAGCTGCCGGCCCGCGGTGCCACCGCCGATGGGCGACCAGTTCAGCTCACGAAATCCGAGCTGATCGATCTGGCGCGTGCCGACGTACGCCGCCTCCGCGACCCATCCTCCTTTGAGCTCCTTCTGGACGGCGACGTTGAACGACTGGATGTAACCGCGGTTGAACTCGTCGGGCAGCGTGAACGCCGTGACGTTGCCGTCGATCGGGATGATGCCGCTGCCGAGGCTCGGCGCGGGAATCGCGGGGATACCGTCGGCCACGCGTCCGGCCCACGTCCACGAGCTCGCCGAGGGCACCACCAGGTTGATGAGGACCGGATGGTTCGTCCGCAGCGGCCGCGCCAGCGAGTACGGATCGTTGGTGATTCCGAAGCCGGCGCGCATGACGAGGGACGGCCTGGCGCGGTAGGTGACGCCGAAACGCGGCGCGATCAGCCCCTTTTCGATCTTGATGCCGAGATCGGTCGGCACCGAGCCGATTCCACCGATCTCGATCATGTTCGTGTTCGGGTTGTAGCGCTCGAGGCCGCGGTCGGCGCGCGTCGGAATGGGGAAGTATTCCCAGCGCGCCCCGTACGACACGGTCATCTTCGATCCGACTTGCCACTGATCGCGCGCGTAGAGGCTGTAGCTCTGCATCCGCGTCGTGTACGGATCGTCGACTTCGAGCAGGCGTCCGAATTCGTTGGACAGACCGAGCAGGAATGCGGCCCATGAGTTGAATTGGTTCCCGGCGGGCCCGCCTTGGACGAGCGTGGGGTTGCTCCGGAACTGGAAGCCGCCGCGCGCGGTGTAGTACGTCCCGCTCAACTCCGGCTGCGTGTGGTTCAGCCCCTGAAAGTAGATGTCCGTGCCGAAGCGGAAATTGTGGCTCCCTTTCAGCCAGTTCAAATTCACGACCGTCTGGTACTGATCGTCGTCGCGGTAATACGGCATGTACCGCTCGGAGATGCCGACGTCTTCGTACACGTCGAAATCGAACAGCGGCATCCCGCCTTCGAAGCGGCGCGGCCCGTTCGTGCCTGGAATCCCGAGGAAGTCCAGGCCCTTATATTGATCCGTGATGTCTGAGTGCTCGACGTTGGTGGACTGGCGGACGTATCCGAAGTGCGCATCGGCCACAATCGTGTTGGAGAGCGTGTAGGTTGCGCCCGCCGAGAAGTTATAGGTATTTCCAGCGCCGGTGCCGGGATTGCCTGGCAGAGTGATCGGCCGCCCCTGCAGCTGTTTGCCGTAGACCGTCTCGTTGTACGTCCAGAAATCAAGGTGACTGTAACGCGCGAAGATGTTCAGCTTCGGCGTCGCGTTCCAGTTCACTTTCGTATCGAGCGTCCATCGGTTGAATTCGAACGGCGACTGGTTGAAGTAGTTATTGGTCTCGGGAATCGCACCGTCGGGACCTCGCACGTTCGGAAGCGGCAGCAACGCGATGATTTTTTGCGCGATCGGATCGATCCGATCCGGCGGGACGATGTTGCCCGGAAACGCCGTTCGTGCGGAGCCGTCGGGATTGCCCGTCCTCGGGTCGTAGATCAGGGTCGGCGAGGCGGACAAGTCGCCGCGGCGCAGCGCAGCGGTCGGCACGGACACCGTCACGCTCGCGTTTCGGAGATCGCGCGTGCCCTCATAGCTGGCGAAGTAGAAGAGTTTGTTGCGGACGATCGGACCGCCGACCGTGCCGCCGAACTGGTTGTACCGCCACCGGCCTTTCTCCGTCCCTGGCGGATCGAAGTAGTTGTGCGCGCGCAGCTTCTCGTTGGTGTGGTACTCGAACGCCGATCCCGACAGCTTGTTGGTGCCGCTCTTGATCTGAACGTTGATCACGGATCCGCCCGCCAGCCCTTGCTCCGCGTCGAAGCTGTTGGTGACCACGTTCACGGTCTCGAGCGATTCGAGCGCCGGCACATAGGCGGCGACGTGCGGCAGCCAGACGTTCGTCGTGCTGACGCCGTCGATCCGCGTGTTGTTCGAACTGCGGCTCGCGCCGTTGACGTTGAAGACCAGCGCGCGTGACGGGTTCGACGGAATCGAGTGCGCGTCTTCGGGCGGACTGAAGCCGGGGAGGACTTTGAAGAGGCGCTGGTAGTTCCGGCCGATCGGCACGGGCAGCTCGCGCAGATCCCGCTCCCTGAGCTCGGCCCGCACCTCCGCACGATCGGTCTGCAGGAGCGGCGACTCGCCGACGACGGTCACCGTCTCGGCGATCTCGCCCACCGGCAGCGCGGCGTCGACGCGCGTCACGGTATTGAGCGTCACGGGCACGTTCGGCCGCGTGAACGTCCGGAAGCCGGTCAGCGACACCTTCACGACGTACGTCCCGGTTGGAACGGCCGTGAACGTGTAGCCGCCGACGGAGTCCGTCGTGATTTCGCGCGTGAGCTTGGTCTCTTCGTGGAGGATCGTGACCGTCGCGCCCGGCAGCGTGGCGCCGGTCGAGTCGTGGACATTTCCCACAATCGACCCGTAGAGCACTTGCGCGCCGACAGGCCGCGCGCCGGCGGTGACGGCGAGAACGACGATGAGAAACGCGAGAACCGGC
>DAIUKO010000243.1:0-11753 GCA_036848175.1 Vicinamibacterales bacterium | reverse complement strand
AGGTAGCGCTGCACCTGGCTCTGATCGCAGCCGAAGTACGACAGCATCAGGAACAACCCACCGATCATCCCCGACCAGAACGTGTAGCGCTGGCTGACATCGAACTGAAAATCGACGGCGCGCAGCCGTCCGGTCGCGCCCGCGAGCTGCAGCGCCTGGTTGAGGCTCACGTGCGGCAGGATGCCGTAGAGCAGAACCACGACCGCGGCCGACATGCCGCCGACGACGATGAACATCTGCTTGACGTCGGTCCAGGCGACGGCTTGAACGCCGCCGAGGGTGGTGTAGACGATCATCGGCACGCAGATGACGAGAATCGTGACCGGCAGCGTCCAGCCGAGGATCGCCGACATCACGACCGCCGGCGCTGCCAGCGTCACGCCGAGCGACATCGCGCGTCCGACCAGGAACAGGAAGCTCGCCAGCGACCGCGTCCGCGCGTCGAAGCGGCGCTCGAGATACTCGTACGCGGTGTAGACGCGCGCGCGCGTGAAGAAGGGGACGACAGTCAGCGACAGGATGACCATCGCGATCGGCAGGCCGAAGTAGAACTGGATGAAGCGAAGACCGGTGAGATAGGCCTGCCCCGTCGTGCCGACGATGGTGACGGCGCTCATCTGCGTCGCCATCACTGACAGTCCGACGGCCCACCACGGCAGCGATCGGTTCGCGAGGAAATACCCGTCGACTTTGTCGGTCCCCTTGGATCGCCGCAGTCCGTCGACGACGATCCACGTCACATAGGCAATGACGACTCCCCAGTCGACGATCGTCATGAATACAGACGGCCGACGATCCAGAGGAGCGTGATGATGAGGGCCTCGAGGATGACGACGCGGATGTAGGTGCGAGTCATCGGTTGCATCAGCGCTCGTCCTGAGCTTGTCGAAAGACGAGCTCGTCGTTCGACGGGTGCATCCTGAGCGAGACGCTCATGCTTCGACAAGCTCAGCATGAGCGGCGAGTCGAAGGGCTCCCACGCGCGGGATCACAAACGTGCGCTTCGTTCGGCGAGCTTTCGTTCGGCGTCCGCCAGCGCGTTGGTGGCGTTCGTCCACCAGCTCTCGTCCGCCTCGAGCTGCTGGTGCGACGCGCTGGCGGCGCGCGCGGTTTCTTCCGGCGCCGGACCGCCCGGAGTCCTGCGCACGTTGACGAAATGCCGCGGGCTGAGAATCTCCGTCAGCTGCGCGTCCGAGTACGCGAGCGGCGCCCCGAGAACCTCGCGTGACGCCTCCGCCAGCGATTCCGACAGCGGCCGCGTGCTGTCGCGCTGACGCGCCGCAATCAGCCGGCTCGCGATGCCGTGCGCACTCTTGAACGGCAGACCATGATCCCGGACGAGCGTATCCGCCAGCTCGGTCAGCGTCGTCCATCCGTCGGCGGCGCGCGCTTCGAGCCGCGCCGCGTCGAATTCCGCGCTGGTCATCGCCGCAGCGACGAGCTTCACGGCGCGCGTCGCGTCTCGGAACATCGCGAACACGAGCGGCTGCAGATCATCTTCGGTATCGACGATGTCGCCGAACGGCGTGTTGTGGACGCTGGTGACGATGGCCAGCGCCTGCCCGAGCGCCTTGCTGGCAATCGCACGCGCGTGCTCGAGCGCGACCGGATTGCGCTTCTGCGGCATGATGCTGCTGAACTGCACGTAGCCCTCGCCCAGCCGCAGGTAGTCGAATTCCGCCGTGCACCAGAGCAGCAGATCCTGCAGGAAGCGGCCAAGCCCGGTGAGCAACACGGCGGAGGCGGTGGTGCTTTCGAGCAGGTAGTCCACCGTCGCGATGCTGCCGTAGGTGTTGCCGGTCGGCCCGCAGAAGCCGAGCAGCTCGGACGTTGCCTGTCGATCGATGGGAAAGCCGGTGCCGGTAATCGCGCACGATCCGAGCGGGTTGCGATTGGTGCGATCGTAGGCGCCCTTCAACCTCGACCCGTCGCGCTCGAGCTGCTCGATCATCGCCAGAAGATAGTGGGCAACGGTCGTGGGCTGCGCGCGCTGCGTGTGCGTGTGCACGGCGAGAATCGTCTCGCGATGCCGATCCGCGAGATCGAGCAGGGTGCGCCGCAGCTCGAACGTCGCCGCCAGCAGACCCAGGATGAACTCGCGCTGCCGCATCCGGTACATCGTCATGTCGATGTCATTGCGCGACCGCGCGGTATGCAGCCGGCCGGCGGCGTCCTCGCCGCACGCCGTGATGATCAAACGCTCGACGTAGAAGAACAGATCCTCGCAGCTGCCGTCGTAGCGCGCGCGGCGGACCTCGTCGATCGACACCGAATCGAGCGCCTCTCGAATGCGATGCGCATCGTCGGCCGACACGATGCCCTGCGCCGCGAGCATCGCCAGGTGCGCGTAGTGAATCGCCATCAGCGGCGCGAGGAACAATTCCTTGGCGTCCTCGAAGTTTTCGTTGAGTACGTAGGTGACGTACTCCGGCGCAAATTTCATCGATCAAAAGTATAGTTCGATTATGCGAACCCTAGCCGCGACCGCCGGCGTCTTGCTCCTGGCACTCGCGTCGTCGTCTCCAGCGACCGCGCAAACCGGATCGAACGACGTGCGCGCCCGCGAGATTTTCAAAGAGCTCATCGAGATCAACACGACCGATTCGGTCGGCAACAACACACAGGCCGCCGAAGCGATGGCGGCGCGGTTGAAGGCCGCCGGATTCCCCGCCTCCGACATCCAGGTGCTCGGCCCGGATCCGCGAAAAGGCAATCTCGTGTTCCGCTGGCGCGGCAGCGGTGCACGCAGGCCGCTGCTGCTGCTCGCCCACCTCGACGTCGTCGAAGCGAAGCGCGAGGACTGGTCGTTCGATCCGTTCGTCTTCCTCGAGAAGGATGGGTTCTTCTACGGCCGCGGCACGAGCGATGACAAGGCGATGGCGGCGCAGTTGGTCGCCAACCTGATCCGGTTGAAGGAGGAAGGCTACCGGCCCGATCGCGATTTGATTCTCGCGCTGACGTCGGACGAGGAAGGCGGCAGCTTCAACGGCGTCGACTGGCTCGTCAAGAATCACCGCGATCTCATCGACGCCGAGTTCGCCATCAACGAAGGCGGCGGCGGCAACATGCGCAAGGGGAAGTACCTGACCAACGAGGTCCAGGCCAGCGAGAAAGTGTTTCAGGACTTCCGCTTCGAGGTGACCAACGCGGGCGGCCACAGCTCGCTGCCGGTCAAGGACAACGCGATCTATCACCTCTCCGACGGGCTCGCGCGTCTGGCGAAGTTCGACTTCCCGGTTCAGCTGAACGAGGTGACGCGCGCCTACTTCGAGCGCTCGGCCTCGGTCGAAAGCGATCCCAAGGTCGCCGCCGACATGCGCGCGGTTGCACGGGCGACGCCGGATCCGGCCGCGGCGGCGCGCCTCTCGGCGGCGGTGCCGTACTGGAACTCGATGATGCGGACCACGTGCGTCGCCACCCGCCTTGCCGGCGGCCACGCGAACAACGCGCTGCCGCAGCTGGCGACGGCCAACGTCAACTGCCGCATCCTGCCCGGCGTCTCGCCCTCCTCGGTGCGGGACAAGCTCGTCGAGATCGTCGCCGACTCGCAGATCAAGATCTCATTTGTCGGCGAAGCCAACCCGAGCAAGCCGTCGCCGCTGCGGCCTGACGTGATGAACGCGGTGGAATCGCTCACCAAAGAGATGTTCCCGGGGACGGTCGTCGTGCCGGTGATGAGCACCGGCGCGACCGACGGCCTGTACTTGCGCAACGGCGAGATTCCGACCTACGGCATCGACGGCACCTTCGGCGACATGGACGACGTGCGCGCGCACGGCCGCGACGAACGCGTCGGCGTGAAGCAGTTCTTCGAAGGGCTGCAGTTTCAGTACCGCTTGATCAAAGCGCTGTCGAGCTCGGCGGGGCCGACCGCCGGACCGGAGGCGCGCGTCGACGAGATCTTCTCGCGGTTCACGGCGTCGCCGGCGCCAGGCTGTGCGCTCGCCATCGCGCAGAACGGCAGGATCGCGTACGAGCGCGGCTACGGCCGGGCCAGCCTCGAGCTCGACGTGCCGATCACCCCGAAAACGGTCTTCGACATCGGCTCGACGTCGAAGCAGTTCACCGCGTTTTCGCTGCTGCTGCTCGAGCGCGACGGCAAGCTCTCGCTCGACGACGACATTCGGCGGTTCCTGCCCGAAGTGCCGGACTACGGCCAGCGAATCACCATCCGCCATCTCCTCACGCACACGAGCGGCCTTCGCGATTACACCGATCTGCTCGAATTCGACGGACACGACACGGCGGATTTCACCGACGATCGCGACGCGCTCGACCTGATCGCGCGGCAGCGCGGCGTCAACTTCTCTCCAGGTCAGGAGTGGCGCTACAGCAACACCGGCTTCTTTCTCGCCTCGATCATCGTCAAACGTGCATCCGGGCAGTCGCTGGCGTCGTTCGCGCACGATCGGATCTTCGTGCCGCTCGGCATGACGAGCACGCAGTACCTCGACGACACGACGCGGGTCGTGCCGAGCCGCGCCACTGCCTATTCACCTCGCGATTCGAAATCCGGCGGCGGGTTTCGCGTCAACATGTCGGACTGGAACCAGACCGGCGACGGCGCCGTGCAGACCACCGTCGAGGATCTCGCGCGATGGGACGAGAACTTCTACGCGCCGAAGGTCGGCGATGCGCGAGCGATCGCCGCGATGCAGACCGTCGGACGCCTGAACGACGGCAAGGCGCACGACTACGGGCTCGGACTGTCGGTCGGCACCTACGGTGGACTGAAGCGCGTGTCGCACGGCGGATCGTGGGCCGGCTACCGCGCGGAGTTGATGCGGTTTCCGGATCGGCACACCTCGATCATCACGCTCTGCAACGTGTCGAGCTCCGGACCGACGGCGCTGGCCGAATCGGTCGCCGCGATCTGGCTCGCCGACGCCGGGTTGAAGCCGCCCGCGCCGCGCACGACCGCTCCTGCGCCGCCCTCGCCGCCGCAGCTCTCGGACGCAGAGCTGCGCGTGCATGCCGGCCGCTACTCGACGCCGGAGCTGACGCTGCCGTGGACCATCGAGCTCGTCGATCATCAGTTGAAATTGCGGATTCGCAAGGGCGACGGCGAGACGCTGACGCCGGTGTCGCGCGACGAGTTCAGATTGAACGGGACGCGCATCACGTTCGAGCGCGACGGCCTCGTCGTCAACAATCGGGGCGTCGAACGGTTCCGGCTGACGCGGGTTTCCAACGGCTCATAGGGGCCAGCCGCAACATTATTTATATATGGCGCGATGACCGCCATACGGACTCGCGCCCCGCACGGCGCGGCGCGGACCGCGACTGCCCGCCGCGACGTGGATGTGGTGGCGGCCTTCCTCGAAGATGCCGCCCATTTCCCCGGCGGTCACGCTGACGGCGTCATCGTCGCGACCAGCGAGGCCGACGTCGCCGACGCGTTGAGAACCAGCCGCGCCATCCTTCCGATTGGGGCGCAGTCGTCGCTCACCGGCGGCGCGACGCCGATGGGCGAAACGATCCTGACGACCTCGCGGTTGAACCGCATCGAGGCGATCGGCGACGACTGGGTGCGCGTGCAGGCTGGCGTGACGCTCGCAGATCTCGACGCTGCGCTGGCCGCGGCCGGCAAGTCGTACCCGCCGGTGCCGACATTCATGGGTGCGTTCGTCGGCGGGACGGTCGCGACCAACGCCGCGGGCGCGGCGACGTTCAAGTACGGCACGACGCGCGACTGGGTGCGCGCGCTGACCGTCGTGCTGCCGGACGGCGAGGTTCTCGACGTCGAGCGCGGCGCGCCGCGCGCGTCCCATGCGTTCGAAATCGCCGCTGCGAACCGCACGATCACGGTTCCGCTTCCGCGCTATCGCATGCCCGACGTGCCGAAATGCTCGGCGGGTTACTTCGCCGCACCCGAGACGGACCTGATCGACCTCTTCATCGGCTCCGAGGGAACGCTCGGGATCGTGACGGCGGTCACGCTGCGGGTGCTGCCGGCGCGGCCGGCGCAGTGTCTCGCATTCGTGCCGTTCGCCGATCGATCCTCGGCGCTGAGCTTTGTCCGCGCGCTTCGCGCATCGTTCGACCTGCCCGTCGTCGCCATCGAGCACATGGACGCGCGCTGCCTCGCGCTGCTCCGCGAAGACGGCGTCGATCGCCGGGAGGGCGTGCCAATTCCGGCCGCGGCGGTCATCGCCCTCCTCGTCACGCTCGAACTGCCGGCAGAGACGACCGCCGACCGCGCCTACGACGAGATCGGCCGTGCGCGCGACCAGAGTGCGCCCGATACGCCGCTCGTGCGCTTCTGTCGTGCGCTCGATCGCGCCGGCGTCCTCGACGCCGTCGAGATCGCGGTACCGGGAGATCGTGCGCGAGCCGCGCAGCTGCTCGCCGTCCGCGAAGCGGTGCCGGCCGCGGTCAACGCGCGCGTCGGCCGCGCCAAGCAGACGATCGATCGGCGGATCGAGAAAACCGCGGCCGACATGATCGTGCCGTTCGATCGGTTCGAGGAGCTGTTGTCGTTCTACGACGCGGAGTTCCAGCGGCGCGGCCTCGACGCCGCGGTCTGGGGACACATCTCGGACGGCAACGTCCATCCGAACGTCATCCCGCGATCGTTCGCCGACGTCGAGTCGGGCAAGGACGCGATTCTCGCGTTCGGCCGCGAAGTGATTCGAATGGGGGGATCACCGCTCGCGGAGCATGGCGTCGGCCGCAATCCGGTCAAGCAGCGGCTGCTACGGGAGCTGTACGGCGACGAGGGGATCGAGGAGATGCGGCGCATCAAACGCGCGATCGATCCCGAGTGGAAGCTGTCACCGGGTGTGTTGTTTCCGAAGGACACAAAGGGCACAAAGGAAACCAAGGACACAAAGGAAACCAAAGACACAAAGATCTGAGAGATCACATCTCTTTGTGTTCTTCGTGTCCTTTGTGTCCTCTGTGTTCCATCAGCCTCGCGAATCAGCCGGTGGATTACGAAAGGAGGATCGCCAACCCCACCAGCATCAGCCCGGCCACGATGAACCAGAGCGCGAGGCTGCCGAGGGGGCTGGCGTCCAGGCGGCTGTCGTCTCGATTGAGCGCCTCCGCCACCTGCGACTGCGCGATGAACGCCGTCGCGAACGCGAGGAGGAGCAGCAGCCACCCGCCGCCAATCGCCACGCGCGGCCCGACTGCGATATCGCGTCGCAACAGCACGGCCAGGAGTGTCGTTCCGAGCCACGTCGCCGCCGCGGCGCCGGCGAGCAGCCGCAGCCGGCCGATCTCGCGATCCGCCGCCTGACGGCGCAGCTCCAGCCGGAGCGTACGTTCAGCACGCTCGCGTTCTGCCTCGTGCTGCGTACGCTCGAGCTCGAGCCGCCGCGTGTCGCGCTCGAACGCCTCCTTCAGCGCGGCGACCACGACGCCGGCGAGCCGCGCTTCGAGCCCGGCCGGCACGCCGCCGCCTTTGCTCGGTTCGATCGACTGCTGTCGCTGCTGGTCGATCTGCTCGCTCTGTACGGCCGCCTGGCGAATCTTGCGGCTGCGCGCGAGATCGGTCATGCCAATCACGACATCGAGAATTCTCAACCACGGAACAGCCATAGATGTGTCTTCGCGTGTTCGTTCCGGTGCCGACCCGCGTGCGCCAGCTACCGCTTCGGTCCAAGCCATGCGTCGCGGAATGCCTTCTGCGCCGCGGTTGGTGAATCAACGGGGACGACCTCGAGCTGGGGATCCTCTGCCAGCGTGATCGCCGCGTCCTTCGCACGGCCCGTGCGATCGACGAAACCGATCGAGATGCGATCGCCGGGCTTGTGCCGCGACACGATTGCGCTCACGTCGCTGTCGCTGTTGATCCGCTGGCCGTCGATCTCGCGCACCTCGTCGTCCTGATCGAGACCGGCGGCGTAGATCGGCCAGTTCGGAGCAATCAGCGAGGCGACGCGAAGACCTTCTCGCGACTCCAGCCGCAGGTCGCCGAGCCAGGCGCGGCCTCGGTCGCGCTTGCGCAGCGAGAAGCCGGCGCGCGCGAGCAGCCGCGTGTAATCGGCGACGTCGTGGCCCTCGACGTACTTCGCGAAGAAGTCGTGCGCGAACTCGCGATCGCCGCTGACCGCGGCGAGCGTCTCCTCTGCGTCGCGAATCGTATACGGACGATCGACGTAGCCCTCGCGGCTGCCGCCCGGCTTGCCGTACTTCTGCCACATCGCGCGCATGAAGTCGTCGAGCGAGACGCGGCCCTCGCTGCGATCGCGCAGCGAGAGATCGAGCGCCGCGGCGATCGCGCCGCCGTAGGTGTAGTAGGAGATGACCGTGTTCTGCCAGTTCGTGCGATCGATCGCGCGGCCGCCGTCGATGAACGGCGCCATCCGGCTCATGTCGGCCGCCGATCGCACGGCACGCCCGGGATCGTTGACGACCGCGTCAATCAGCCGCCCGATCGTCCGCACCGTCGCCGACACGTCGGCCAGCCCGGCGCGCTGCAGCGTGAGCGGACCGTAGTACTGCGTGAAGCCCTCCGCGAGCCACAGCGAGTCGGTCAGGTTGGCCGCGTCGAAATCGAACGGCTCGAGCCCTTTCGGCCGGATGCGCTCGACGTTCCAGCAGTGAAAGAATTCGTGCGCGATGGTGTCGTAGAGCCGCGTGCGGCCGTTCGCGCTCGACGCAGTGATCACCGTGCTGTTGCGATGCTCCATGCCATCGCCGTCGGCGTAGGGCAGGTGATCGATCAGAAACGTGTAGGTCCCCGGCTCGTACTCTGGGTACTCCCCGTAGATCGCGCCTTCCTGCCTGACGATCTTCTCGGCGTCCCTCGCGAAGAGGTCGGCATCGCCGTCGCTGCCGGTGTGATGCAGCGCCAGCCGGAACGTGCGCGAGCCGACCGTGAACTGCCGCATCGCGATCGGTCCGAACTCGACGGGGCTGTCCATCAGATACTGCAGGTTCGGGGCAGTGAACTCGAGCGGCGTCGATCCCTGATGCAGTTGCGTCGCAATCTGCCAGTGCATGCCCGCCGGCTGCTCGAACGCGAGCGTCGCGGGCCGATCGTCGAATCCATGCGCCCACATCAGCGCCGCCGGCATGTTGATGTGCGCGTGCGTCGTGTCGACGGCGAGATACGTGCCGTCGACGCGATCGCCGTACACCTTGTACTTCACCGTCACGCTGCCGCCGTGGCCGGCGACGTTCCACCCGTACGGATCCGGGCGCGTCGGCTCCACTTCGTGCCCGCTCTTGTCGAACGTGTGCACGTCGTAGACGTTCTTCGCGAAGTCGTGCAGCGAATAACGGCCCGGCGACGAGCGACTCATCCGCAGTTCGAGCGGACTTGCGGCGACATCCGGAAACAGCACCTCGATCTGCATCCAGCGGTGCTGCGCCTCGGGAAACGACAGGCGATAGCGAATCGGTTCGGCCGCGTCGAACGGCGACGCGAGCGTCAGGATGAGTACGAAGACGAAGTGGCCGACAGGTCGCATTGCCGAGAAGAGGATGCTAGCATGCGGCGAACCGAGCGGTCGGTTCGCGTCGCGCGAGGCTGTGGGCGAGCGGCACGCGCCCTACGGATGTCTGGCGGCCGGCCTGGCGATCAACGCCTCGAGGTGCGGCCAGATCTTCTCGGCGATCGCGCGGTGACCGGCGGCGTTCGGATGCGCGCGATCGGGTTGCATCAGTTCCGGGTTGCCGATGACGTTCATCAGGAAGAACGGCACGAGCGGCACGTTGTAGCGGTTCGCCAGCTCGATGTACGCCTTGTGGAAGGCGACGGTGTAGTCCCACCCGTGAATCGGCAGCGCCTCCATGGCGCACAACAGCACCGCGATGCCGCGCGCCTGCGCGGCCTCGATGATGCGGCCGAGATTGTCCTTGAGCCGTTCGACCGGTACGCCTCGCAGTCCGTCATTCGCACCGAGCGCGACGATGAGGACGCGAACGTCGCCGTCGAGCGCCCGATCGTACCGTCGCAGCGCGCCAGACGACGTGTCGCCCGACACGCCGGCGTTGACGATGGTGTACTCGAAGCCGTCATCGTCGAGATGCTTCTGGACGAGCGCCGGCCACGCGCGCTCTTCGCCGACGCCGCTGCCCGACGTCAGGCTGTCGCCGAGCGCGACGATTTTCGGCGGCGCGGCCGCCGGCAGCGACATCGAGAAGGCGGCCATCGCCGACACGACGGCTACGATCAAGCTGGACAGAATCATGGAAAGAGCGTGTTTCCAGGATCTTACGCGAGTCATCAGTTCGGTTCGAGCTCAGCCGCGTGCGCGGGCCCTCAGCGCGCCCGCCGCACGGCGAGGATCGCGACATCGTCGGTCCGCGGCGATCCTTCGCGGAACGCCGTGAGGTCGGTCCGGCATTCGGCGACGAGCGACGCCGCAGATGTGCTGTCGGATCGAACGGTCGCGCGTATCAGTCGATCGATTCCGTACTCGGCGTCCGACGGATTGCGCGACTCGGTGACGCCGTCGGTGTAGAGCAGCAGCACGTCGCCGTCCGTCATCGTGAGTGGCGCGGTGGCGTACTCGACGTGGCCGAAGAGACCGATCGGAAGTCCGGTCGCGCCGAGCGGCGTCGCACGCCCGTCGCGAATCCACAGCGGCGGACAATGGCCGGCGTTACAGATCTCGACCTCGCCGGCCGTCGTCGCCCGGCCGCACACGAGCGTCGCGTAATGATCGCCGCCGGTGCTCTCGCAGAAGATGCGATTGGCCCGCTCCATCAACTGCGTCAACTCCAGCCGGAGCGGCACGAGCGTTCGGAAGATCGCGTGGAGGTTTGCCATCAGCACCGACGCAGCGATGCCTTTGCCCGACACGTCGCCCATGAAGAAGAGAAGCTCGCCCTCCTCGCGCGTGATGAGGTCGCAGTAGTCGCCGCTCGCGGGCCCGAGCGGTTCGTAGTGATAGAAGGTGTCCCAGACCTCAAAGGCCATCTGTCTGGCCGGTAGCAATCCACGCTGAATGCGGCCGGCGAGATCCAAATCCTGCTCGAGCACGCGTCGCTCGGCCGCCGTCAGATGATCCAGACAGTTCCTGACGAGCGGATCGGCGGCCAGCCGGTCCGGTTCAATCGGCTCGTGGCACGCTTCGCACAAACCGTAGGTGTCTTTCGCGATCTTATCGAGCGCTTCGTCGACCTCGGCGAGCAGACGCGACAGGTGTTCCGGATTGGGCAGGCCGGCACGCGCCGTTTCGAGCCTCGATCGGCGGCTAATCAGTTTCTCGCGCACGACCGACGTCGACAGTGAAAGGGTTTGTGGCTCCATCTTCGCAGCCTACCATCGGCGTGCGGCGGCCGATATCTGAATCTTGCTCGCCAAAGCCGCCACGAAGGCACGAAGGCACGAAGGACTCAGAGGTTGACGGAGGCTCGGAGTTCACAAACGGAGCAACGGAGTGAACGGAGGACGAACGGAGCTGCGGTTCGACGCGCGCCGCCATGGCGGCGCCGATGGTGGGAATCGGCCGCGGATACGAGTCGCTCTGATACGAACGGCGACTCGTATCCACGGCCGATCCCCACCATCTGGTGGGCCGGCTTCGCCGGCCCACGCGTCGAACCTTCGTGATCGCTCCACTAAAAAACCCACTGACGCCAATGCCACGAGCCTGCTCTGCCTCCGTTCATCCTCCGTTCCTCAGTTTCTCCGTTTGTGAACTCCGTTCTCTCCGTCCAACTCCGTTATCTCCACGTCTACAGGCCGGCGTGGCGTGATTGCCGTCCCATCAGGTACACGCCAATCCAGCACCCGAGAGCGCCGAGCGCAAACAGCAACGCCATCTGCGGCTTGTCGCGGAGCATGAGCCACG